>NZ_JBHXPI010000010.1:0-196993 GCF_042718575.1 Streptomyces sp. NPDC058579
GGGGGGGGCGCCTAGACATTTTTTTTGCTGTTGGGGCTGAACCGTGTGGGGGTTGTCCCCCGAGACGGGGCGTACGGGTGCGGCGTGATCAGCCGACCGGGAGGGTGCCGACGGGCAGGCCGCCGAGGAGGCCGGTGACCGGGCCGAGCGGGGTGTTGCCGAGGGCGCCGGTGGCGTTGTCGAGCGGGGCGTGCTTCAGCGCCTGGCCGGCGGCGGCCGGGACGGCCTTGGCGCCCTGGTCGACGGCGGCCTGGCCGCCGAGGAGCGACTCGGTGGCGCCCTGGGGGAGCTCGGTGAGGTCCGAACCCACCGGCGCGAGCGAGGTGACCGCGCCGAGCGCGTCGGGGGCGGCGGGCAGCGCCGGGGCGGCGGCGGCCGTGCCCGCGGCGGCGGCGGCGAAAGCGGCACCGAGGGCGGCGACACCGAGCGTCTTGGCGGCAGACTGCTTCATCAGAGAATCATCCTTGAGGATTTCGGGGAGGAAATTCGGGGAATGCAGAGCGGCTCTGCAACTTAGCCACCGGATGACACTCCCGCAAACACCGAAAGGCGACCGGTCAGCTGTTCCCCGGCCGCCCCGGCCCACTCCCGAAGCCCTAGCTCAGCCCGCCTTTCCGGCAGACTCGCTGGTCGTGGCGGTCTGCTGGAACAGCCATTCGGACTTCAGCTCGGCATATCCAGGCTTGATGACGTCATTGATCATGGCGAGACGTTCATCGAAAGGAATGAACGCTGATTTCATCGCATTGACGGTGAACCACGCCATGTCGTCGAGCGTGTAGTCGAATGCCTCGATCAGCAGCTCGAATTCCCGGCTCATGCTCGTGCCGCTCATCAACCGGTTGTCGGTATTCACGGTGGCGCGGAAGTGCAGCCGGCGGAGCAGGCCGATCGGGTGCTCGGCGATGGAGTCCGCCGCGCCCGTCTGGAGGTTGGAGGTCGGGCACATCTCCAGCGGGATGCGCTTGTCCCGTACGTACGCGGCGAGCCGGCCGAGCTTCACCGAGCCGTCGTCGGCGACCTCGATGTCGTCGATGATGCGGACGCCGTGGCCGAGGCGGTCGGCGCCGCACCACTGGAGGGCCTGCCAGATCGACGGCAGGCCGAAGGCCTCGCCGGCGTGGATCGTGAAGTGGTTGTTCTCCCGCTTGAGGTACTCGAAGGCGTCGAGGTGGCGGGTGGGCGGGTAACCGGCCTCGGCGCCCGCGATGTCGAAGCCGACGACGCCGGAGTCGCGGTAGCGGTTGGCCAGTTCGGCGATCTCCAGGGCGCGGGCGGCGTGCCGCATGGCGGTCAGCAGGGCGCCCACGCGGATGCGGTGGCCGCCCGCCCGCGCCTGCCGCTCGCCCTCGCGGAAGCCCTCGTTGACGGCCTCGACGACCTCCTCCAGGGTGAGCCCGGCCTCCAGATGCTGCTCGGGGGCGTAGCGCACCTCGGCGTAGACGACGCCGTCCTCGGCGAGGTCCACCGCGCACTCGGCGGCGACGCGGACGAGGGCCTCGCGGGTCTGCATGACGGCGCAGGTGTGCGCGAAGGTCTCCAGATACCGTTCCAGGGAGCCCGAGTCGGCGGCCTCGCGGAACCAGATGCCGAGCTTGTCGGGCTCGGTCTCGGGGAGGTTGTCGTAGCCCTGGGCCAGGGCTAGTTCGATGATCGTGCCGGGGCGCAGGCCGCCGTCGAGGTGGTCGTGGAGGAGCACCTTCGGGGCACGGCGGATCTGGTCCGCGGTGGGGAGGCTGTGGGTAGGGCTCGTCATTGCGGCACTCTAGCCCCTACGCGCGTAGAGCACCCCTCCTCAACTCGCTTGTCGATACGTAACAGTGACCGCGCGTACGGATGGCGTACACCTCGCCTTCTGAGACTGTTCTGCCATGGCGCACTCCGCACTCGTAGGGACCGCAGGAAGCCGGACACCCCGGCTCGGACGGCCCGTCGGCGCATCGCACCCCGGTACGGCGGTGGGCGGTGTCGTCCTGCTCCTCCCGGACGGGGAGGTCGCGTCCGCTCGGGGCGCCTCGGTCCGGGCGCACGCGGCGCTGCTGCCGCTGGGCCGACAGCTCGTCAGGGCGGGGCGCGGGGAGGGCCTGGTGGCGCACGTGGTGCGGTACCGGGGGCGCGGCTGGAACGGTACGGACGCGGCGTTGGCGGCGGACGCGTCGTGGGCGGTGGCGGAGGCGGTACGGCGGTACGGCGACGTCCCGGTCTGCCTGGCCGGCCACGGGATGGGCGCGCGGGCGGCGTTGCGGGCGGCGGGGCACCCGGCGGTCGACGCGGTGCTCGGGCTCGCGCCGTGGCTGCCGGAGGACGACGTGGCGGCGGAGCCGGAGCCGGTACGGCAGTTGGTGGGGCGCCGGATCCTGCTCGTACACGGCACCAACGACGCGCGCACGGACCCGGAGTTGTCGTACCGCCTTGCGGTACGGGCGAAGAAGGCGAACCGCGACACGTGCCGCTTCGAGGTCCACTCGGACGGGCACGCGCTGCGCCAGTACCACGAGGAGGTCCGTGCCCTGGCGACGGACTTCGTCCTCGGCACCCTCTTCGCCCGCCCGTACTCCCGCCCCCTCGCCGACGCCCTGGCGGCGCCGCCGCCGCTGGGCCTGCGCATGCCGCTGGCGGCGGGCTTCGGCGGGACGGGGCGCAGGTAGGGGGCGGAGTCCCGGACGGTCAGTCCGGGAGGAGGTGGCCGCGCTTGCTGAGAAGGAACTTCTTGAAGGCGGCCACCGGAGGGGTGTCCGGGTGGCCGTCGAGCCAGGCGACGCCGATCTCGCGGATCGCCCGGGGGGCCGTGACCGTGAGTTCCACGACGCCGGGGCGGGGGACCGCCGGGGGCGGGAGGAGGGCTACGCCCAGGCCCGCCGCGACCAGGCCGCGCAGGGTCTCCGCCTCCTCGCCCTCGAAGGCGACGCGCGGGGTGAAGCCGGCCTCGGCGCACAGGTCGTCCGTGATGCGGCGGAGCCCGTAGCCGGGTTCCAGGGTCACGAAGGTCTCGTCGGCCGCCTCCGCCAGGCGGACCCGCTTGCGGGAGGCGAGGCGGTGGTCGTCCGGGACGACCAGGCGCAGGCGCTGCTCGTCCAGGCGGCGGGCCACCAGGTCCGGGGCGTCCGGGACCGGGGACGTCAGGCACAGGTCGAGGTCACCGGCCCGGAGCCGCTCGATCATCGCCTCGCCGTAGTTCTGGACCAGCGTGAAGCGGATCCGGGGGTGGTCCGCCCGGAAGGCCCGGAGCAGGGCCGGGACCGTCTCCGAGCCCATCGTGTGCAGGAAGCCGAAGGCGACCCGGCCCGCCGACGGGTCCGCGTCCGCCCGTACGGAGTCGGCCGCCCGCTCCACCTCCGCGAGCGCCCGCTCGGCCGAGCCGAGGAACGTCCGGCCCGCCGGGGTCAGCGAGACCGTCCGGCCCCTGCGGGCGAAGAGGGCGACCCCCAGGTCCTGTTCGAGGCGGACCATCGCCCGGGAGAGGGTCGATTGGGGGACGCCCATCTCCGCCGCCGCGCGCGTCACGTGCTCGTGCCGCGCCACCGCCGCGAAGTACGCGAGCCGTGGCGCGAGCAGCAGCCCCATGTCTTCTTCGTAACTACTCGGTGACAGTCGACCCTGTGACCTGTACTCATGCACCATGGGAACGATTACAGCAGTTCCGTGCATTGGACGCATGAAACCGATCGTCCTACGTTCGTTGTATGCCTTCTGCCAGTACCGAGGCGGTCGCCACCAGCACGGCCGCCCTCGACACCCGTCTCGCCCCCGGAGCGCCCGGCCACCGCCGGATGAGCTTCGCGCTCTTCGCCGCAGGTCTCGCCGCCTTCGCGCTCCTCTACTCCACCCAGGCCCTCCTCCCCGCGATCTCCGCCGAGTTCGGCGCGAGCGCCTCCGCGGCCTCCTGGACGGTCTCCGCCGCGACCGGCGCCCTCGCCCTCCTGGTCCTCCCGATGAGCGCCCTGTCCGAGCGCTTCGGGCGCCGCCGGATGATGACCGTCTCGCTCGCCGTCGCGGTCGCCCTCGGGCTGCTCGTGCCCTTCGCCCCGAACCTGGAGTGGCTGGTCGCCCTGCGCGCCGTCCAGGGCGCGGCGCTCGCGGGCCTGCCGGCCTCCGCGATGGCGTTCCTCGCCGAGGAGGTGCGGCCGAAGGCACTGATCGCCGCGATCGGGCTCTTCGTCGCGGGCAACTCGATCGGCGGCATGAGCGGCCGCATCGTCACCGGCTGGGTGGCCCAGATGTGGGGCTGGCGCGCAGGGCTCCTCGCGGTCGGCCTGATGGCCGTGGCCTGCGCGGTCGTGTTCCGGGTGCTGATTCCCAAGGCCCGGCACTTCACCCCGGGTTCGCTCAACCCCAAGCTGCTCGCCGCTGCCGTCCGTACCCACCTCTCCGACCCGCTCCTCGTGCGGCTGTACGCGATCGGCGCGCTCTTCATGACCGTGTTCGGCGCGGTCTACACCGTGATCGGCTACCGGCTCGTCGAGGCCCCGTTCTCGCTCCCCCAGGGCGTGATCGGCTCGATCTTCCTGGTGTACCTCGTCGGTACGGTCTCCTCGGCCGCGGCCGGAAAGCTGGTCGGACGGCTCGGCCGGCGCGGGGCGCTCTACCTGGCCGTCGGCACGACCACGGCCGGGCTGCTGCTCTCGCTCGCCGACAGCCTCACCGCCGTCCTGGCGGGCCTGGTCCTGATCACGGCCGGCTTCTTCGCCGGGCACGCGGTCGCCTCCTCCTCGGTGAGCCGGACCGCGAAGACCGGCCGGGCGCAGGCCTCGGCGCTCTACCAGTCCGCGTACTACATCGGCAGCAGCGTCGGCGGCACGCTCGGCGCGATCGCCTTCCACTCCGGCGGCTGGGCCGGCACGGTCCTCCTGGGCCTGGTCGCGGTCCTCGGCGTCGTGTCGATCACCCTGTACGGCAGCCACAGCGCCCGGGTCACGGCCAGGGCCGAGGCGCGCGGCCCCCGCCTCCGTACGGCGCACTGAATACGCCCCGGATCCGTACAACCGGAACGCTCCCCCGATCGTCCTAAATCTTAGGACCCTAGGGGGAGTTGGTGATCATGAACGGAATACGGAAGCGCGCCGGGATCGTCCTCGGCATCACCTCGATGGTGGTGCCGCTGACGGTCGCCCTCGGCGCCGGGACGGCTCAGGCCGCGTCGTGCAACGTGACGACCGGGCCGTACCAGAAGCAGGTGGAGAAGTTCCTGGGCCGGACGGCGGACGGGAAGCAGTCGCTCGCCGACTGCAAGGCGATCCAGTCCTTCCAGCGCACGCACGGCATCACCCCGACCATGGGGTACGCCGGTCCGCTGACCTGGCGGACGATGGACACGATGATCCAGCAGAAGGCCGCAGGGAAGAACCCGAACAAGGCCGGGAAGTGTCCGACCAACAAGGGCCGGATCGCCTGCGTCGACCTGACGCGGCAGCTGACCTGGATCCAGGACGGCAAGAAGCTCAAGTACGGGCCGGTGCCGGTGCGTACGGGCAAGGACGGGACCGAGACCCGTACCGGCGCCAAGAAGATCTACTGGCGCAGCATCAACCACTGGTCGACGATCTACCACGTCTCCATGCCGTACTCGCAGTTCTTCGACGGCGGCCAGGCCTTCCACTCCACGACCAAGTCCATGTGGAACCCTCCGGGCTCGGGCGGCTGCGTCAACATGCGCCCGGCCGACGCCAAGGCGTACTGGGGCCTGCTCAAGAACGGCGACGACGTGTTCGTCTACGGGCGGAAGCCGGGAACCTGACCCCGGTTGTCAGTGGGCTGCGGTAGCTTCCCCTCATCGGCACAGCACCGGTGCCGGTGAGGGGCGAGTGGGGTGGACCTGCAATGAGTGACCTGGCGATCGAGGACCGCGATTCCCAGCTGGAGAAGTACCGCACGGAGCTGACCGGTTACTGCTACCGGATGCTCGGTTCGTCCTTCGAGGCCGAGGACGCCGTGCAGGACACGATGGTCCGCGCCTGGCGGTCCCTCGACTCCTTCGAGGGGCGCTCCAGCCTGCGCTCCTGGCTCTACCGCATCGCGACGAACGTGTGCCTGGACTCACTGAACGCGGGGAACAGGCGGGCCAGGCCGATGGACCTGACGGCCGCGACGCCGGTCGCCCAGGCCCAGTTGAACGCCCGGCCGGAGATCACCTGGCTGGAGCCCGTCCCGGACGGGCGGGTGCTGCCGTCGGTGGCCGACCCGGCGGAGACGGCGGTGTCCCGGGAGACCGTGCGGCTGGCGTTCGTCGCGGCCCTGCAGCACCTGCCGCCGAAGCAGCGGGCGGTGCTGATCCTGCGCGAGGTGCTCGCCTGGAAGGCGAGCGAGGTCGCCGAGCTGCTCGACACCACGGTCGCCTCGGTCAACAGCGCGCTCCAGCGGGCGCGCGCGACGATCGCCGAGAACGAACCGGCGGCCTCGGACACGGCGGACCCGCTGGACGAGGAGCAGAAGGAGCTCCTGGAGCGCTATGTCGCGGCCTTCGAGGGGTACGACATGAAGGCGCTGACCGCGCTCCTCCACGAGGACGCGACGATGTCCATGCCGCCGTACGACCTGTGGCTGCGCGGCCACGACGACATCGTGGGCTGGATGCTCGGCGTCGGCGACGTCTGCCGGGGCTCGAAGCTGGTCCCGACCGTGGCGAACGGCTCCCCCGCGTTCGCGCACTACCACCCGGACCCGGAGGGCGGATACAGCCCGTGGGCGCTGATCGTCCTGGAGCTGCGGGACGGCAAGGTCGGCGGGATGGACTTCTTCCTCGACACCAAGCGCTGGTTCCCGCTCTTCGACCTGCCGGAGCGCCTGGAGGGCTGACCTCAGAGGACGGTGTCGGCCAGTCCGACGAGGTCCAGGAGGAGACGCAGCTCGCTCCCGGTGCCCCGGAACCGCAGCCGGTGCCCGAGCCGCCCGGCGGTGAGCCGGAGCCGGGCGAGCGCGTCGACGGCGGCGAGGTCGGCGTGCACGAGCCCACCGACGTCACAGATGACGTCGGTGGGCGGGACCCCTTCGAGCAGGGCGCACACCCGCGCCACCTCCTCGGGGGTGGCGCGGGCCGCCAGGGTCAGTTCGAGCGGTTGACTGGTGTCCACACCAGTCAGACCCGTCCGACGCCCGGAACTCATCGGAGCGGGGAGCCGGTGGCTCAGGGGATCGGCTCAGGCGATGCGGTCCAGGACGATCGGGTTCGGGGTGAACGCCGTGCCCTCGGGGGCGATGTCCCAGGAGCCGGTCAGGGACTTGAGGGCGTAGTCGAACTTCTCCGGGGTGTCCGTGTGGAGGGTGAGCAGGGGCTGGCCCGCCGTGACCGTGTCACCCGGCTTGGCGTGCAGCTCGACGCCCGCGCCCGCCTGCACCGGGTCCTCCTTGCGGGCACGGCCCGCGCCGAGGCGCCAGGCGGCGATGCCGATGTCGTACGCGTCCAGGCGGGTCAGGACGCCCGAGGACGGGGCCGTGACGACGTGCTGCTCGCGGGCGACCGGGAGGGTCGCGTCCGGGTCGCCGCCCTGGGCCGCGATCATCCGGCGCCAGACGTCCATCGCCGAGCCGTCCGCGAGCGCCTTCGCCGGGTCCGCGTCCTTGATACCGGCCGCGTCGAGCATCTCGCGCGCGAGCGCGATCGTCAGCTCGACCACGTCCGCGGGGCCGCCGCCCGCGAGGACCTCGACGGACTCGCGGACCTCCAGGGCGTTGCCGGCGGTCAGACCGAGCGGGGTCGACATGTCGGTGAGCAGCGCCACCGTCTTCACGCCGCTGTCCGTGCCCAGGCCCACCATGGTCGAGGCCAGCTCGCGGGCGTCCTCGATGGTCTTCATGAACGCGCCCGAGCCGACCTTCACGTCCAGGACCAGCGAGCCCGTGCCCTCGGCGATCTTCTTCGACATGATCGAGCTCGCGATCAGCGGGATCGCCTCGACGGTGCCCGTGACGTCGCGCAGCGCGTAGAGCTTCTTGTCGGCCGGCGCCAGGCCGTCGCCCGCCGCGCAGATCACCGCGCCGGTGGTGTCCAGGACGTTCAGCATCTCCGCGTTGCTGAGCAGCGCGCGCCAGCCCGGGATCGACTCCAGCTTGTCCAGCGTGCCGCCGGTGTGGCCGAGGCCCCGGCCGGAGAGCTGCGGCACGGCCGCGCCGCAGGCGGCGACGAGCGGGGCGAGCGGCAGGGTGATCTTGTCGCCGACGCCGCCGGTGGAGTGCTTGTCCGAGGTGGGGCGGGAGAGCGAGGAGAAGTCCATGCGCTCGCCGCTCGCGATCATCGCGGCGGTCCAGCGGGCGATCTCCGCGCGGTTCATGCCGTTGAGCAGGATCGCCATCGCCAGGGCGGACATCTGCTCGTCGGCGACCACGCCGCGGGTGTAGGCGTCGATGACCCAGTCGATCTGCTCCGGGCTCAGCTCGCCCTTGTCCCGCTTGGTGCGGATGACGGAGATGACGTCCATGGTGGTGCCTCTTTCTACGCGCATAGAGGGGGAAGAGGAGAGAGCGGCCCTCCCATGGTGCCGGAAGGGCCGCTCCTAGGTACTACTTGGCCAGGTGGTCCGGGCCGAAGGCCTGCGGGAGCATCTCCGCCAGCGTGACGAAGCCCGCCGGGGTCTCCAGTACGAGGTCGGGGCCGCCGAACTCGTACAGCAGTTGCCTGCACCGTCCGCACGGCACCAGGGGCGCGCCCTCGCCGTCCACGCAGACGAAGTGGGTCAGCCGGCCGCCGCCGGTGGCCTGGAGCCGCGAGACGAGGCCGCACTCCGCGCACAGCCCGAGGCCGTACGAGGCGTTCTCCACGTTGCAGCCGGAGACCGTGCGGCCGTCGTCGACCCGGGCCGCCGCGCCGACCGGGTAGCCCGAGTACGGGGCGTAGGCGCGGGACATGGCGTCCCTCGCCTCCTCCCGCAGGGCCTCCCAGTCGGCTTCGGTGACGGGCGTGGTCACTTGCCCTCGCCCTTGCGGTACCGCATGCCGTCCGCCTTGGGCATCCGCAGGCGCTGCGCGGAGAGCGCGAGCACCAGCAGGGTGACGACGTACGGCGTGGCGCCGACGAACTCGACCGGGACGGTGTCGGTACCGAGGTACCAGATGAAGACGCCGACGCCGATGACGATCGCGATGGACGAGGTGATCCAGCGCTTCTTGTACGCCTTCCACGCGGCGATCGCCACGAGGACCGCGAACAGCAGCAGGAGCAGCGCGTGCACCGACTCGCCGCCGCTGCGCAGCTGGAGCGCGTCGGCGAAGCCGAACAGGCCCGCGCCCATGGCGAGGCCGCCCGGCCGCCAGTTGCCGAAGATCATCGCCGCGAGGCCGATGTAGCCGCGGCCACCGGTCTGGCCCTCGTTGTAGATGTGCGAGGTGACCAGCGACAGGAAGGCGCCGCCGAGACCGGCGAGACCGCCGGAGACGATCACCGCGATGTACTTGTACTTGTAGACGTTGACGCCCAGGGACTCGGCGGCGATCGGGTTCTCGCCGCAGGAGCGCAGGCGCAGACCGAACGAGGTCTTCCACAGCACGAAGAACGTGGCGATGACGAGAAGCACGGCGAGGATCGTGACCAGCGAGAGGTTGGTGACCAGACCGCCGAGGATGCCGGCGATGTCCGAGATCAGGAACCAGTGGTGCTTCTCGATGTCGGCCAGCCAGTCGGACAGGCCCGGGATCGTGATCGAGGTGATGTCCTCGGCCGGCGGGGACTGCTTGGGGCTGCCGCCCTTGGCCGCGGCTTCGCCGGAGTTGAACCAGAGCTTGGCGAAGTACGTGGTGATGCCGACCGCGAGGATGTTGATCGCGATGCCGGAGATGATGTGGTCGACACCGAAGGTGACGGTGGCGACCGCGTGCAGCAGACCGCCGAACATGCCGCCCAGGATGCCGGCGAGGATGCCGATCCAGGGGCTGGTCTGCCAGCCGGCCCAGGCACCGAAGAAGGTGCCGAGGATCATCATGCCTTCGAGGCCGATGTTGACCACGCCCGCGCGCTCGGACCACAGGCCGCCGAGACCGGCGAGGCCGATCGGCACGGCGAGGGAGAGCGCGGCGCTGATCTGGCCGGCCGAGGTGAGGTCCTGCGCGCCGGTGATGACCCGGACGGCGGAGAGGGCGATGAGCCCGCCCGCCACGATCAGCAGGATCCAGGGCAGGGAGAGGCGGGTGCGGCCGCCCTTGCCACCGGCCGCCTTGGGCGCGGCGGGCGGCGGGGTGGAAGTCGCCGTGGCGCTCACGCCGACACCTCCGTCGAGTTGTTGGAACGGGCCTGGGCCGCGAGCTTCTCGCCGACCTGACGCTGCTGGCGCTTCTGGCCGTAGCGGCGGACGACTTCGTAGGCGATGACGACGCAGAGAACGATGACGCCCTGCATGACGCCGACGATCTCCCTGTCGTAGTCCTCGAACTCCAGCTGCTGGCCGCCACGCTCCAGGAAGGCCCAGAGGATCGCGGCGAGCGCGATGCCGATCGGGTGGTTGCGGCCGAGCAGGGCGATGGCGATACCGGTGAAGCCGATGCCGACGGGGAAGTCGCCGCCGAACTCGTAACTGTCGTTGAGCAGCGTCGGCATACCGATCAGACCGGCCATCGCGCCGGAGATCAGCATGGAGGTGACGACCATCTTCTTGACGTTCACACCGCTGGCCGCGGCGGCCGTGTCGGACTGGCCGACCGTGCGCAGGTCGAAGCCGAACCGGGTGCGGGAGAGCGTGAACCAGTACCCGATGCCCGCGATGACCGCGACGACGACGAAGCCGTAGATCGGGGTCGGCGTGGTCGGGAACTCGAAGAAGTGCGAGGACTCCGGCAGCGGGGTGGTGGCGACCTTGGTGCCGGCCGCGTCCAGGTGGCCGAGGCGGCCGGGCTGGAGGAGGTAGGCGATGATCGAGGTCGCGATGAAGTTCAGCATGATCGTCGAGACGACCTCGCTGACACCCCGGGTGGTCTTCAGGACACCGGCGATGCCCGCCCACATGGCGCCGACGATCATCGCGGTGATGATGATCAGCGGGATCTGGACGATGCCCGGCAGGGTCAGCGCGCCACCGACGGCGGCGGCGAAGAAGGCGGCGAGACGGTACTGGCCGTCGACACCGATGTTGAACAGGTTCATGCGGAAGCCGATGGCCACCGCGATGCCCGCCAGGTAGTACGTCGTCGCCTTGTTGATGATGTAGACCTGACTGTCCGACTTGATGCCGTAGTCGAACATGATCCCGAAGGCGCTGAACGGCTCCTTGCCGGTGGCCGCGAGCACCAGGGCGGTGATCAGGAAGGCGGCGACGATCGCGAGCAGCGGTGCCGCGATGCCGAGGAGCACCCGCTCCTTGTCGAACTTCTTCATCGGGCCTCGTCCTCCGGGCCGTCGGTGCCCTCAGGGCTCTCATCGTGCTCAAGGTGACCGGCGGCGGCGCCGGTCATGGCCGAGCCGAGCTCCTCCGGGGTGATGGTCGCCGGATCGGCGTCGGCGACCAGACGCCCGCGGTACATGACGCGCAGGGTGTCGGAGAGGCCGATCAGCTCGTCCAGGTCGGCGGAGATCAGCAGCACCGCCAGGCCGTCGCGGCGCGCCTCGCGGATCTGGTCCCAGATCTGCGCCTGCGCGCCGACGTCCACGCCCCGGGTGGGGTGCGCGGCGATCAGCAGCTTGGGGTTGTGGCTCATCTCGCGGCCGACGATCAGCTTCTGCTGGTTGCCGCCGGAGAGGGAGGCCGCGGTGACGTCGATACCGGGGGTACGGACGTCGTACTCGCGCACGATCCGCTCGGTGTCCTTGCGGGCGGCCTTGAGGTCGAGGATGGGGCCCTTGGAGTTGGGCCTCTCGGTGACGTGGCCGAGGATGCGGTTCTCCCAGAGGGGGGCCTCCAGGAGCAGACCGTGCCGGTGGCGGTCCTCGGGGATGCAGCCGATGCCGTCCTCGCGCCGCTTGCGCGTGGGCGCGGAGGAGATGTCGGCGCCGTCCAGGGTCACGACGCCGCGGTCGGCGTTGCGCATGCCCATGATCGTGTCGACGAGCTCGGACTGACCGTTGCCCTCGACGCCGGCGATGCCGAGCACCTCACCCTTGTGGATGGTCAGGGTGATCCCGCCGAGGACCGCGCGGACCACGCCGTCGGGGTCGACGGCGCTCAGCGACAGGTCCTTGACCGTCAGCATGGGCACGTCGGTGACCGTCGACTCGCGGGTCTCCGGCGAGGGCAGCTCCGCGCCGACCATCAGCTCGGCGAGCTGCTTGGTCGTGGTGTGCTTCGGGTCGGTGGTGCCGACCGTCGTGCCGCGCCGGATGACGGTGATGTCGTCGGCGACCGAGAGGACCTCGCCCAGCTTGTGCGAGATGAAGATGACCGTCAGGCCCTCGGCCTTGAGCTCGCGCAGGTTGTCGAAGAGCGCGTCGACCTCCTGCGGGACGAGCACGGCGGTCGGCTCGTCGAGGATCAGGGTGCGGGCGCCGCGGTAGAGGACCTTGAGGATCTCCACGCGCTGGCGGTCGGCGACGCCGAGGTCCTCGACGAGGACGTCGGGGCGGACGCCGAGGCCGTACGCGTCGGAGAGCTCCTTGATCTTGGCGCGGGCCCTGTCACCGATGCCGTAGAGCTTCTCGGAGCCGAGGGCGACGTTCTCGAGGACGGTGAGGTTGTCCGCGAGCATGAAGTGCTGGTGCACCATGCCGACGCCGCGCGCGATGGCGTCGCCGGGGCTGTGGAACGTCACCTGCTCGCCGTCGACCGTGATGGTGCCCTCGTCCGGCTTCTGCATGCCGTACAGGATCTTCATCAGGGTCGACTTGCCCGCGCCGTTCTCGCCCACGAGGGCGTGCACGGTGCCGCGGCGCACGGTGATGTCGATGTCGTGGTTGGCCACGACTCCGGGGAAACGCTTGGTGATGCCGCGGAGTTCTACGGCGTTCGGACTGCTGGGGCTGGAGGCTTTGATGACGCACTCTCCTAGGCAGGGAGCGTGAGGAGGACGAGACGGGAACGCAGGCGCTGTCGGTGGCGAAAAATACCCTGTGGGCCGCGCGCTACGCGCGTAGCATCAGGAAAATCGTTCAACTGCCCACGGGGGTACGTGTGAAGGGGGCCCGGAGTGTCGGCCGAAGCCGCTCTCCGGGCCCCCCTCCGACGGATGTCAGAGGGTCGTGGCGACCTTGATCTGGCCGTCGACGATCTTCTTCTTCGCCTCGTCGATCTGGGCCTGGATGTCCGTGAGGTGGCCACCCGTGGTGGTCAGCGAGACACCGTCCTCGGCCAGCGAGTAGACGTGCGTGCCGGTGATCGGCTTGCCGTCCTGGACCGACTTGATGAGCTCGAAGACACCGGTGTCGACGTTCTTGACGACCGAGGTCAGGATCGAGCCGGCGTACTTCGACAGGGCCGGGTCCTTGGCCTGGTCCGAGTCGACGCCGATCGCCCAGGTGCCCGGCTTCGCGGCGACGGCCTCGATGGCGCCGGCGCCCGAGCCGCCCGCGGCGGCGTAGATGACGTCGATGCCCTTGTCGAGCATGCCCTTGGCGGCGGCCTTGCCCTTGTCGGGAGCGCCGAAGCCGGACATGTCCGTGCCGGTGGACAGGTACTGGATCTGGACCGAGGCGTCCGGCTTGGTGTCCTTGACGCCCTGCTGGAAGCCGGCGGCGAACTTCTTGATCAGCGGAATGTCGACGCCGCCGATGAAGCCGATCTTGCCGTCCTTGGACTTGAGCGCCGCCGCGACACCGGCGAGGTACGAGCCCTGCTCCTCGGTGAAGACGATCGAGTCGACGTTCTTCGCCTCGGAGACCGAGTCGACCAGGCCGAAGGTGGTCTTCGGGTACTTGGCCGCGACCTTGTCGATCGCGTCCTTGTAGGCGAAGCCGACACCGATGACCGGGTTGAAGCCGCCCTCGGCCAGGGAGGCCAGGCGCTGCTCGCGGTCGGCCGGGGTCTCACCGGTCTTGGCGGTGAGCTCCTTGGTCTCGACGCCGAGGTCGGCCTTGGCCTTGTCGAGCCCGCGCGCGGCGGAGTCGTTGAAGGAGTTGTCGCCACGGCCGCCGACGTCGTAGGCCATGCCGACCTTGATGGTGCCCGAGTCGGAGTTCGACTCGGTGGACGACTCACCGCAAGCGGTGGCGGTGAGAGCGAGGGCCGCAGTCGCGATGGACGCGGAAACGATCTTGGATACCCGGCGCAAGAGGAGGGTCCCTTCGAGACTGACCGAAAGCGCCTCTTCCGGCGCTGGTTTCGCGTGGATCGTAACGCGCGTAGATGTCAGTTAAAGACCCGTTCATGAGTCGTTATCGGATCGTCGCGAACCGGCCAGGAAGACCGTTAAGAAGGGCCACCTGGGGCGACCGACCCAGCACCGCCGGTTATACACGCCCTTGACGGGATTCGGACCCGGCCCGCGCACCGACGCGCGGGCCGTTGGGCCGAATGGATGAACGGCGTTTCGGCCGTCCGGGTCCGGCCCGGCAGGCCCGGACGTCAGCGCTTCGGAGCCGCGTCGATCAGGGCGGCGGCGGTGAAGAGCTCGACGCCGACCTCGATCGCCTCCTCGTCCACGTCGAAGTCGCCCGCGTGCAGATCCCGGCGTGTCGTGTCACCGGGGGTGCGGACGCCGAGGCGGGCCATGGCGCCCGGGACGTGCTCCAGGTACCAGGAGAAGTCCTCGCCGCCGAGGCTCTGCTCGGTGTCCTCGATCGCGTACAGGCCGCGCCGGGCGGTCATCGCGTTTCCGAGCAGCTCGGTGATGACCGGGTCGTTGACGACCGGGGGGACTCCGCGCACGTAGTTGATGGTCGACTTGGCGCGGTGCAGGGTGGCGATCTCGTCGATCGCCGCGTGCACCAGGTCCGGGGCCTCGCGCCAGCCGGGCAGGTCGAGGCAGCGGACGGTGCCGGACAGCTCGGCGTGCTGCGGGATGACGTTGCAGGCATGGCCGGCCGCGATCCGGCCCCAGGTGACCGCGAGTCCGGAGCGGGCGTCGACGCGGCGGGCGAGCAGCGCCGGCACGTCGATGGCGATCCGGGCGGCGGCGGTGACAAGGTCGGTGGTGAGGTGCGGGCGGGCCGTGTGGCCGCCGGGACCGTCGAGGGTGACTTCGAGACGGTCGCAGGCGGAGGTGATGGGGCCGGGGCGCAGCCCGATGCGGCCCGCGTCCACCTTCGGGTCGCAGTGCACGGCGATGATCCGGCCGACCCCGTCCAGGACCCCGGACTCGATGGCGTCGGCGGCGCCGCCGGGCAGCACTTCCTCGGCGGGCTGGAAGATCAGCCGTACGGCGTTGGGGAGCAGCCCCTGCCGGTCGAGCTCGGCGAGGACCAGACCGGCGCCCAGGACGGTGGTGGTGTGGACGTCGTGTCCACATGCGTGGGCCCGGTTGGGCACGGTGGAGCGGTACGCGACGGTCTTGACGTCCGGGATGGGCAGCGCGTCGATGTCGGCGCGGATCGCCAGCATGGGACGGGCCCGGTCCCAGGTGCCGATGTCACAGACGAGTCCCGTGCCCGTCGCGAGGACCTTCGGCGCCAGTCCGGCGGCCTCCAGGCGCGCCTTCAGCGCCGCGGTCGTACGGAACTCCTGGTTGCCGAGCTCGGGGTGCATGTGCAAGTCGCGACGGAAGGCGATCAGTTCGCCGCGCAGCGAGGGGGACAGCGTTCCGGGCAGAGCGACGGAGCCGGGCTCACGGGACTTCAACTGGTTCACCTTTTGAAGGGTAGGCCCCTTCGGAGACCAACTGCCCGTTGATCACGAAAAGTTCAGCCCGATAGGGTAAAAAATCTCGGTTCGGCAGGCTTGACCGCCATCCCTTCTGGGTAAGCTCACCCGAATTCGAGCCGTTGTGCGGGCTGGGCGGGCTGGGCGGCCTGTGTGGACTGGGCGGCCTGGCTCGACTGGGCGGTCAGCCGGTCCACCTCGTGCGCCGCCGTGCCCGTGACCCCGGCGAGGAAGCCCTGGGCCCGCGGGGAAGCGGTCTCCCGGAGCCACTCGGGCGCGATCTCGCAGACGGCGACCTTGACCCCGGTGCCGACCAGCGCGAGCGGCAGGGTGTGCACGACGGTCGAGGGGAAGCTGACGACGGTACGGCCGATCGGGCCGCGCCGGGCGATCAGCTCCAGCGGCAGGTCGGGCCGGACGATCTCCAGACCGGTCTCCACCGCGATCCGGTGCAGCTTCTCGGTGGACTCCCTGCGGTGCGCGAAGTAGCGGGTCGCGCCGTGGACGCGGGCCAGCTCGGCGACGGCGAGGGCGTACTGGTCGGCGTCGACCACGCCCGTCTCGACCAGCGAGGTACCGACCAGGTCGGCGCCCTTGGTGATGCGGGGCGGGCCGAAGCGGGACCGGGTCCAGGCGAAGGTGTTCCGGGTGACCGTGGTCCCGGGCGGCGCCTCGACCGGGAGCGAGGTGAAGATCTCGACCGTACGGCGCCCGTTGGGGGCGAGCTTGCGGCGCGCGGCCGCGGTGACCGGGGCGAGCACGAGTTCGCGCGGCCCCCGGCTGCCGCCGCGCCGGTGCCAGCGCACGAGGCGCTCGCCCCGGGCCAGTTGGGCGGCGTACTCCATGGTCGCGGTGCCGTCGTCGACGACGGTGAGGTGCTTGGGCGCGAAGAGCGTCAGGAGCAGCTGGACGTAACGGGAGAACGGGTCCCCGACGATGATCCGCTCCGCGGACCGCAGCAGGGGCGCGAGCTCCCGCAGGGTCCGCGTGAGCGAGCCGCGCCCGCCGCGGGCCTCCTGCCAGCGGACGGTGAACCCGTCGTCGCGGGCCAGCTGCGCCATCCGGCGCAGCTGGCCGCGCGACATCGGGTCGGTCGGCGAGAGCACGACGAGCGTGAACTCGGACGCGACTTCGTGGCCCTGGGGGCCGAAAGGGCCCTGCGGGCCCTGGGAGCTGGCGGGAGTGGAGCCCAGCGCGGTGGAGCCCGTGGGCACCTGGCCGTCGGCCGGGAGACCGGCCTGGTCGCCGACGCGGGCGGTGCGCGCGTCGGCGGCGGGGGCCGTCGGGCCCCCGGGCTGCTCGGCCGCGTGTATCGCGGCCCCTCGGCCGTCGGGGGCGGTCGTGCCCCCGACGGTGAGGGTCTGGGCGTGCGCCCACTCCAGGACGTTCAGGAGCTGGACAGGGCTCTCGACGAACGCCAGCCGGCCGGTCATGCGGCGACAGACCCCTGGACCCGGCGGAGCTTCTTCATCGGGCCGAGCTCCGACTCGTAGACCTTCTTGACGCCGTCACCGAGCGCGGTCTCGATCGTGCGGATGTCGCGGACCAGGCGCTGCAGGCCCTGCGGCTCGACGGACGCGGCCTGGTCGGAGCCCCACATGGCGCGGTCGAGGGTGATGTGACGCTCGACGAACGTGGCGCCGAGGGCGACGGCGGCCAGCGTGGTCTGCAGGCCCGTCTCGTGGCCGGAGTAGCCGATCGGGACGTTCGGGTACTCCTCCTTCAGCGTGTTGATCACGCGGAGGTTGAGCTCCTCGGCCTTCGCCGGGTACGTGGACGTCGCGTGGCAGAGCAGGATGTTGTCCGAGCCGAGGACCTCGACCGCGTGACGGATCTGCTTCGGCGTCGACATGCCGGTGGAGAGGATGACCGTGCGGCCGGTGTCGCGCAGGGCGCGCAGCAGCTCGTCGTCCGTGAGGGAGGCGGAGGCGACCTTGTGGGCCGGGACGTCGAACTTCTCCAGGAAGGCGACGGCCTCGGTGTCCCACGGGGAGGCGAACCAGTCGATGCCGCGCTTCTGGCAGTGCTCGTCGATGGCGCGGTACTCGTCCTCACCGAACTCCACGCGGTGGCGGTAGTCGATGTAGGTCATCCGGCCCCAGGGGGTGTCGCGCTCGATGTCCCACTGGTCGCGCGGGGTGCAGATCTCCGGCGTGCGCTTCTGGAACTTCACGGCGTCACAGCCGGCCTCGGCGGCCACGTCGATGAGCGCGAGCGCGTTCTCCAGGTCACCGTTGTGGTTGATGCCGATCTCACCGGTCACGTAGACGGGGTGGCCGGGGCCCGCGGTCTTGCTGCCGAAGGTGCGGAGGCGAGAGGTCATGGTTCTGGTGTTCCTTAGCGGTTGGGGGAGAGGAGCTCGGGCCCGAGGAGCCACGCCGCGATCTCGCGGACGGCGCCTGAGCCACCGGGGGTGAGGGTCACCGCACGGGCGGCAGCCCGTACGGAGTCGTGCGCGCTCGCCACCGCGACGGGCCAGCCGACGAGGTGGAAGCACGGGAGGTCGTTGACGTCGTTGCCGGCGTAGAGGACGCGCTGCGGGTCGATGCCCTGTTCCTCGCACCACTGCTTGAGGGCGAGGTCCTTGCGGTCGATGCCGTGCAGGACGGGGATCTGGAGCTTGCGGGCGCGGGCGGCGACCACCGCGTTCTGCTCGGTCGAGAGGATCAGGACCGGCACGCCGGCCCGGCGCAGGGCCGCGATGCCGAGGCCGTCGCCGCGGTGCGCGGAGACGAACTCGTGGCCCTCGGAGTCGAGGTGGACGCGGTCGTCGGTCTGCGTGCCGTCGAAGTCGAGGACCACGGCGTCGATGTCCTCGAAGCCGGGGACGACCGGGGTGTCGAGCAGCGGTGCGAGGGCGCGGGCGCGGGCCAGGTCGTGCGGGTCGTCGATCTCCAGGACCCGCAGGGGGTCGGTGACGACGATCTCCGTACGGCCGAAGAAGCGGTGGTTGTGGGTACGGAAGCCCTCGGCGGCCATCGCGTAGACGGCGCCGGTCTCCAGGTACTCGGGCTCGCGGTCCTGCCGGCGGGGGCGGAAGGCCTTGTCGTGGTTGACGCCTGTGCCGCCCTCGCGGGTCTCCCGCCACAGGAAGCCGTGGCTCGGGGCGGCCGTGAAGGCCGTGTCGGCGCCGCCCTCGGTGATCCGCTCGACGGTGCCGTTGACCTCCTCCGCCGTGATGAAGGGGCTCGTGCACTGGACGAGGAGGACCACGTCCACGCGGCGGCCGCTGGTCGCCTCGAAGGCGTCCATGGCGTGCAGGACGGCCGACTCGCTGGTCGCGGTGTCGCCCGCGATGGCCGCCGGGCGGTGGACCGCTTCGGCGCCGGCCGCGCGGGCCGCGGAGGCGATCGCCGCGTCGTCCGTGGAGACGACGACGTCGGTGACCAGGCGGGCGTCCAGGCAGGCCCGGACGGCGCGGGAGACCAGTGGGACGCCCGCGACCGGGGCGAGGTTCTTGGCGGGGACGCCCTTGGAACCGCCCCGCGCCGGGATGACGGCAAGCACGGTCGTGGTCATCAGAGTTCTCCAAGACGGCGGATGACGGGTGCCACGCGCTGGACGCCGTGGCGGTACGCGCCCCGCGCCGCCTCCCGGACGATCCGGCGCAGCCCGCTGTCGCGGGTCGGGGTCGCGGTCACGTCCAGGCGGTGGCGGGCGAGGATCCCGGGCAGGTAGCCGGGGGCCGTCTCCGCTGTGTAGTAGGGGTCGATCGGGGGGAGCGCGGGTCCGGCGAGCAGCTCGGCGACCCGCTCGCGGGCCGCGTCGAAGGCCTTCTCGTACGAACCGTCGGCGGCCACGCCCTGGCGGGAGAGCCACTCCTCGTCCGGCTTCGGGCGGATGTCCGCGTCGAGCCGGTCGAAGGAGGTCAGCAGCCCCGAGCCGATGAAGTGGTGGTTGCCGAGGACCTCGCGGACGCCCATGTCGCTGAGGATCGCCGTGGGGATCCGCCGGTGCAGCGCTTCGAGCGCGGCCGTGGAGGAGACCGTGACCATCAGGTCGGTGCGGTCCAGGACCTCGCCCATGTGCCCGTACACCAGGCGGAAGTTGGGCGGGACGTCCAGGTCGCGCACCAGCTTCTGGTACGGCAGTTCCTCCAGGTGGGTGGTGTGCTCGCCCGGCTTGGAGCGGAGCTTGAGCAGCACCTCACGGCCCGGGTGCTTTCGTGCGTGGTCGACGAGCCTGCGGAGCAGGTACGCGCGGTCGGCGCGGGTGACCGGCACGGACGGCTGGGCGGCGAAGACGAGGGTGTCCCGGCCGGCCTCGGGGGCGTAGGGCGCGCCGCCGAGGAACGGCAGCGCGGCCTCCACCACCGAGGAGGCGTCGGCGCCCACTCCTTCGTACACGGCGCGGAAACGCTCCGCGTCGTGGCGGGAGTTGGCGAGGACGACGTCGGCGCCGTGGCGCAGCAGGAGGCCGTCGGCGAGCTTCTCGTAGACGACTCCGACATAGCCGGTGACGATCACCGGGCGGCGTTCCAGGCCGAGGTCGGCGATCCCCTGGAGGACCGCGCGGACCGTGCCGCCGACGAGGGCGAGGACGACGAGGTCGTACGCTCCGTCCCGTACCTCACGAAGGAACTCCGCGCCCGTCACCTCGCGCGGGGGTGTGTCGGACACCCCGGTCTCGGCGAGCTGGCGTGCGGTGGGAGTGGCCCGACCTCGCAGGACGAATCCGGTGGGCTCGGAAGCCGCTATACGGCGCGCGGTGAGCGCGCCCCATTTCCACCGGGTGTCCGAGTCGGCGAGTACGGCAATGCGTACTCGTTCATGTGTACTTGCTGGCACGTCGAGGACGCTAGATAGGCAATTCGTTCGGTGGCCCAACTGAGCCACAACAAACGGTGAACAGAGCCTTCCCGCACGTTGAAAACGGACAGGATCGGGGGCGGTTAAGGCGCCCGCCTCTTCGTGTTCACCGAACATCCCTCTGTCGTCCAGAACGAAGGCCGGACCGGCGCCTAGCGTCGGCCGGGTGGTCAAGCTCTCCGTCGTCGTGCCGTTCTACAACGTGCAGACATACGCCCCCGACACCCTGACAAGCCTGCGCGCGAATGCCCGCGAGGACTTCGAATTCCTGCTCGTCGACGACTGCTCGACGGACGGAACGCCGGAGATCCTCGAGCGGGCCGCGCGCGAGATCCCGGGGGCCGTCCTGCTCCGACACGAGGAGAACCAGGGTCTCGCCACGGCGCGCAACACCGGTCTCGACGCCGCCAGGGGCGAGTACCTCGCCTTCCTCGACGGCGACGACTGGCTGGCCCCCGGCCACCTGACCCGCCTGGTGACGGCCATGGACGGGCTCGGCTGCGACTTCGTCCGCACCGACCACGTGGTGAACACGGGCCGCGTCCGGTCGGTGAAGCGCGCTCCGATCGGGCTGCGGAACGAGGTGCTGCGCCCCCGGGACGCGATCCTGCCGGCCCACCGGACGACCTCCGTCGACTACCCGTACGCCTGGGCGGGGATGTACCACCGGCGGCTGCTCGACCGCGGGCTGCTGCACTTCACCCCCGGTCTGCGGACGGCGGAGGACCGGCCGTGGATCTGGAAGCTGCACCGGGAGGCGGAGTCCTTCGCGGCGGTGAGCACGCTCGGGATCTTCTACCGTCGGGGCGTCTCCACTTCTCTCACGCAGATCGGCGATATCCGACAACTCGATTTCATCCGGGCTTTCGATCAGGTGATCGAAGAAACGGCGAACGACGTGGACGCGGAGCGGCTTCTCCCGAAAGCCGTCCGTACGTATTGCGCCCTCATTTCGCACCACGTCTCCTCCATTGAACGATTCGAACCGGCGGTGGCGAAGAAATTGCGCTCGATGAGTGCGGCGGCGCTGAAGCGCATGCCCCAGGACGTGCTCGGCGAGGCGCTGTCCTCGATGGACGAGGAGCGGGCGGGCGGGCTGCGCAAGCTGCGCCGGCGCCGCGCGGGCTCCCTCGCCCGGACCACGGGCTCGGGGGTCGCCGCGTGAGGACCACTCAGATCTTCTACGCCTCCACGCTGTACGGCGCGGCGACGCTGGCCGCCGCCCTGGACAGCGGCTGCTTCGGCCCGGCCGACCGGCGGCTGCTGCTCGTCGGCAACAACGCGGCGGTACCGGAGACCACGCCCGCCCTCGACGAGATGCCCGGCTTCGAGAAGCTGCGCGGGCGCTTCGACACCGTACTGTCCTGGAACGAGGCCATCGAGCCGCTGCACCCGGCGGGCTGGTCGCCGCGGAACGACGACGTACCGCTGCTCGAACGCCATCTGCGGAAGATCTGGGACCTCGGCGACGACCGGATCGAGATCGCCCTGGAGTCCGTGCAGGTGGCGCCCGCGCTGACGATCGCGCGGCTGTTCCCCGAGGCGGTCCTCGACGTGTACGCCGACGGCCTGATGAGCTACGGCCCCACCCGTAACAAGATCGACCCGCTGGTCGGCGAGCGGGTCCGGCGGCTGCTCCACCTCGACCTGGTGCCGGGGCTCGCGCCGCTGCTGCTCGGCGAGTTCGGGCCCGAGGCGGAGGTGGTGCCGGCGGAGGCGTTCACCAAGGTGGTGGCGGAGCTCGCGGGTTCGGCCGCTCCCTCGGATTCCGGTGAGGACGGCCCGGCGCTGCTGCTCGGCCAGTACCTGGCGGCGCTCTCGCTGCTCAGCCCGGCCGAGGAGGAGGAGCTGCACGTACGGATGGTCCGGGGCGCGATCGCGCGCGGGCACCGGCGGCTCGTCTTCAAGCCGCACCCCACGGCGCCGGACGCCTGGACCCGGCGGCTCGCCCAGGAGGCGGAGGCGCTCGGCGCCGAACTGACCGTCCTGGACCGGCCGGTGCTCGCCGAGGTGGTGTACCGGGAGCAGCGCCCCGCCCTGGTGGTGGGCTGCTTCTCGACGGCGCTGATGACGGCGCACGCCTTCTACGGGATCCCGGTGGCCCGGGTCGGCACCCGGATGCTCCTGGAACGGCTGACCCCGTACCAGAACAGCAACCGCGTCCCGGCGACCCTCGTCGACGCGCTCGTCCCGGACCTGGAGGCGGACGTCGCGCAGGCTGCGCAGGCCCCGGACGCGGACTGGGACGCGGAGGCCCTGGCGGGCCTGGTCGCGGCGGTCGGCTTCGCGATGCAGCCCAAGATCCGCCCGGACCTGCGCGACGCGGCGGTCCGCCACCTCTCGGGCCCCTTCGCCGA
Source organism: Streptomyces sp. NPDC058579 (assembly GCF_042718575.1). Classification (NCBI taxonomy): domain Bacteria; kingdom Bacillati; phylum Actinomycetota; class Actinomycetes; order Kitasatosporales; family Streptomycetaceae; genus Streptomyces; species Streptomyces sp. NPDC058579. The sequence continues at coordinate 22,807 of NZ_JBHXPI010000010.1, forward strand.
GCGGACCCGGCACTACTTCAAGCTCCGCCGCCTCACGGTCCTCGGCCTCCCCGGCGGCATCCCGGTCCCCCGCCACCCGAAGGTCCGCAGGCTGGCCCGGCGGGCCCTGAAGCTGAAGCGGGTGCTGGCGAGGTAGGAGGGCTCCCTTCCCCACCCAGCCCCTTCCCGTAACCGGGGCTCCGCCCCGGACCCCGCGCCTCAAGCGCCGGCGGGGCTGGATTTTGCCCTGGCGGGCGAAAATCAGCCCGTCCGGCGCTTGAGGACACGGCCGCAGGCCGTACGGGGCCTGAGGGCTTGCCCCCAGTTCGGGAAGGGGCGGGGTGGGGAAGGAGCCCCGCGCAGCGGAGGCAGCCTCACAACAGTGTCGGGATCAAGCGGTGCTGCTGAGCGAGAGCTTCGCGGCGAAGCCGAGGAAGAGGGCGCCCGCGGCGGTGGTCGCGCCGGCCGAGAGGCGCCTGCGGCGCCGGAACGCGGTGGCGAGCCTGGTGCCGCCGAATATGAGCATCGTGAGGTAGAGGAAGCTGCTGATCTGGAGCAGCGTGCCGAGGACGAGGAACGACAGCGCCGGGTAGGCGTACCCGGGGTCAACGAACTGCACGAAGAACGAGATCAGGAAGAGGATCGCCTTCGGGTTGAAGAGGCTGATGATCAGCGCCCTGCGGTACGGGTTCTCCCCCGCGTCGGCCGCGACCCCCGCGCCCTCCTCGTCGGCGGCGTCGTGCCGGGAGCGCCACATCGACCAGGCCGACCGGATCATCCCGTACGCCATCCACGCCAGATAGCCCGCGCCCGCGTACTTCACGATCATGAAGAGCAGGGGCGTGGTCTGGAGCAGCGAGGCCGCGCCGAGCGCGGCCAGCGTCATCAGCACCGCGTCGCCGGTGAAGACGCCCGCGGCGGCCTTGTACCCGGTCCGCGTGCCCTTGCGGGCGGCGACGGACAGCACGTACAGCGAGTTCGGCCCCGGCAGCAGGATGATGAGGACGAGGCCCACGAGATAGGTCGGAAGATCGGTGACACCCAGCATGTAGGCGAGTCTCGCACGGGGGTACGACAACTCGCTTCCCCGTTTCGTATCGCGGAAGATCGTTCGGAATGCGCAGCTCAGGAGGGCGCCGTTCAGACGGGCGCCGGTCAGAAGGGCGCAGTTCAGAAGAGGCGCCGTTCAGAACGTGTCGCTCGGGACGTACGTCCCCCAGACCTCCCGCAGCGCGTCACAGACCTCGCCGACCGTCGCCCGCGCCCTGAGCGCGTCCTTCATCGGGTACAGGACGTTCTCCGTGCCCCGCGCCGCCCGCTGGAGCCCGGCGAGGGCGGCGGCCACCGCCGCCCCGTCGCGCTCGGCGCGCAGCCGCGCCAACCGCTCCGCCTGCTGGGCCTCGATCGCCGGGTCGACGCGCAGCGGCTCGTACGGCTCCTCGACGTCGATCGTGTACCGGTTGACGCCGACGACGACCCGCTCGCCGCTGTCGGTCTGCTGCGCGATCCGGTAGGCGGAGCGCTCGATCTCGCCCTTCTGGAAGCCCCGTTCGATCGCCTCGACCGCGCCGCCAAGATCCTCGACCTTCCGCATCAGATCGAGCGTGGCGGCCTCGACCTCGTCCGTCAGGCTCTCCACCACGTACGAGCCGGCGAACGGGTCGACGGTGGCGGTCACGTCCGTCTCGTACGCGAGGACCTGCTGCGTCCGCAGCGCGAGGCGCGCGGACTTGTCCGTCGGCAGGGCGATGGCCTCGTCGAAGGAGTTGGTGTGCAGCGACTGCGTACCGCCGAGGACGGCGGCGAGGCCCTGGACGGCCACCCGGACGAGGTTGACCTCGGGCTGCTGCGCGGTGAGCTGCACCCCGGCGGTCTGGGTGTGGAAGCGGAGCATCAGCGACTTGGGGTTCTCCGCGCCGAACTCCTCCCGCATCACCCGCGCCCAGATCCGGCGGGCCGCCCGGAACTTGGCGACCTCCTCCAGGATCGTCGTCCGGGCCACGAAGAAGAACGAGAGCCGGGGCGCGAAGTCGTCCACGTCCATCCCGGCGGCGACGGCGGTACGGACGTACTCGATGCCGTCGGCGAGGGTGAACGCGATCTCCTGCGCGGGCGAGGCACCGGCCTCCGCCATGTGGTAGCCGGAGATCGAGATCGTGTTCCACTTCGGGATCTCCGCGCCGCAGTACTTGAAGATGTCCGCGATCAGCCGCAGCGAGGGCTTGGGCGGGAAGATGTACGTGCCGCGCGCGATGTACTCCTTGAGCACGTCGTTCTGGATCGTGCCCGTCAGCCGCTCGGCGGGGACGCCCTGTTCCTCACCGACGAGCTGGTAGAGGAGCAGGAGGAGGGCGGCGGGCGCGTTGATGGTCATCGACGTGGAGACCTCGCCCAGCGGGATCCCGTCGAACAGCACCCGCATGTCGTCGATCGAGTCGATGGCGACCCCGACCTTGCCGACCTCGCCGTGCGCGATCGGGGCGTCCGAGTCGTGCCCCATCTGGGTCGGCAGGTCGAAGGCGACGGAGAGGCCCGTCGTGCCGTTCGCGATCAGCTGCCGGTAGCGGGCGTTGGACTCGACGGCGGTGCCGAAACCCGCGTACTGCCGCATCGTCCAGGGCCGGCCGGTGTACATGGTCGGGTACACCCCGCGCGTGAACGGGTACGTGCCCGGCTCGCCCAGTCTCTCGGCGGGATCCCACCCGGCCAGGGCCTGCGGTCCGTAGACCGGCTCGATGGGCAGTCCCGACTCCGACTCGCGCACCATGCGTCGCGCCTCTCGTTGAGATCTCGCTTGTGTCACAGCATGGTCCGGGCTGCCGCCCGGTGCGCAACCAAGGGCGCGCGGGAAGCATCCAAGAGGTACACAAGCTGATTCCCGGGGGGCTACAGATGCGCCGTTCTTCCTTCATACGCAGAGCAGTCGTGGGCAGGGCACTCATGGCCACGGTGGCCGTCGCGATCGCCACGGGCTGTACGGCCCAGGCGGCCGGAGGCTCGGGGGGTTCGAGCGCCTCGCCGTCGACCGGCGGGAAGCCGTCGACCTCCGCTTCCGCCCCTGCCACGGAGGAGCCGTCGACGTCCCCCAGTGGTACGCCCACCACGGACGACAAGCCGTCCTCCGCCACGCCCAGCGCCTCCGCCACCACCCCGCAGCCGGTCGGCAAGGTCCTGATGAAGGACGGGGACGAGACGGAGAAGGTGCGCGAGCTGCAGGCGCGGCTGCGCCAGATCGGCTACTTCGACCGGGCGCCCACCGGCTTCTACGGCTCGATCACGGGCAAGGCCGTCATGGCCTTCCAGAAGAAGCGGGAGCTGCCGGAGACCGGCTCGGTGGACGAGGTCACCTGGCAGAAGCTGACGGCGATGACCCGTAAGCCGACGTCCGCCGAGCTGAAGCCGGCCACCAGCAACACCCTGGACACGCCGGACCCGCGCTGCATGACCGGCCGGGTGCTGTGCATCAGCAAGGAGACCCGCACGCTGGCGTGGATGATCGACGGCGAGGTCGTCTCGTCGATGGACGTCCGCTTCGGTTCGGAGAACACCCCGACCCGCGAGGGCATCTTCCAGGTCGACCGCAAGGTCCGTAACGACTGGTCGAAGCTGTACCACACGCCGATGCCGCTCTCGATGTACTTCAGCCGCGGCCAGGCCGTGCACTACTCGGCGGACTTCGCGGCCCGCGGCTACAACGGTGCCTCGCACGGCTGCGTCAACGTACGGGACCGGACGAAGCTCACCGCGCTCTTCGACCAGGTGAAGGTCGGCGACAAGGTCGTCGTGCACTGGTAGTCACCGGGCACGGGAGGTAAGGGGCGCGGGTGGGACCGGGGGAACGTGTCCCACCCGCGCCGGTGCGCGGAGCCGAAGGTACGGGGGGAACCCCGGCTCACGCGCGGCCGATGACCAGTCGGCTCACTCTGTACTGCGCCGACAGGCCGAAAAGTGTCACACCGTGTTCATCGAAGGGACTCCGAGCAGGTCCGCGAGACGGGTGGGGGCGGGGTCGGAGGCCCGGTTCTGGGCCAGAACCCGCCCGGGAGTCGCGGAGGGAGCGGAGGCGCGGTCCTTGGTACGGCTGTCGCCCCACCCGCCCCTGCCGTCACCGCTCTCGCCCTTGCCCGAGCCGTCGTCGCCGTCCGAGCGGTTGGGGTCGGCCAGGACCCGGTCGCAGAAGCGGCGCAGGGTCTCGCCGGTGCGGGCCGACTGCGCGAGCCGGCGCTTGGCGGTCTCGTCGATGCGGCCCGCGCGGAAGTCCTGGCAGGCCTTGGTGAGCTTGGCGCCGGTGGTCTCGCCGTCCTTGCCCGCCGGAGTGCTCTTCTCCGGTTCCGGGGTGCCGTCGCCCGTGCCGCCGGCCCCGCCCTTGCCGCCCGAACCGTCGGGCGCACCCGTGCCGTCGCCGGAGCCGGTCGTGCCCGAGGGCGTGGGGGTGAGCGGCGCCGAGGGGGACGCGCCGGGCGGGCTCTGGTCGCCGGTGCCGGGCACGGAGGGCGTGACCGTGTCGACGCGCGGCCCCGGCGACTCCGAGGAGTCCGGGGAGTGCGAGGAGACCGGTCCCGGGGTGTCCGCCGCCGAAACGGAGCCGGCCGGAGCCGGGCCGTCCGTGGTGAACGGCAGCATGCCGGAGCCCGAGGCGACGGCGACCCCGCCGACCGCCACGGCGGCGACGGCGGCCGCGAGTCCGTACCGCAGCGAGCGGCCCCAGCGCCGGGCGGCCCGCGCCTGGGTGATCCGTACCGCGTCGAGTTCGGCGACGGCCTGTGGGGCGGGCGGGGCGTGCGAGGCATGGGGGCCGGAACGCAGGGTCAGGCCCCGCTCGGCGGCGGCCGCGCGGAAGGCGGCGAGGGCGTCCGCCTCACCGGGGAGTTCGACGTCTACCGCGTGGGCCAGGGGCGCCGGGCGGACCTCCGCGAGGGCGCCGGCCAGCCGGTCCGCCTCGGTACGGGTGTGATCGTCGACGGCGTCGACCGGTTCGCCGCGCAGCAGGTTCTCCGCGGCTTCCTGGTCGAGCCACTGGTACCGCTCGTCGGCCATCACATGTCCTTCTGCGTCCGCGCGCGCGATTGCGTCACACCACCGGGGGCCTGGACCCCCGGCCTGCGACCGCGCTGCGGCGGTACTCCCCCGAGGGAAGCCGCGCCGCCGTCGCCCTCGTCGCCGAGGAGTTCGGCGAGCCGCTTCAGGCCGCGGTGGGCCGCGGTCCGTACCGCGCCGGGGCGCTTCCCGAGGGTGTCGGCGGCGCTCTTGGCGTCCAGGCCGACCACGACCCGGAGGACCACGGCCTCGGCCTGGTCCTGCGGAAGTTGGGCTATCAGGTGCATGGTGTCGCCGGTGGCGAGTGCTTCCAGTGCCTCGTCCGCGGTGTCGGACTCGGCGGGTTTGTCGGTGAGTTCGGTCTCGTCGCCACCGGTCGCGGGGCGTCGGCCGCGCATCCGGATGTGGTCGAGCGCCCGGTTGCGGGCGATCCTGGCGGCCCAGCCGCGGAACCGGTCGGCGTCGCCGCTGAAGCGGTCGAGGTCGCGGGCTATCTGGAGCCAGGACTCGGAGGCGACGTCCTCGGCGTCGGCGTCACCGACGAGCGAACGCAGATAGCCCAGCAGCCGGGGATGCACGGCGCGGTACACAGTACGGAAGGCGTCCTCGTTCCCGTCCTGCGCAGCGAGCACCGCGGCTGTCAGCTCCGCGTCCTCCCCCAGCACTCCCCACCCTTGTTCGTCATCACGGCTGGTCACCACCGCCGTACCGGTCGGCACCCAGCAGACGCTACGTGCTTCTCGGCCACAGCGTCCACGTACGTCCGCTCTTTGTGCAACTTGCAACCAACTTGGGACATGGGCAGGGGGTCGGCCGCGGTGTGACAGAAAACGCTTGTATGGCGCTGAAGGGAGTACGGGGCCGTGCTGCGGCTCCGCGGACGACGACCGGGGCCTCTCCTGTGGGGGGTGGCGGCCCCGGTCGTCCTCCTTTTCCGCGGGACTTCGCCCGCCTTCCGCCCGAATTCCGCCCAGTTCAGGGCCACTCCTCTCGCCGCGATCGCCCTTCCGTGCCCTCGCACACCCCGCCGACTGTCAACCGACGGTTGACACCTCGAGACTGTCAACCTAGGGTTGCACTCATGACGAACCCAGTCGGTATGACCATCCCCGTCCGGCTCGACGACCTCATCGAAGCGATCAAGAAGACCAACACCGACGCGCTCGACCAGCTGTCGAACGCGGTGATCGCGGCAGACCACCTCGGCGACGTGGCCGACCACCTGATCGGACACTTCGTCGACCAGGCCCGGCGCTCCGGCGCCTCCTGGACCGACATCGGCAAGAGCATGGGCGTCACCCGCCAGGCGGCCCAGAAGCGCTTCGTCCCCAAGGACCCCGACACGGAGAAGATGGACCCGAACGCCGGGTTCAGCCGCTTCACCCCCCGGGCCAGGAACGTCGTCGTGGCCTCCCAGAACGAGGCGACGGCCGCCCGGAACGCCGAGATCGCCCCCGGGCACGTGGCCCTCGGCCTGCTCGCCGAGCCCGAGGGGCTCGCGGTGCTCTGGCTGGCCTCGCAGGGCGTGACGCCCGAGGGGCTGCGCGAGGCGATCACTCCGACGCTGCCGCCCGCGGCCGACGAAGTGCCCGCGCTCGTCCCGTACGACGCGGCGGCGAAGAAGGTGCTCGAACTGACCTTCCGCGAGGCGCTCCGGCTCGGCCACAACTACGTCGGCACCGAGCACGTCCTGCTCGCGCTGCTCGAGTTCGAGGACGGCGAGGGGGTCCTGACGGGCCTCGGCCTCGACAAGGCGCGGGCGGAGGCGGACATCGCGGCGACCATCGAGCAGCTCGCGGTGAAGCCGGCGGAGTAGCGGGTAGGCGGAGGAGGCCGGGCGACCGGCCTCCTCCGTACGCGTACGTCTCAGGCCGTACGGGCCCGGCGGGAGACGACCGCGCGGAGCACCCGGCCGCCCTCCGTGGAGAGTTCGCGGGCCCGGCGCAGACCGGTCGGCCCGTGGGCGACGGACTCCAGGACCGACTGCTGCCTGCGCAGCTCGCCCGCGAGGAGCGGCCCCGCCCCGGTCGGGTCACCGGCGCGGCACCGCTCGATCAGCTCGTCCGTGACCTCGGCGGCCTCGTACCGGCCGTGCAGGGCGAGCGCGCTGACGGAACATCCGGCGGCCCAGACCCGCAGCGCGCCCTCGGCCCACTCGGCGGGCGCCGTTCCCAGCATCTCGCGTACGAGCCCGGCCGCCGGGCCCGCCGTACCGGTACCGTCCAGCTCGATCCGGGCCTTGGCGACCGCCTCGCCCCACGCCTCGCCGTCCCCCCGGGCCACCGCGGCCCAGACAGGTCGAAGCACGTCCTCGCCCTCGGGGGCGAGCAGCGGCAGACAGCGGTCCAGACAAGCGAGCCCGGCAGCCGCCAGACTCCGCTCGTCGGCCCGGTCGATCAGTTCCAGCAGGCTCATCGAGGCCTCCCGTCGCGGTCGCGGCACTGCCTCTTACTGCGCCACCTGGCGTGATTACGTCACTACGCGGCCGAAATCATGCCAGTGGCCTTGCTGTGCTGCATAGAGGTCAGGCGGCGGACGAAGAGGATCGCGAGGACGGCGGCGACGATGTCCAGGACGGCCGCCCCCATGAGGAAGCCGGACCCCGCCGCGAACTCCTCGACCGTGTCCGCGTCGTCGTACACCCAGGTCGCGAAGGTGCTCATGGCATCCGTCAGGATCCAGAACGTCCACCACCAGTTGAGCACGGCGAACGACTCCCCTTCGCCCTTGGCGTCGCCGTACGGGTCCCGGCGGCTGGCCCGCCAGGTGCCCGCCGCGACACTCCGCGGCCACCAGAGGTTGGCGATCGGGACGAACCAGGCGCCGATGGCCCAGCCGGGCCCGCCCCTGTGCACATCGGGCGCGAAGACCCCGGCGTTCTTGCGGACCCGGAAGAACCAGACGAGGAAGACGACGGTGAGCGCCAGCTGGATCAGCACCTGGAGCACCGCCACGACGTCGACGCCCATGTGCCCGAACCCCGCGGGATCCGGGTGGTCCTCCGGGCTGCCGGTCATCAGGAGCCGCACGTCGAGGGCCGAGACGAAGAGCGCGGCGTCGGCCACGGAGAGCGCCGCGAGCAGCGCCACCACGGCGTAGGACAGGCCGACGGGATTGCGGAGCATGGTCGAGCGAACCCCCCACGGGTGATCGGCGCCCCTCCCCGAGGCGCCGGCGCGGCCGCGCGGCCGTCGCGAACGGGACCGTACGCCAACGGAACCGCCCCGTCCATGGGGAAACCGCTGGTCAGCCGCCCGTCAGTCGCGCACCTTCACCGCGAGCGCCCGGAACTGGTCCCAACTCGCCGTCGGCGTCCGGGCGTCCCACAGCTTCTGCGCCGTCGCCGTCAGCGGCATCCGGATCCCGTCGGCGACCTGCGCCGGCGTCTGCGCCTGGGACAGGTCGCACCAGACCGCGAACCGGCCGCCCAGGATCTGGGGCCCGTACCGCGCCGGAACGGGCGTCGTGCCGCGCAGGACCAGCGGGGTCCACTGCTCGTAGATCCGGCGGCCCGTGGGGTACGTGAACTGGTTCGGCTCGCCGAGGACGTAGTAGAGGAACTCGTCGTTCAGGTTGACGACCTTCCGGCCCTCCTGGAGGTACTCGATCGGCGGCCGGGCCCCGATCTCCTTGCCGGTCCAGTACTCGACCTCGATGCGCTTGTCGGCGGTGACGACACCGCCCCGGAAGAACCCGTCGTTCCAGGCCTTCGCCACCTTGCCCGTACCGCGCACCACCGCCGCGCGGTCGTTCAGCCAGCCCTCCGCGAGGTCCTGGACACCGGCCTGCGGGCCGTACTTCTCGCGCGCCGCCGTGGCCAGCTGCGGGTAGGAGGCAGCAGGGTTGCGGACGGTCAGCGCCTGGTACTCGTCGGCGCCGACGTGGAACCAGCCGCCGGGGAAGAGGCCCGCGTACTCGCGCAGCAGCTCGTCGATGAGCTTCGCCGAGGCGGGCTTGGATATGTCGATGGCGCCCTGGCGCGGCACGCCCTGGACGTTGAGCAGCCGCAGGTCCGGGTAGGCGCGCAGGACCGCGCCGAGGTGTCCGGGCGAGTCGATCTCGGGCACGACCGTGATGTGCAGGGTCTGCGCGAGGGCGAGGATGCGGCGCACCTCGGCCTTGGTGAGGTGCTGGGCCGAGACGATCTCGGGGTGCGTGTCCGACTCGATGCGGAAGCCCTGGTCGTCGGAGAAGTGCAGGCCGAACTGGTTGAGCTTGAGGTCGGCCATCTCGCGCAGCCGGGCCTCGATCCATTCCGCCGTGAAGAACTTGCGGGCGATGTCGAGGTTGAGCCCGCGCTGCGGCTTGGCGGGCGCGTCGGTGACCGTGCCCTCGGGCATGGCGCCGGAGCCGTTCACCGACTGCTTGAGCGTGCGGGTCCCGTAGAAGACGCCCGCCTGGTCGGGGCCGGTGATCCGGACCCGGTCGTCGCGGGTGGTGAGCGTGTACGACTCGGGGGCGCCCGCGCCGCCGAGGGCCAGCTCGACGTCGCCCGCGCGGGCCGCCACGGCGCCCCGGTACGCGATCTTGAGCTCCCCCGCGAGCAGCCTGCCCTCGTCGGCGAGGCCCTCGCTGCCCGCCGCGACGACGACCCCGGCCTCGGGCGTGGGGCGCCAGCCCGGCCCGCGCGCCGCCTCGTGGGCGCGGACGGCGGGGACGGTGAGCGGGGCGGACGAGAGGGGGTACGTCCGGGTGGGCGTGGGGCTCGGCGGGGGCGTGCTCGCCGCCGCGCTGGTCACGGGGGACGGCGTACCGACGCCGGAGGTCGGTCCTGCCGGACCCTCGGACGTGCCGCTGGAGCAGGCCGTCACGGTGGCCAGTGCCACCACGGCCGCGAGGAGTGTGGGGCCCGCGTGGGCCCTTCGTATGGCGTAGCGCATCACTCGGAATCCTCCCTCAGGGGGCGGGGTGGGGCCATTCGAGGCACGTTCGAGGACCGTATGGATCCGGGGATGGATCCGGGGATGGGTCCGGAGCCGGGTCCGGAGCTGGGTCCGGAGCTGGGTCCGGAGCTGGGTCCGGAGCTGGGTCCGAAACGGGTGCGAAACGGGTCCCGAACGGGTCGGGAATGGATCCCGAACAGGTCCCGAATGGATCCGGAACGGGTCCGGAATGGGCCCGAAACCGGTGCCCGAACGTCACGCACACGTTCCGAAACTCTCCCTTCCGGGTGAAATTCGCGCATCCTTCGGACAGTTCTCCCTCCCCATCGATAACGTTGAGTCACACCCACCCCACCTTTCCCGGAGCCCACGCTGACCAGCGACACCCGCGCCCCTTCCCGGAACCGGAACCTGGGCTCCGCCGCGGCCCCTGCCACCACTCCCGCGATACCCGCACCCGCCACGCACGGCGATCACGATCCCCTCGCGCGCTTCAACGCCCTCCCGGCCGCCGCCGCCCAGGAGCTGCTGCTCACCTGCTGCCACAGCCACCGCTGGGCCGAACGGGTGACCGCGCACCGGCCGTACCCGACGCTCGACGCGCTGCTCGCCGCCGCCGACGAGGCCGGGTACGACCTGTCCGTCGCCGACCGCGACGGGGCGCTCGCCGCCGAGTCCTCGGCCACGCCCCACCCCGACGCCCCGCCCGCCGCCCACACCGCCCTGCGGGCCGCCCACGCCGCGTACGAGAGCCGCTTCGGGCACGCCTTCGTGATCAGCCTCGACGGCGTACGCCCCGGTGAGCGCCTCGACCAGGTCCTCGCGGGCATCCGCTCCCGGCTCGCCAACGAACCGGACGAGGAGCGCGTGGTCGCCGCCGACGAACTGCGCCGGCTGGCCCGCGGGCGGCTCGCCCACCACCTCGGCGCGGCCGCGAACCGAGCGCAGACGGCCGTACGGGCGTCCGGAATGCGGTGATACGGGGCCGAGGTGATAGCCCGTCCGTAGTCCTTCCGTGCCTCTTTGATCACACCTATCGACCCCGCGCGAGCGAACCGACAAGTCGTCGCTACGATGACCAGGGCCGGTGGACCGTACCCGGCCGGGTCAGACCGACACTGAAGCCGGCCGACCCTGATCCCCGCTCCCGGAGGGTTTTTCCGTGCCGGCTGGAACGCTGTACCGCGGCCGGGAAGGAATGTGGTCCTGGGTGGCTCATCGAGTCACCGGCGTCCTCATCTTCTTCTTCCTGTTCGTACACGTGCTGGACACCGCTCTCGTCCGCGTCTCCCCCGAGGCCTACGACGAAGTGGTCGCCACGTACAAGACGCCGATCGTCGCACTCCTCGAGTACGGCCTCGTCGCCGCAATCCTCTTCCACGCGCTGAACGGCCTCAGGGTCATCGCCGTGGACTTCTGGTCCAAGGGCCCGCGCTACCAGAAGCAGATGCTCTGGACCGTCGTGGGCATCTGGGTCGTGCTGATGGCGGGTTCGATCTACCCCGTCCTCGGCCACGCCGCACGTGAACTGTTCGGGAGCTGACGCCAGACATGTCTGCTGACACCACTTCCGCGATCGGTCCCGTCGAGGGCGGCGCCCACTACGACGTGGACAACCCGGCCCCGTACATCGAGGCCCCCCGCAAGCGCACCGGCAAGACGCCGCGGGCGACCCGAGGCAACTTCGAGATGGCCGCGTGGCTCTTCATGCGCCTCTCCGGCATCGTCCTCGTCGTCCTGGTCCTCGGCCACCTGCTGATCCAGCTCTTCCTCGACGGCGGCGTCTCCAAGATCGGCTTCGCCTTCGTGGCCGGCCGCTGGGCCTCGCCGTTCTGGCAGGTCTGGGACCTCCTGATGCTCTGGCTCGCCATGCTGCACGGCGCCAACGGCCTCCGCACGGTCATCAACGACTACGCGGAGCGGGCCAACACGCGCCTGTGGCTCAAGGGCCTGCTGTACACCGCCACGGTGTTCACCATCCTTCTGGGCACGCTGGTGATCTTCACCTTCGACCCGAACATCCGCTAGGCACGGGGCTGAGGTAATCCACGTCATGAAGATCCACAAGTACGACACCGTCATCGTCGGAGCCGGCGGCGCCGGCATGCGCGCCGCCATCGAGTCGACGAAGCGCAGCCGCACCGCAGTCCTGACGAAGCTCTACCCCACCCGCTCCCACACGGGCGCCGCGCAGGGCGGCATGGCCGCCGCGCTCGCCAACGTGGAGGAGGACAACTGGGAGTGGCACACCTTCGACACGGTCAAGGGCGGTGACTACCTGGTCGACCAGGACGCCGCCGAGATCCTGGCGAAGGAGGCCATCGACGCCGTCCTCGACCTGGAGAAGATGGGCCTGCCGTTCAACCGGACCCCGAACGGCACCATCGACCAGCGCCGCTTCGGCGGTCACTCCCGCAACCACGGCGAGGCCCCGGTCCGCCGGTCCTGCTACGCCGCGGACCGCACCGGCCACATGATCCTCCAGACGCTGTACCAGAACTGCGTCAAGGAGGGCGTGGAGTTCTTCAACGAGTTCTACGTCCTGGACCAGCTCCTCGTCGAGGTCGACGGGGTCAAGAAGTCCGCCGGCGTCGTCGCGTACGAGCTGGCCACCGGCGAGATCCACATCTTCCAGGCCAAGGCCGTGATCTACGCCTCCGGCGGCACGGGCAAGTTCTTCAAGGTGACCTCCAACGCGCACACGCTGACGGGTGACGGCCAGGCGGCCTGCTACCGGCGCGGCCTGCCGCTGGAGGACATGGAGTTCTTCCAGTTCCACCCGACGGGCATCTGGCGCATGGGCATCCTGCTGACGGAGGGCGCCCGCGGTGAGGGCGGCATCCTCCGCAACAAGGACGGCGAGCGCTTCATGGAGAAGTACGCGCCGGTCATGAAGGACCTCGCGTCCCGTGACGTCGTCTCGCGCTCCATCTACACGGAGATCCGCGAGGGCCGCGGCTGCGGTCCCGAGGGCGACCACGTCTACCTGGACCTGACGCACCTCCCGCCGGAGCAGCTCGACGCCAAGCTCCCGGACATCACCGAGTTCGCCCGTACGTACCTCGGCATCGAGCCGTACACGGACCCGATCCCGATCCAGCCCACCGCGCACTACGCCATGGGCGGCATCCCGACCAACGTCGAGGGTGAGGTCCTCGCGGACAACACCACCGTCGTCCCGGGCCTGTACGCGGCCGGCGAGGTCGCCTGCGTGTCGGTGCACGGCGCCAACCGCCTGGGCACCAACTCGCTGCTCGACATCAACGTCTTCGGCAAGCGCTCCGGCATCGCCGCCGCCGAGTACTCCGCCAAGCACGACTACGTCGAGCTGCCGGAGAACCCGGAGTCCCTCGTCGTCGCGCAGATCGAGAAGCTGCGCAACTCCACGGGCAGCGAGCGGGTGGCCGACATCCGCCGCGAGCTCCAGGAGACGATGGACGCCAACGTGATGGTGTTCCGTACGGAGCAGACCATCAAGACGGCCGTCGAGAAGATCGCCGAACTGCGCGAGCGCTACGAGAACGTGTCCGTCCAGGACAAGGGCAAGCGCTTCAACACGGACCTCCTCGAGGCGATCGAGCTGGGCAACCTGCTCGAACTGGCCGAGGTCATGGCCGTCTCGGCCCTGGCGCGCAAGGAGTCCCGCGGTGGTCACTACCGCGAGGACTACCCGAACCGCGACGACGTCAACTTCATGCGCCACACGATGGCGTACCGCGAGGTCGGCGAGGACGGCTCCGAGACCGTGCGTCTCGACTACAAGCCGGTCGTCCAGACCCGCTACCAGCCGATGGAGCGTAAGTACTGATGGCTACCCCCGTACTGGACAAGGTCGAGGCGGAGTCCGCCGCCTCCCCGTACATCACGGTCACGATGCGCGTCCGGCGCTTCAACCCCGAGGTGTCGGACGCGTCGGTCTGGGAGGACTTCCAGATCGAGATCGACCCGAAGGAGCGTGTGCTCGACGCCCTTCACAAGATCAAGTGGGACGTCGACGGCACGCTGACCTTCCGCCGCTCGTGCGCGCACGGCATCTGCGGCTCGGACGCGATGCGGATCAACGGCAAGAACAGGCTCGCCTGCAAGACGCTGATCAAGGACCTCAACCCCGAGAAGCCGATCACCGTGGAGGCCATCAAGGGCCTCACGGTGCTGAAGGACCTCGTGGTCGACATGGAGCCCTTCTTCCAGGCGTACCGGGACGTCATGCCGTTCCTGGTCACCAAGGGCAACGAGCCGACGCGTGAGCGTCTGCAGTCGGCCGAGGACCGCGAGCGCTTCGACGACACCACCAAGTGCATCCTGTGCGCCGCGTGCACGTCGTCCTGCCCGGTGTTCTGGAACGACGGGCAGTACTTCGGCCCGGCCGCGATCGTCAACGCGCACCGCTTCATCTTCGACTCGCGCGACGAGGCCGGCGAGCAGCGCCTGGAGATCCTGAACGACAAGGACGGCGTGTGGCGTTGCCGCACGACGTTCAACTGCACGGACGCGTGCCCGCGTGGCATCGAGGTCACGAAGGCCATTCAGGAAGTGAAGCGCGCGCTGATCACGCGTCGCTTCTGACACCTGGCCGCTTCTGACACCTGGTCGTCTCTGACACCTGGTCAGTGTGGCGAGCCCGCTTCTGTACGCTCAGGCGTGCAGGAGCGGGCTTTGTCGTTGGTGGCCGCAGGCAGCTGTCGCTGGAGAGAGCGGGGAGAGATGAGCGAGCCGAATCCTTACGCGGACGGTGAGTACAAGTGGGGGCCCGGGCAGCAGCCGGGGAGCCCGGGCTACGGCTATCCGCAGGCGGGGACGCCCGGTTACGGGTATCCGCAGGCGGGGACGCCGGGCGGCTACGAGCCGACCCTCGCGGGCGGCTTGCCGGTACCGCCGCAGTACCCGCCGGCGGGGATGGCCGGGGGCGCGCCGCTGCTGAGCCTGGGTGACATCACGGTCGTCGGGGACCAGATCATCACCCCGGCCGGTCAGATGCCGCTCAGGGGCGCGGTGTGGAACGTGATGGACATGTCGCGGACGGAGGAGAAGATCCCGACGGTCGCGATCGTGCTGGCCATCATCTTCTTCGTGCTGTGCCTGCTGGGTCTGCTGTTCCTGCTGATGAAGGAGAAGCAGACGACCGGCTTCATCCAGGTCACGGTGACGAGCGGCGGCCGCCACCACGCCACGATGATCCCGGCGAGGGGGCCGGAGACCATCCACTGGGTGATGGGGCAGCTGAACTACGCGCGGTCGCTGAGCATCTGAGGGTCCGAGGATGAGGGCCTGAGGGTTCCTTAGGGGGCTGGCTCAGCGGTACGTCGGGGTGGCTTCCGGGTTCGGCGAGGGGTGTCCCCGATGGCTCGCGCGGGCCGGCGGCGGGAGCCTTGATCCATGACGAACGCATGGACGGGCAAAGCGCGTTGGACGGCAACGGTCGCGGCGGGGGCCGCCTTGGTGAGCGTGGTGGCGCTCGGGGCGGCGAGCGCGCCGGCCGCGGCTGCGGCGCCGACGTGGAAACGGGCTGCCGCCCCGCTCGACGCCCAGGCGCACGGCTCGATCGACACCGCCGCGCTACGGGCCGCTCTCGCGGGGCTGCCCGAGCCGTCCGTGCGCGGGGCGATGGTCCGGATCAGCGGGCTGCAGAAGCCGCAGTGCGTCCGGCCCGGGACGCCGGTCGAAGTCGTGAGATCGGCGGTCTCCTGCGGGACGCCGACGACGCCAGGCACGACCGTGCAGTACAACGGGATCAACTACTTCCTCGCCGGCCTGGTCATCGAGAAGGCGACGGGCCGGTCGTACGGAGCGGAGCTGCGCGACCGGATCGTGCGGCCGCTCGGACTGCGCCACACCCGTCTGCCCGCCGACGACTGGGCGTGGGCCGAGGGCGGTCTCGTCTCCACCGCCGGCGATCTGACGCGCTTCATGAACGTGCTGATGCGCGGCGGCCTGCACCGCCCGGCCGAGCGGGCGTCGTTGTTCACGATGCCGCCGATACCGGACGCGCGCTTCAGCTACGGCGGCCTGATGCGCACCCCGGCGCCCGGTGGCGGTCCGGTGGTCTGGGGCAAGACGGGGACCAACCGGGGGTACACGAGCGGGGTGTTCGCCACCCCGGACCTGAGCCGCGTCGTCGTCTACTCCACGCTCACGACAGGACAGGACACCGCGCGGGAGACGGAACGGGTCATGGGGATCGTCGGGGCGGCGTTCAAGGAGTAGCGGGCCTCGGCCGTGCCAGTCTCGTCGCCCAGGGGGACGCGGGGGGAGGCGTTGTCGGTGGCGTCCCCTACCGTCGTACACATGGTGGGGACCACGAGCCTGGGGCTCAGGCTGAACGCGGCGTTGGAGTCGGACAAGCACGGGGAGGCCGGAGAGGACAAGGGCGGGGCGGTTCAGGCGCTGGTGGACGGGCTGGACCCGGTGGAGCGGCGGGAGTGCGCGCTGCTGATGCACCTGCGGGCGTGCCGGGGCCGGGATCCGCTCCTGGAGCGCGCGCTGGAGCGGCTGGCGGGGCAGGAGCTCGGCTGGTCGACGGCGGAGTCGGACCTGCTGCTCGGGCGGCTCGCGGGGCCGGAGGCCAAGGTCGCGCCGCACGAACTTCGAAACCAGTTCGGGTCGTTGGTGCCGATCGCGCTCGCGGCGGCCGAGGAGGTCGAGGAGTACGACCGGCCGCGCCTGCGGGCGCTGCGGCGGACGCTGGAGAGTCTGCGGGTCCATGCCGGTGAGGAGTTCGCGGGGCCACGGGACCGGATCGACGCCCTGCTGCGGCGCGAGACGCCCCTGGTCGAGGGCCGGCTGCCGCGCCATCTGCTCGACGGCCTGGACGCGTACGGTCCGGCGATGCGGGCCGCGCACGCCGAACTGCTGGCGGGGAGGGGCGTGGTCGCCTTCCTGGCGCACTGCGTGCTCCTGGACAAGGTCCGGGCGACCCGGACCTGGCGCAGGCGGGCCGCGGCGCTCCTGGCGGAGGCGGAGTCCGGTGCCGAGCTGGTGCGGCGGCTGCTGGAGGGGATCGCCGCACAGCACGAGCACACGGTGGCCGACCTCAACCCCTGGGGCGTGATCGTCCGGGGCATCGCGGGCGACACCAACACCTGCCTGGTACGGGGGCTGTTGTGGACCGCGCTCGACCTGGACGCGGCGTGGGCGGCTCCGGTGACCGGGACCGTCGCCCTGCACGCGGGGACCGGGCTCGGCGGGTCCGGTGGCGAGTGCCGCAGCCAACCGCTGGCCTCGACGGCCGTGGCGGTGCTCGGCGAGTTCGAGGGCGTACGGGCCGAGGAGGCCGTCCAGTGGCTCGGGCGGGTCCGGGGAATCGTTCGTAACCGGACGATACTGAAGGCGAGCACCAAGGCCCTGGAGACCGTCGCGGGGCGGGCCGGGCTTACGCCGTCGATGCTGCGCGAGCGTGGCGTCCCGGCGCACGGGCTCGACGCGCGCGGGGTGCGCGAGGAGGAGTTCGGGGAGTACACGGCGGTCCTCTCGGCGAGCGAGCCGGGCGTGGCCGCGCTGTCGTTCCGGGGCCCCCAGGGCCGGGTCCTGAAGTCCGCGCCGAAGCCGGTCCGGGAGGCGCACGGAGAGCGGCTGACGCCGCTGCGGGCCGGGTTCAAGGAGCTGCGGACCCTGTTGGCCGTGGAGCGGTCCCGCCTGGAGGAGCATCTGGCGGCGGGGACGACGTGGCCGACGGAGGACTGGGAGCGGTACTACATCGACCATCCGGTGACCGGGGCCGTCGCCCGGGCGCTGCTCTGGGAGGCCGACCCGGACGGCGACGGGCACTGGACGGCGGGGCTGCCCGAGCGGACCGGCGGCGGCTGGGCCCTGGCCGGTGCGGACGGCACCGCGCTCCCGGTCGCCCCGGGGGCCCGGCTGCGGTTGTGGCACCCGGTCCGGGCCGACGACGAGGAGATCGCCGAGTGGCGGGCCGAGTTCGCGGGGCGGGAGCAGGCCCAGCCGTTCAAGCAGGTCTTCCGCGAGGTGTATGTGCTCGCCCCGGCCGAGGTGGCCGCCGGAGCGCGCTCCGACCGCTTCGCCGGCCGGGTCCTGCACTACGACCGGGCCAGGGCGCTGATGGCCGAGCGCGGCTGGACCGGCGACCATCTGGGGTTCTTCAGCGAGGGCGACTCCGCCGAGATGGTGCGGGAGCTGCCGCGCCCGGGTGAACTGCCCTTCGGCGAGGGCGCGTTCTGGCGGGCGCGGCTCTTCGTCGAGCTGGTCGACCCACTGTCCCGGGAGACCGGGCTCGCCTCGCACTGCTCCACCGGCCCGGTCCGCTTCGAGCGGCGTAGGGCCACGGCGGGGGCGCGCGGCGCCTGGGAGGAGGCCGCGCTGACCGACGTACCGGCACTCGCGCTGTCGGAGGCGCTGCGGGACGTCGACCTGTTCGCGGGCGTGGCGTCCACAGGCGTGGACCCGGAGTAAGCACCACCCCAGGACCCCCACTTGAACATGTTCAAGTGGGGGTCTACAGTCATGCCCAGAAAGCATTTGAACGCGTTCAAGGGAGGGTGGGGCATGGACCTCACTGTTGTCGCGTACATCGTCTACCTGCTGATCAGCGTGGCTCTGACCATCTGGGTCGCCCGCACACTCAGCCGCAACGGAAGGATCTTCCTCTCCGACGTCCTGCACGGGAACGAGAAGCTCGCCGATGCCGTGAACCACCTCCTGGTGGTCGGCTTCTACCTCGTCAACTTCGGCTTCGTCGCCCTCTATCTCAGCCAGGACAAGGCCGTCCTCGACGCCCGGGCCCTCTTCGAGGCCCTGTCCGTCAAGCTCGGCGTGGTCCTCCTCGTCCTGGGCGTGATGCACCTGGGCAACGTCTACGTCCTCAACAAGATCCGCCGGCGGGGCGTCATGGAACGCGAACAGGTCCCGCCGGTACCCCCGCAGGGCTGGACAGGACCCGCCGCCAAGGGCCCCTGGGCACCGCCCGTCACCGAAGCGTGAGGGGGGACGCATGAGCCGGACCGGCACCCCCGTACACAGCCTCACCGTGCTCTACGACGCCGACTGCCCGCTCTGCGTCCATCTGCGGCACTGGCTCCTGCGGCAGCGTCAGCTCGTGCCGCTCGACTTCGTCCCGGCCGCCTCGCAGGAGGCCAGGCGCCGCTTCCCCGGCCTCGACCACGCGGCCACCCTCAGGGAGATCACCGTGATCGGGGACCGGGGACAGATCTACACCTCCACCTCCGCCTGGATCGTCTGCCTCTGGGCGCTGGCCGAGCACCGGCCCAAGGCCGCCTGGCTGGCCACCCCCGCCGGGCAGCCCTTCGCCCGGGTGACCGTCCTCGCCGCCGCCAAGTGGCGCGAGGCGATCAAGGCCGGCGGACCGGCCTGCGAGGACGGGCGCTGCGAAGCACCCGGCGCGCCCGGCTAGGCTCGGGGACTGTGAAGGACGTGAAGGAAGAGAAGCCCGCCGAGCCCGCGGAGCCCGTCGAGACCGCGGCGCCCGTCGAGCAAGCGGAGTCCGCCGAGCCCGCCGCGCAGCCCAAGGTCGCGAAGAGCGAGCAGACCCGCACGCTGATCCTCGAAACCGCCCTCCGGCTCTTCAAGGAGCGCGGCTACGACAAGACGACGATGCGGGCCATCGCCCAGGAGGCCGGGGTCTCCGTCGGCAACGCGTATTACTACTTCGCGTCCAAGGAACACCTCGTCCAGGGCTTCTACGACCGGATCGCCCAGGAACACCAGTCGGCCGTCGAAGCCATCCTGGACAGCGACGAGAAGGACCTCACGGCCCGCATCCGCGGGGTCCTCCTCGGCTGGCTCGACATCGCCGAGCCGTACCACGAGTTCGCGTCCCAGTTCTTCAAGAACGCCGCCGACCCGGACAGCCCGCTCAGCCCCTTCTCCCCCGAGTCGGAGGGCCCGCGCGAGGCCGCGATCGATGTCCACCGCCGGGTCATCGCCGGGGCGAACGTCAAGATCGACCCCGAACTGGCCGAGCCGCTCCCCCAGTTGCTCTGGCTCCAGCAGATGGGCCTGGTGCTGTTCTGGGTGTACGACCGCTCCGAGGGCTGCGCCAACAGCCGCCGGCTCGTCGAGCGCCTCGCGCCCGTCACCGCCCGCGCGATCCACCTCTCCCGCTTCCGGCTGCTGCGCCCGCTGGTGCGCGAGACCCACGACCTGCTCGCCGACTTCATGCCGACGGCGGCGGGCATGGCGGCCTCGGGCAAGCCGAAGCGCGCGAAGACCGCCAAGGAGTCCTGAGGAACGGCCGGGGACGGCCGAGGAACGACAGAGGCCCCGAGCCGTTGCACGGCTCGGGGCCCCTCCGGACGCAGGGCGGACCGGCGTCCGCCTTCCGTCAGATCCAGCTCAGCTCCCAGAGCCGCCAGACCCCGGTGCCGTCGGTGAGGTACTGCGAGCCGGCGACCTCCGTGGTCGCGAGCACGTAGTCCTTCTTCTGCCAGAGCGGGACCAGCGGCACGTCCTTCGCGACCTCCGTCTGGATGTCCTCGAAGTCGTTCGCGGCCGCCGCACGGTCGCTGTACTGCTGCGTCGCCGAGATCAGCGAGTCGATCTTGCTGCTGGAGAAGCCGTTGTGCATGGCGTTGCCCGCGCCCACCAGCGGGGCGGTGAAGCTGTCGGAGTCCGGGAAGTCGGGGAGCCAGCCGACCGGGTACGCGTCGTACTCGCCCTTCGCGTACGCCTTCTGGAAGTCCTGCCACTCCGCCTCGACCAGCTCCACCTTGAACAGGCCGGTCGACTCCAGCTGCCGCTGCAGCTCCTTCGCCTCGGCCGCGTACGTGGCGTCCTTGCGGTAGCCGAGCTTGAAGCTCACCGGCGTCTCGATGTCCGCGTCCTTGAGGAGGCTCTTGGCCTTCTTCTTGGACGGCTCGGGGTAGGCGTCGTAGAACGCGGTGTTGTGGCCGTTGAACCCCTGCGGGATGAGGGAGTACAGCGGCTCGACCGTGCCGTGGTACGCGCCGGTGACGATGGCCGGACGGTCGATGACGGCGGCGACGGCCTTCCGGACCTCCTTCTTGGCCATCGGCGAGCCGGGCTTCACGTTGAAGTAGAGATTGCGGACCTCGGCGGTCTGCGCCTCCGTGATCCGGGCGGAGTCCTTGCCGTTGCCCGCCTCGGAGAGGAACTCCGGCGGCATCTGGCGGTGCGCGATGTCGACCTGCTTGGTCTTCCAGGCGGTCGCGAGCTGCTCGGACTCCTTGTAGTACTTCACGACGACCGTGCTGCCGGCCTTGGCCGCGCCCCTGTACTTCGGGTTGGGCTCAAGGCGCGCGCTCTCGCCGGGCTTGAAGTCCTTCAGGACGTACGGCCCGGAACCGTCGGCCGTGACGCCCTCGCGGACCTTCTTGGCCGGGTACTGGCTGCTGTCGACGATGGAGCCGGCGCCCGTGGCGAGCTTGAACGGGAAGGTCGCGTCCCGGCTGTTCAGGTTGAAGGTGACCTTCTGCCCGTCGGCCACGACGTTCTTGAGCGTCGGGAAGAGCGGCGCGGGACCCGTGTCCGACTTGATGCCCAGGATCCGCTCGAAGGAGTGCTTGACGTCCTCGCCGGTCACCTTGCGACCGTTGGAGAACGTGAGGTCGTCCCGGAGCTCGCACTGGTACGTGGTGAGCTTCGCGCCGACGAACTTGCAGTTCTCGGCGGCGTCCGGGACCGGCGTGATGACGCCCGGCTTGAAGCTCAGCAGCGTCTGGTAGATGTTGCTGTACATCGCCCAGGAACCGGCGTCCCACGCACCGGCCGGATCGAGCGAGGTCACCTCGTCCGTGGTGCCGATGGTGATCGGATCGGTCCTGACGTCGTCCGAGGGGAGCAGCTGCCAGCCGCCCACTCCGGCGACCACCAGAACTCCACAAGTGATGAGGATCCGAAGACGGACCGTCGACCGCATCGCCGTGCTTCCTTTTTTCGAGCCCGCCCCTGCCGCGACGGCGCCGAGCCATGCCGCGATGGCGTCACCCAATCACACGGGCTTCACAAGTGGAAGAGGAAACCTTCACGATGCAGGTATATGTCCGGGATGAGAATCCGGAGGTCGAACGGTACGTATCACCCTCGGCGCGATGAGTGACACCTTCCGCTCACGCCTTCAGCACATTTCTTCCGCTCACGCCTGCCGGGAGGCGAGCTGGACGACGGTGATGTCGGAGGGCGCGCCGACCCGGACCGGCGGGCCCCAGGCGCCCGCGCCGCGCGAGACGTACAGCTGGGTGTCGCCGTACCGCTCGAGCCCGGCGACGGTCGGATTGGCCAGCTCGGCGAGGTAGTTGCCGGGCCAGAGCTGGCCGCCGTGGGTGTGTCCCGAGAGCTGGAGGTCGACGCCGTGGCGGACGGCGTCGTCGATCACGATCGGCTGGTGCGCGAGGAGCACGGCGGCCTTCGCGAGGTCGCGGTCGCCGAGCGCGGCGGCGAAGTCGGGGCCCTGGCCCTCGCTCTCGCCGGCGATGTCGTCGACCCCGGCGAGGTCGAAGCCGGCCGCGATCTCCAGGCGCTTGTTACGGAGCGGGCGCAGGCCGAGCTCGCGGACGTGGTCGACCCAGGCGTCGGCGCCGGAGAAGTACTCGTGGTTGCCGGTCACGAAGAACGAGCCGTGCCGGGCCCGGAGCCGCGCGAGGGGCTCGGCGGCGGAGCCGAGGTTCTCGACGGTGCCGTCAACGAGGTCGCCGACGACGGCGATCAGATCGGGCTGGGTGGAATTGATGGTCTCCACGATGCGCTGGGTGTGCGCGCGGCCGAGGATGGGCCCGATGTGGATGTCGGAGACGACGGCGATCCGGTACCCGTGCAGCGCGCGCGGGATCTTGGCCAGCGGCACGGTCACCCGCTTGACGCTGGGCCCTCGCAGCACGCCGTACGTCCCGTACCCGACGGTCCCCACGGCGGCGGCGGCCGCGGCCCCGCCGACGACCCGCGACACGAACAGCCGCCGGGACACGGCGGTGGCACCGGTGGCAACCGGCTCGGGAGCTTCCGGCACCTCCGGCACCTCCGGCGCCGGGGCGGGCGCGGAAGCGGGCACGGTCGCGGGCGCTTCTACGACGCTCGGGGCCTGCGCGGGAGCCGGGGCGGCGGCGGAGGCCCGACGCTCCAGAACACGCCGCAACACGGGCCGGACGGCCTCACCCACGACGAGGGCAAGGGTCAGGTACAGCAGCAGGGCCAGCCAGAGATACCCGGGCCAGGCCACGACCTGCTGGAGCCAGAACGGCGCACCCGCCCGCGAAGAGACCAGGGCCGCGACTGCCAGCGCGGGCAGCACGAACGCGGCCCCCGTCCCCAGCCGCCGAGCCACGCTCCCCCGGGCTGAGACATCGCGCACAAGGCGCCGCCACACGTACCAGTGAACCCCGCCCAGCAGACCGAGCACCACGACAGCCACCAGCAAGAACCCGAGCACGCGCCCCACCCCTATCCGCGCTCGCGCCGCAATACGCGCACGCCACGCAACCCGATCACACCGACCACCGTCCCCAGGACAAAGGACGTGATGGCGAGCACCAGATGAACCCAGAAGTAGGCCGTCGGATCGCCCGCGTCATCGAAGGCGAGACCGCTCCCGTCGTTCCATAGATTCTTGACGAAAGTGATCCAGATGAACCAGCTCCACACTCCGAAGGCGAGCAGGAACCAGGAGACCGGCCGGCTGAGCTTCATAGCCCCAGTATCACCACCCGCCGCACAGGCCCCGGCGCCGGGGCGGCCGGGGCAGGCGGGGGTGTGGGGGCGTGTGGAGCGGGTGCGTGTGCGTGTGGGTGGTCGGGGTCGGGTGAAGCGGCGGGCGGGGTTTGGTTCGCTGTGTGGTGCCTGTACGTTTTCGATCGTGTCTGCTTCGAAGAAGACCGCTCGCACGGTCCTTGCTGCCGCGCTGCTCCCCCTCCTCGCCGCCGCCCCCGCCCACGCGGACCCGGTGGACAACAAGGAGGACCAGCAGCCCAAGCCGCCCGCCCTCATGTCCTCCGTCGGCGGGTCGCTGCTCAGCAGGCCCGGGACGCAGGTGAACCTCGGGCCCGGGGCGCCGGTGCTGCCGAAGGAGCTGAGCGCGCGGTCGTGGATCGTCGCGGACGCCGAGAGCGGGCAGGTACTCGCCTCGCACAACTCCCACTGGCCGCTCGCCCCAGCCTCCACGCTGAAGATGCTCTTCGCGGACACGGTCCTGCCCAAGTTCCCGAGGACGGCGACCCACACCGTCACGGCGCAGGACCTGGCCGGGCTCGGCTCGGGGTCCAGCCTGGTCGGGATCAAGGAGAAGCAGACCTACACCGTCCACGACCTCTGGCTCGGCGTCTTCCTTCGTTCCGGCAACGACGCGGTGCGGGTGCTCTCCTCGATGAACCAGGGCATCCCGCAGACCGTGGCGGACATGAACGCCCGCGCCGACGAGCTCCAGGCCCTCGACACGCATGTCGTCTCGCCCGACGGTTACGACGCCCCGGGCCAGATCTCCTCCGCGTACGACCTCACGCTGATCGCCCGCAGCGGCATGCAGAAGGCGGACTTCCGGGAGTACGCCGCGACCGCCCGCGCCGCCTTCCCCGGCGAGCAGAAGCCGGGCAAGAAGCGCGAGACCTTCGAGATCCAGAACACCAACCGGCTGCTGACCGGAGACCTCGGCGTCCCGGCGTACCAGGGCATCGCCGGCGTCAAGAACGGCAACACGACGCACGCCGGCTCCACGTTCACCGGCGTTGCGGAGCGCAACGGCAAGGTCCTGCTCGTGACCGTGCTGAACCCGTCCTCCAAGGAGCAGCACGCCGTCTACAAGGAGACCGCCCGGCTCCTCGACTGGGGCTTCGCGGCGACCGGCAAGGTGAAGCCGGTGGGCGAGCTGGTCGCGCCGAAGTCGGCGCGGACGACCCCGGACGCCGACAGCGGCGGTTCGACGCCCGCGCCCGGCAAGAACGCGCCGGACACCGCCTCGAACGTCGCCTCGGGGAAGTCCGGGGGCGTCGGGACCGCCCTCGCCGTCATCGGCGGTGTGCTGGTGCTGCTCGCGGGGGCCGTGTTCCTCGTCAACCGTCGCTGGCCGCTGCGCCGCCCTCGGCCGGACGCTGCGGACGCCCCGGACGCTCCGGACTCTCCGAAGCCGGAGTCCGAGGGCGTGGAGCCGAGCGTGACCCCGTAGCCGTCCAGGAGGCGCAGAACAGCAGCAGCTTCGCGGAGAAGTTGATCCAGAGCAGCAGCGCGATCGGCACGCCGAACGCGCCGTACATCGACTTCCCCGCGACCTCCCGCATGTAGCCGCCGATCAGCAGCTTCAGCAGCTCGAAGCCGATCGCGCCGATCACCGCCGCCACCAACAGGCGGCGGCGCGGCGGCTGGACGCCCGGGAGCAGTGTCAGCAGGTACAGCAGGACGAGGAAGCCCGCGACGGCGGCAACGGCGACCGAAGCCACCTGGAGCAGGATCCCGGTGGCCCCTTCGCCGGAGATCCCCACCCGGTCGGCGCTCCAGCCGACCGCGGTGGAGCCGAGCCAGGACGCGGCGAGCGAGCAGAGCCCGACCGCGCCGAGCCCGAGCAGGACGAGCGCGTCCTTGCCCTTGCGTACGAAAGGGTTGCCCTCGTCCTTGTCGTCGAGCCCCCACACCGCGCGCAGACAGTCCCGCATCGAGCCGATCCACCCGATGCCGGTGAAGAGCAGCAGTGCGCCGGCGACGAGACCGATCGTCCCCGCGTTGTCCACGAGCCCGCCGATGTTGAGCTGGTCGGAGATGCCGGGGACCTGGTCGGAGATCTTGTCCTCGATCTTGTCGAGCTGCTCCTTGCTGAGCAGCGCGGCGCCGACCGCCGCGGCGACGGCGATCAGCGGGAACAGGGCGAGGAAGCTGATGAAGGTGATGGCGGCGGCGAGCCGGGTCCAGTGGGCGGCGTCGAGGGTCTCGTACGAATGCCAGGCGTGTGTCTTCATGAACCTGGTGACCCAGGGTCCGATGACGGGGAGCTTGGTCAGCCAGTCCATGTCGTACGCGTACCCCTTGTTCTCGTACCGATACCGCGTGCGGCCGGCGGCCTCACACGTCCGCGACCGCCATGCCGTACATGGCCGCCCAGACCAGGCCGATGAACGCGAGCGGGCGGTCGCGCAGGACGACGTCCTCGGGGGCTCCCGCGGCGCCACGGTCGGCGAAGACGGCGTAGCGCAGGACGGCGAGGATGAACGCGATCATGGAGAGCTGGCGCCAGGGCAGCAGTGAGCCGGTGGCGACGCCGCCGCTCTCCAGCGCCCACAGGCAGTAGCCGAGGACGGCGACGCCGGCCGCCAACTGCCAGACGAAGCGCAGGTATCCGGTCGTGTACTGGGTGAGCAACGCGCGCGTGGCGCCCCGCGCGGCCTCCAGCTGGACAGCCTCGGAGTAGCGCTTGGCGGCGACCATGAAGAGGGCGCCGAAGCCGGTGGTGATCAGGAACCAGCGGGAGAGCGGGATCGAGAGCGCGACCCCGCCGATCATCGCGCGCATGAGGAAGCCGGTGGTGACGACGGCGAGGTCGACGACGAGGACGTGCTTGAGGCGCAGGCAGTACGCGAACTGCATGACGAGGTACGCGATGAGGAGCGCGGCGGTCATGGGGTTGCACAGGACCGCGCTCGCGACGGCCGCCCCGAGGGCGAGGAGCGCGCCGGTGGCGTACGCGAGGGGTACGGGGACGAGGCCCGCGGCGACGGGTCGGCGGCACTTGACGGGGTGGGCGCGGTCGGCGGCGGCGTCGCGTGCGTCGTTGACGAGGTAGACGGCGGCGGCCGCGGCCGTGAACAGGGCGAAGACGAGGGCGAGTCGGGCGGCCGTGTGCCAGGAGACGAGCTGGCCCGCGGCGACGGGCGCGGCGAGGACGAGCACGTTCTTGACCCACTGCCGGGGCCGCGCGGTCCTGACGAGCCCGGCTGCCGTCGCGGCCGCCTGCCGGCCGGCGCGCCCGCGTCGTCGTTCCCGTACGGGGACGGGTGTGTCGAGGACGGCGGCGAGGCCGGTGGTCGCGCGGTCAGTCACGGCGGCCGCCGGGGAGGGAGGGGGCGGCCTTCACGGCGGCCTTCGCGATGGCCCTCACGGTGACCGGCGGCACGGGCACCACGCGCGCGTGGGGCGGGGTGCAGGCGGGTCCCGGCGCCCGGAGCCAGGCGCGGCCCAGGGTGGCCGTCACGGCGCCCAGGAGGGCGCCCGCCGCCACGTCCGTCGGGTAGTGGACGCCGACGACCAGCCGGGAGGCGCACATGGCGGCCGCCATGGGGGCGGCGAGGCGGCGGGCCGTCGGGTGGAGGGCGCCGAAGGCGACGGCGGCCGCGACGGCGGAGGTCGCGTGGGAGCTGGGGAAGGAGTGCCGGCCCGCCGTGCGGACCAGGGGCGCGTACTCCGCCGTGGTCGGCCGTGGCCGCCGTACCACCCGCTTGACGCCCATGCTGGCCAGATGCGCCCCGGCGATCAGGGCCGTGCCGCGCAGCCAGCCGGCGCGCCGTTCCGGGTCCACCGCGGCGCCGGTGAGCCCGGCGGCGAGCCAGAGGGCGCCGTGCTCGCCGCCGAAGGACAGCGCGCGGGCCGCCGTCGCCACCGGCGCGCGGTGCCCGCAGCCGCGCAGGACTGCCAGCAGCCGCCTCTCGGCCCCGGCCACGGTCGCGTATCGCATCGGCTCCGCCTCCCCGGATGCCGGGCGACTCCGCCGTCGACCCGGTCGAGCTGTGGTCGCTCTGGTGGTCGACCAGAGGTGACTCTGGCCCGGCGGTACGCCGACCGCACGGCAATCTTTCCTGACACTCCTTTAATCACCCATTTCGACGAACCGCCGGGCATACCCGGCATAACGCATAGACCGGGCGATACGGTCGCCTTCATGGCTGCCCACACCGACGACGAGCCCCTCACCGGCTGGGGCCGCACCGCCCCCACCCTCGCGCGCGTGCACCGCCCCCGCACCTACGAGGAGGCCTCCGAAGCCGTCCGCGCCTGCGGCGCCCGAGGCTCCATCGCGCGCGGTCTCGGCCGCGCCTACGGCGACGCCGCGCAGAACGCCGGCGGCTCCGTCCTCGACATGACCGGCCTCGACCGCATCCGCTCCGTCGACGCCCTCGCGGGCACCGTCGACTGCGAGGCGGGCGTCAGCCTGCACCGCCTGATGGAGGTCCTGCTCCCGCTCGGCTGGTTCGTCCCGGTCACCCCCGGGACCAGGTACGTCACCGTCGGCGGGGCGATCGGCGCCGACATCCACGGCAAGAACCACCACGTCTCCGGCTCCTTCGGCCGCCATGTGACCTCCCTCGAACTCCTCACCGCCGACGGGGAGATCCACACCGTCGTCCCCGGCACGGACCTCTTCGACGCCACCACCGGCGGCATGGGCCTGACCGGCGTCATCCTCGCCGCGACCCTCCGGCTGCTGCCCGTCGAGACCTCCCTCATGTCCGTCGACACCGAACGCGCCACGGACCTCGACGACCTGATGGCCCGGCTCACCGCCACCGACGACGACCGGTACCGCTACTCGGTCGCCTGGATCGATCTCCTCGCGCGCGGCGCCGCCACCGGCCGGGCCGTCCTCACGCGCGGCGACCACGCCCCGTACGACGCGATCCCGGTCCGGGACCGCCGCGCGCGCCGCGCGCCCCTCGCGTTCCGCCCGGGGCAGCTGCCCGCCGCGCCCGCGCTCGTCCCCGAGGGGCTGCTCGGCCGCACGACCGTGGGCCTGTTCAACGAGCTCTGGTACCGCAGGGCGCCCCGCCGCCGCACCGGCCAACTCCAGCGGATGTCCACGTTCTTCCACCCCCTGGACGGCGTCCCGCACTGGAACCGGATCTACGGGCGCGGCGGCTTCGTCCAGTACCAGTTCGTCGTCGGCCACGGACACGAGGAGACCCTGCGCCGGATCGTGAGGCGGATCGCGCGGCGCGGCTGTCCGTCGTTCCTCGCCGTCCTGAAGCGCTTCGGCGCCGGCGACCCGGGCTGGCTGTCGTTCCCGGTGCCCGGCTGGACGCTGGCGCTCGACATCCCGACGCGACTCTCCGGTCTCGGCGCGTTCCTCGACGAGCTGGACGAGGAGGTCGCGGACGCGGGCGGCCGGGTCTACCTCGCGAAGGACTCGCGGCTTCGGCCCGAGCTGCTCGACGCGATGTACCCGAGGCTCGCCGACTTCCGCGCGCTGCGCGCCGCGCTCGACCCGCGGTCCGTCTTCACGTCCGACCTGTCCCGTCGCCTCGCCCTGTGAACCGCCCTGTGAATCGCCTTGTGAATCGCCTTGTGAATCGCCTTGTGAATCGCGCTGTGAATCGCTCTCTCCGAGGAGTTTGATCGTCATGAAGGACGCCTTCGGCACCCCGCAGTCCCTGCTCCTGCTCGGCGGCACGTCCGAGATCGGGCTCGCCACGGCCCGCCGGCTGATCGCCCGCCGTACCCGTACGGTCTGGCTCGCCGGACGCCCGACCCCCGCCCTGACGGCCGCCGCCGAGTCGCTGCGCGCGCTGGGCGCGGAGGTGCGCACGGTGTCGTTCGACGCGCTCGACACCGAGTCGCACGCCGAGCGGCTGGGCAAGATCTTCACCGAGGGCGACATCGACATGGTGCTGCTCGCCTTCGGGATCCTCGGCGACCAGGCGCACGACGAGGCCGATCCGCTCGCCGCCGTCCGGGTCGCCCAGACCAACTACACGGGCGCGGTCTCGGCGGGCCTGATCTGCGCGGCGGCGCTCCAGGCGCAGGGGCACGGGTCCCTGGTGGTGCTGTCGTCGGTGGCCGGCGAGCGCGCCCGCCGCGCGAACTTCATCTACGGCTCGTCCAAGGCGGGCCTCGACGCGTTCGCCCAGGGGCTCGGGGACGCGCTGCACGGGACGGGGGTGCACGTGATGGTCGTACGCCCCGGATTCGTACGGTCGCGGATGACGGCGGGCCTGGAGGAGACGCCGCTGGCGACGACTCCGGAGGAGGTCGCCCTGGCCGTCGAGCTGGGGCTGCGGCGGCGCTCGGAGACGGTGTGGGTGCCGGGCGCGCTGCGGATGGTGATGGCGGCCCTGCGGCACGTGCCGAGGCCGCTGTTCCGCCGCCTGCCGGTCTGAGTGCCGGTCTGAGAGGGCGCGGGGGGTCAGCCCGCCGTCGGGGTGGGTTCGTCGACGGGCGCGCAGCCCTGGGCCGGGACCCCGGAGGCGTTGCGGGCGTCGCCGAACTCGAAGACGCGGAGCTTGCGCCACACGCCGTCCTCGCCCTGCTCGTACAGGGCGAAGGATGCGCAGGTCCAGGCGGCCTCGAAGTCGGCCAGCTCCGCGTACGCCCGGTCCATCGCCTCCTCGGCGATGCCGTGGGCGACGGTGACGTGCGGGTGGTACGGGAACTGCAGCTCGCGCACGAGCGGCCCGGACTCGTCGCGGACGCGTTCCTGGAGCCAGCCGCAGGAGGAGACGCCCTCGGCGAGCGTCACGTACACGACCGGGGAGAGCGGGCGAAACGTTCCGGTGCCGCTCAGCCGGACCGGGAAGGAGCGGACGCCCGCGGCGACCTCGGCGAGGTGCGCCTGGACCGCGGGGAGCCGCTCGGCGTCCACCTCGGTGGGCGGGACGAGCGTGACGTGCGTGGGGATGCCGTGCGCGGCGGGATCCCCGAAGCCGGCGCGCAGCTCCTGGAGCAGGCTGCCATAGGGCTCCGGGACCGCGATCGAAACGCCGAGCGTTACGGTCCCCACGTCGTTCTCCTCCGTTGTCGTGTCGATTCGGGACGGTGGTGGTGCAGCCGCCAGTGTGCGGCCTGCACCACCCCTTGTGCCAGGGTCCTTGGACTCAGTGCTTGGCGGGCAGGAAGCCCACCCGCTCGTACGTCTGCGCCAGGGTCTCGGCGGCGACCGCCCGCGCCTTCTCCGCGCCCTTGGCCAGGAGTGAGTCCAGCGTCTCCGGGTCGTCCAGGTATTCCTGCGTACGGGTCCGGAACGGCGTGACGAAGTCCACCATGACCTCGGCCAGGTCGGTCTTCAGGGCGCCGTACATCTTGCCCTCGTAGCTCTTCTCCAGGTCGGCGACGCTCGTCCCGGTGAGCGTGGACATGATCGAGAGCAGGTTGGAGACGCCGGCCTTGTTCTCCGGGTCGAAGCGGATCACCGTGTCGGTGTCGGTGACCGCGCTCTTGACCTTCTTCGCCGTCACCTTCGGCTCGTCGAGCAGGTTGATCAGACCCTTCGGCGTGGACGCCGACTTGCTCATCTTGATCGTCGGGTCCTGCAGGTCGTAGATCTTCCCGGTCTCCTTGAGGATGTACGGCGCCGGGATCGTGAACGTCTCGCCGAAGCGGCCGTTGAACCGCTCCGCGAGGTCGCGGGTCAGCTCGATGTGCTGGCGCTGGTCCTCGCCGACCGGGACCTGGTCTGCCTGGTAGAGCAGGATGTCGGCGACCTGGAGGATCGGGTACGTGAAGAGGCCGACGGTGGCCCGGTCGGCGCCCTGCTTGGACGACTTGTCCTTGAACTGGGTCATGCGGGAGGCCTCGCCGAAGCCGGTGAGGCAGTTCATGACCCAGCCGAGCTGCGCGTGCTCGGGCACGTGGCTCTGGACGAAGAGGGTGCAGCGCTCCGGGTCGAGACCGGCGGCGAGCAGCTGCGCGGCGGCGAGCCGGGTGTTCGCGCGGAGCTCGGCCGGGTCCTGCGGGACCGTGATCGCGTGCAGGTCCACCACCATGTAGAAGGCGTCGTGGGACTCCTGCAGCGCGACCCACTGACGGACGGCACCGAGGTAGTTGCCGAGGTGGAACGAGCCTGCGGTGGGCTGGATTCCGGAGAGCACGCGCGGAAGACGCTGCATGGCGAAGCCATTCCCCTGAGGGTGGTGGTGGGCGACGGGCGGGCGATCAGAGGCCATGCTCCACATTCTCTCAGGTGCGGGAGGCGATCCCGGACTTCCCTGGAGCTGGGAACCGATCGGGTTCGGCCGGTGTATTCAAGGTGTGAGGACGCTGGAGGGGGGCCGGGTCGTCGTAGACGAGGCAGAGGCCGCGGTGATCGCACGGGTACGCGCCGGGGAGGCGGAGGCGTACGCGTCGCTGGTCCGCGCGCACACGACGGTCGCGCTGCGGGCGGCGGTGGCGTACGGCGCGGGCGGGGAGGCCGAGGACGTGGTGCAGCAGGCCTTCTTCAAGGCGTACCAGTCGCTGGGGCGCTTCAAGGAGGGGGCCGCGTTCCGTCCCTGGCTGCTGCGGATCGTGGTCAATGAGACGAGGAACACAGTGCGCGCGGCGGGCCGGCAGCGGGCGGTCGCGGGGCGGGAGGCGGAGCTGCTCGCGGCCGAGCCGCTGATACCGGAAGGGGCGGACCCGGCGGTCGCGGCCGAGGAGCGGGAGAGACGCCGTCAGCTGCTCGGGGCCCTGGACGGCCTGAGCGAGGACCACCGCCAGGTGGTGATCCACCGCTATCTGCTGGAGCTGGACGAGACGGAGACCGCGGCCGCGCTCGGCTGGCCGCGCGGGACGGTGAAGTCCCGGCTGAGCCGGGCGCTGAAGAAGCTCGGACTGGTGCTGGAGGGAGGTGAGGAGCATGACGGACGAGAGGGATGAGAGGGCCGGGACGGACGAGAGGGCCGGTGGCGGGTCTGCGGGCAAGCGCGGGGCGGAGTCTCCGGAGGACCTGCCGGAGGAGCTGCGGGAGCTGGGGCGGCGGCTGAAGGTGCCGGACGTCGGCGGGGAGACCATGGCCGAGCGGGTGCTCGCTCAGCTCCTGGCGGAGCGGGTGGAGACACCGGTGCGGCGGCCCGGCCGCTTCGAGTCGCTGCGCGGATCCGTGCGCAGGCGCTGGAGGGCGCTGCTCGCGGCGGTCTCCGGGGTCCTGATGGTCCTGGTGCTCACGCCTCCGGTGCGGGCGGCGGTGGCGGAGTGGTTCGGCTTCGGCGGGGTCGAGGTCCGGTACGACCCGTGGGCGTACCCCCGCGCGGACCCGCCGGTGCCGGGCTGCCCCGACCCGGTGCCGTTGGAGGAGGCCGCGCGCCGGGCGGGGTTCGAGCCGCTGTTGCCGAGTGCGCTCCGTCCGCCCGACGCGGTCTCGGTGACCGGCTCGGCCGAGCGGGGGCGGGCGGTGATCAGCCTGTGCTGGCGCGGGGACGGCACGCACACGGTCCGGCTCGACCAGTTCCCGGCGCGGCTCGGCGTGGGCTTCGCCAAGGAGGTCCGGACCCAGCCCGAGTGGGTCGCCATGCCGGACGGCGGGGAGGGCTACTGGTTCGCGGAGCCGCATCTGCTGCGGTTCCCGATGACGGACGCGAGCGGGCAGGAGTGGACGCACTCCATACGCACGGCGGGCCCCACGCTCCTCTGGACGAGGAACGCGGGAGCCCTGACCCTGCGCCTCGAGGGCGAGCCGACCCTGAAGGAGTCCCGGCGCATCGCCGAGTCGGCGGGCTGAGCGCCCCCGCCTGGCGGGCGCCCGCGGCGGCCGCCAGGGCGTGCTGTCGGGGTGGGCTGTCGGTCAGACGGGGAGGCCTGGGGCCCGTCAGCCGTCGGGGCGGCCGTCGGTCAGACCGGGAGGCCCGGGGCCGGGAAGGCGGCCATCAGGTCGGCGACCTCGGCGCGGATCGTGCGGAGCGCGTCCTCGTCGCCCGAGCCGGCGGCGGTGACGCCCCGGTCGATCCAGTCGGCGACCTGGGCCATGTGCGTGGTGTCGAGGCCCCGGGAGGTGAGGGAGGGGGTGCCGATGCGGATGCCGGAGGGGTCGAAGGGCTTCCGGGGGTCGTAGGGGACGGTGTTGTAGTTGACGACGATCCCGGCGCGGTCGAGGGCCTTGGCGGCGACCTTGCCGGGGACTTCCTTGGGGGTGAGGTCCATCAGGATCAGGTGGTTGTCGGTGCCGCCGGAGACCAGGTCGAAGCCGCGGACGAGGAGCGCCTCGGCGAGGGCCTTGGCGTTGGCGACGACCGCGTGGGCGTAGTCGCGGAAGGAGGGCTGGGACGCCTCGCGCAGGGCGACGGCGATGGCGGCGGTGGTCTGGTTGTGCGGGCCGCCCTGGAGGCCGGGGAAGACGGCCTTGTCGAGGGCCTTGGCGTGCTCCTCGCGGGACATCAGCATGGCGCCGCGCGGGCCGCGCAGGGTCTTGTGGGTGGTCGTCGAGATGACGTCGGCGTACGGGACCGGGGAGGGGTGGGCGCCGCCCGCGATCAGGCCGGCGATGTGGGCGATGTCGGCGACGAGGACGGCCCCGGCCTCGCGGGCGATCTCGGCGAAGGCGGCGAAGTCGATCGTGCGGGGCAGCGCGGTGCCGCCGCAGAAGATCAGCTTCGGGCGCTCCTTGAGGGCGAGCTCGCGGACCTGGTCGAAGTCGACGAGCCCGTTGTCCTGGCGCACGCCGTACTGCACGCCGCGGAACCACTTGCCGGTGGCGGAGACGCCCCAGCCGTGCGTGAGGTGGCCGCCCATCGGCAGGGCCATGCCCATCACGGTGTCGCCCGGCTCGGCGAAGGCGAGGTAGACGGCGAGGTTGGCGGGGGACCCTGAGTAGGGCTGGACGTTGGCGTGGTCGACGCCGAAGACGGCCTTGGCGCGTTCGACGGCGAGGGTCTCGACCTGGTCGATGTTCTGCTGGCCCTCGTAGTACCGGCGGCCGGGGTAGCCCTCGCTGTACTTGTTCTGCAGGACCGTGCCGGAGGCCTCCAGGACGGCGGCGGAGGCGTAGTTCTCGCTGGGGATCAGGCGCAGGGTCTCGGCCTGCAGCCGCTCCTCGGCGCCGACGAGCGCGGCGAGTTCGGGGTCGGCGGCGGCGAGGGCGGGGTGCTGGACAGGGGCGGTGCTCACGGTGTCGCTCATGGCGTTCCTCCGGGCGTTGCGGCGGCGGGTCCCGGAGCGGTGCGGCTCGGCGCGGCACCACACGGGACGGGGTCCTTGTGGTGCCCAGGCGGGCGGCACCGCGTGTGGTCTGCCGCGCACGGCTCCCCCAGGGTCGATTCCCCGTACGCCAGTCGCCGTGCGTGTTTCCACATTAGCGGGCGCGCCGTCGCTCAAGGTTTCTTCGTCCGGTATCCGAGCGACGATAGGAAAGGGAGCCACACCCGCCCCTGGCCGCAGGACGAACGGAGATCCCGTGTCGAGTACGCAAGACGCGATCGCTTCCGCGGAGGCGCACAGCGCGCACAACTACCACCCCCTGCCCCTCGTCGTCGCCTCGGCCGACGGGGCCTGGATGACCGATATCGAGGGGCGCCGCTATCTCGACATGCTCGCCGGGTACTCGGCGCTCAACTTCGGCCACGGCCATCGCCGGCTGATCGACGCGGCGCGGGCGCAGCTGGAGCGGGTGACGCTCACGTCGAGGGCGTTCCACCACGACCGCTTCGCGGAGTTCTGCACACGGCTCGCGGAGCTGTGCGGCAAGGACATGGTCCTGCCGATGAACACGGGCGCGGAGGCGATCGAGACGGCGGTGAAGACCGCCCGGAAGTGGGGGTACGAGGTCAAGGGCGTGCCGGACGGGCACGCGAAGATCGTGGTCGCGGCGAACAACTTCCACGGCCGGACGACGACGATCGTCAGCTTCTCCACGGACCACGAGGCCCGCGACCACTACGGCCCGTACACGCCGGGCTTCGAGATCGTCCCGTACGGCGACCTGACGGCGATGGAGGCCGCGGTCACCGCGCACACGGTGGCGGTGTTGATCGAGCCGATCCAGGGCGAGGCGGGGGTTCTCGTCCCGCCACCCGGATATCTGCGCGGGGTGCGGGAGTTGACCCGTGAGCGGAACGTGCTGTTCATCGCGGACGAGATCCAGTCGGGCCTCGGCCGGACCGGGCGGACGTTCGCGTGCGAGCACGAGGGCGTGGTGCCGGACGTGTACGTGCTGGGCAAGGCGCTGGGCGGCGGGGTCGTCCCGGTCTCGGCGGTGGTCGCGGACCGGGACGTGCTGGGGGTGTTCCGGCCGGGTGAGCACGGGTCGACGTTCGGCGGGAACCCGCTGGCGTGCGCGGTGGGCCTGGAGGTGGTCGCGATGCTGCGGACCGGCGAGTACCAGCAGCGGGCGGCGGAGCTGGGCGAGCACCTGCACGCGGAGCTGGGGCTGCTCGTGGGCGGGGGCGCGGTGGAGGCGGTGCGGGGCCGCGGCCTGTGGGCCGGGGTGGACATCGCGCCGGCGCGGGGCACGGGCCGGGAGATCTCGGAGAAGCTGATGGAGCGGGGCGTGCTGGTGAAGGACACGCACGGCTCGACGATCCGGATCGCCCCACCG
This sequence comes from Streptomyces sp. NPDC058579, assembly GCF_042718575.1. Lineage (NCBI taxonomy): Bacteria > Bacillati > Actinomycetota > Actinomycetes > Kitasatosporales > Streptomycetaceae > Streptomyces > Streptomyces sp. NPDC058579. Next base: position 58,816 of record NZ_JBHXPI010000010.1, read on the forward strand.
CTTGTGATCAGCAAGGAGGACCTGGACTGGGGCCTGGAGCAACTGCGAGCGGTACTGGCGGGCTGAGGCGGGGGCCGCCGGGGCCGGGGCCGGACGCCGGGGCCTTCGGCTTGGTCGGCCGGAGGGCCGGACATCAGCCGGACCGGACGGGTCTGTTCGGGCCGTTGGTCCGCGGCCTCCGGACCCGGCCGGTCCGTTTCACGGGGTGGTGGGCGGGGTAACTCGGGGCATTGACAACGCAGTTGGTCTAGGCCAATGATGCCGCCATGCCGAGACCCCGCCCCCGCCGCGCGCTGCGTGGCGCACTCGCCGTTCTCGTCCCGCTCGCGCTGCTGGGCGCGTTCGCGGGCCCCGCGCAGGCCGCCCCGACGGCGGCCTGGCCCGCGCCCGTCCCTGTCGTCTCCCATGTCGAGACCACCGACCCGGTCGTCTTCATCACCATCGACGACGGCTGGTTCCACGACCCCGCCGCCGCCAAGATCCTCATCGACCGCCGGGTGCCCGCCTCGCTGTTCCTGCTCCCTGGCGCCTACTCGTACGACTCCGGCTACTTCCACACACTCCTCGACCACGGCCGCTCCCGGGTCGAGAACCACACCGTCAGCCACCCGGACCTGACCGGGCTCGACGCGGCCGGCCAGAAGGCGGAGGTCTGCGGCGCGCGCGACCAGCACCTCGCCGAGTTCGGCGACGGCCCGCGCCTGCTCCGCCCGCCCTACGGCACGTACGACGAGACCACCCGCACCACCGCCCGCGCGTGCGGGGCGAAGGCCGTGGTGACCTGGACGTACGACCTGACGACCTGGGGCCAGTGGACCCCGCCGACCCCCACCCTCAAGGCCGGCGACATCATCCTGCTGCACTTCAACGAGACGCTGGAGCAGGATCTGACGCGCGCCCTGGCCGCCGCAGAGGCGGCCGGCCTGAAGCCCGCGCCGCTCAGGGAGTACATACCCGAGTAGCCGTCACCAGGACTCAGAGGATGACGTGCGGCAGGAAGCGGGCGTACTCGTCCGTTATCAGGCCCGCCGACTCCCGGATGCCGAGCCCCGCCGCCTCGTCCTCGACGACCCACGCGCCGAGCACCACCCGGTTGCCGTCGAAGTCGGGCAGCGGGGCCAACCCCTGGTAGCAGCAGGGCTCGTCGCGCATGACGGGCGCCGAACCGGGTTCGTGGACGGTGACGCCCGCGCCCTCGCGGCCGAGGAGGGGCTTGGCGACGTAGCCGCCGCGCGTGGCGAGTTCGCGCGGACCGTCGAGGTAGGCCGGCAGCAGGTTCGGGTGGTCCGGGTACAGCTCCCAGAGGATCGCGAGCAGCGCCTTGTTGGAGAGCAGCATCTTCCAGGCGGGCTCGATCCAGCAGGTCGTGCCCGTACCGCCGCCGTTGTCGAGGGTGTCCAGTACGTACGGCCCGAAGCGGTCGGTGGCCAGCCACTCCCACGGATAGAGCTTGAAGCAGCTGCGGATGAACCGCAGCCGGTCGTCCACGAACCGGCCCGAGAGCCGGTCCCAGCCGATCTGTTCGACCGACAGCGCCTCCGTGTCGAGCCCGGCCTGCTGGGCGGTCTCACGCAGATACGCGACCGTCATCAGGTCCTCGCCGAGCTCGTCCCCCTCGGAGTGGACGAAGTGCACCGGGCTGCCCGGCGGCAGCAGCGGGGCCTGGCGCTTCCAGGCGTCAACGAGCCGCTCGTGCAGGGAGTTCCACTGGTCGGCGCCGGGGAACCGATCCTCCATCCAGAACCACTGCGGGCTCGCGGCCTCGACCAGCGAGGTCGGCGTGTCGGCGTTGTACTCCAGCATCTTGGCCGGGCCCGTGCCGTCGTAACGGAGGTCGAACCGGCCGTAGAGCGAGGGCAGTTCGGCGCGGCGGCGCCAGGACTCGGCGACGAGCGAGGCGAGCCGGGGGTCGGTGAGCCCGAGGTCGGCGAACCGGTCCCGCTCGACGATGTGGGCGGCCGCCGCCAGGCACATCGCGTGCAGTTCCTCGACGACCTCCTCCAGTGCCTCGATCTCGGGCAGCGTGAAGGAGTAGTACGCGCTCTCGTCCCAGTACGGGCGCAGGGAGTCGTCGGGGTAGCGCGTCAGGGGGTAGACGAGCCCCTGCTCCTCCACCGTCTGCTGCCACCCCGGCCGGGGTTCGATCGTGTGCCGCCGCATGGTCCGTCCGCCGCTCAGCCGCCGCTGGAACCGGAGCAGCCGAAGCCTCCGGTGTCGACGGCCTTCTTGTCGAAGCTGCCGCCGCTGACCTTGTTGTCGCTGACGCTGCCGCCGTAGTAGTACGAGCCGCGGGCCGTGCCGCTGCTCCCACTGCCACTGCTGCCGCTGCCGTTGCCGCTCTCGCACTCGTAGCTCGGGAGCTTCTCGCTCGTCAGCGGGTCGACACACCGCTTGTCGGGCTCGGATCCGCAGGACGTGATCGTCGCCGCGAGCACCCCCATACCGCCGAGCACGACCGTGCTCGACCTCAGCCTGCGCATGAATCTGCCTCCCCATCCCGTGGTCGCGACCGCACAGTTTAGGCCGCTGTTCGAGCGGCCCCGCACTAGAGTCCTTTCGTGCTCTTTGGGATGATCTGCGCTCTGGCTTCCTCGGTCTGCTTCGGTACGGCGTCGGTTCTGCAGGCGCTCGGCGCCCGGGCGGCGACGCCCGGGACGGGCGCGGGCGTCGACGTCGCCCTGTTTCTGCGCGCGGTGCGGCAGTGGCGATATCTGGCCGGGCTCTCGCTGGACGGGATCGGCTTCGGCCTCCAGATCGTCGCCCTGCTCACCCTGCCCATCTACACCGTGGGCGCGGCGCTCGCGGCGAGCCTCGCGGTGACCGCGGTGGTCGCCTCGTGGCTCCTGAAGGTCCGGCTGAGCCGAGTGGAGTGGAGCGCGGTGGCCGTCGTCTGCGGGGGCCTCGCGATGCTGGCCGTCGCGTCGGGGACGGAGGGCGAAGGGACCGGTTCGGACGCGCTGCGGTGGGCGATGCTGGCGACGGCCTTCGGGGTCCTCGGGATCGGCATGCTGGCCGGGCGGCTGCCGGAGGGGCCGCGGGCGCTCGCGCTCGGCCTCGGGGCCGGGTTCGGCTTCGGGGTGGTGGAGGTGGCGGTCCGGCTCATCGACGGGATCGACCTGACCAACCCCGCGTTCTACGCGCTGCTGGTCGGCGGCGGCGCCGCCTTCCTGCTGCTGACGTCCGCGCTGCAGCGGGGCTCGGTGACGACGGCGACGGCGGGCGCGGTCCTCGGAGAGACGATCGGCCCGGCGGTGGTGGGGGTGGTGTGGCTGGGCGACCGGACGCGGGAGGGCCTGGCGTGGCTGGCGATCCTCGGCTTCACGATCGCGGTCGCGGGAGCGCTGGTCCTGGCGCGGTTCGGCGAGGCACCGGTGCCGGAGCCGGTGCCGGTGCCGGTGCCGGAGCCCGAGCCCGAGCCCGAGGATGCCGGGACGGAGGACCCGGCGCCCTGACGGCGCCTTACCGGCGCAGCCGGACCCGCACCGCGTGGTGCACGGGCTCGCCACGTCGCTGGGGCCCCGCGTGGCGTTCTTTCCACCCGCACCGCCGTCAGCTTCGTCCTCGTCACGTAGCCGGGGACCGGCACGTGACGCTCGCGCCCGGTCACGTAGCCGGGCAACCCGAACGTGACGCTCGCGCGCGTCACGTAGCCGGGCAACCCGAGCGTGACACTCGCGCGCGTCACGTAGCCGGGCAACCCGAACGTGACACTCGCGCGCGTCACGTAGCCGGGCAACCCGAACGTGACACTCGCGCGCGTCACGTAGCCGGGAACCCGAACGTGGCGCTCGCGCGCCTCACACCGCCGGCAGGACCCGGCACAGGGCGGCGAGGGCGCCCGTCCAGGCGCTGTCCGGGGGTGTGGCGTAGCCGACCACCAGGCCGTCCTGGGTCGGGGCGGTGTCCGGGTGGCGGAAGCGGTTGAGGCCGAGGACCGCGAGGCCCTGCCAGGCGGCGGAGCGCAGGGCCTCCGGCTCCTGGCCCGCCGGGAGTTCCAGGACCGCGTGGAGGCCGGCGGCGATGCCGCTCACCTGGGTCTGCGGCGAGTGCGCGGCCACGGCCGCCACCAGCTCGTCGCGGCGCCGCCGGTAGCGCAGCCTCATCGCCCGTACATGACGGTCGTACGCCCCCGATTCGAGGAACTCCGCGAACGTCAGCTGGTCCAGGGCGCTGCCCGTCCAGTCCATGGGGCCCTTCAGCGCGACCACGTCGTCCACGAGGCTCTCCGGCAGCACCATCCACCCCAACCGCAGCCCGGGCGCGAGGGACTTGCTGGAGGTGCCCAGGTAGACGACCCGCTCAGGGTCGAGGCCCTGGAGGGCGCCGACGGGCTGGCGGTCGTAGCGGAACTCCCCGTCGTAGTCGTCCTCCAGGACGAGCCCGCCCGAGGCCCGCGCCCAGTCGATCGCCGCGACCCGCCGGTCGGGGTGGAGGGCCCCGCCGAGCGGGAACTGGTGGGCGGCCGTCATCAGCACCGCGCCGACGCCCTTCATCCCGGCAAGGCCCTCGGTCCTCGTGCCGAGTTCGTCGTACGGCAGGGCGGGCAGCCGCAGTCCCGACCGGGTCAGCAGCCGCCAGTGCTCGTCGAGTCCGTACGACTCGACCGCCACCTCCCGGACCCGCCGCGCCCGCAGCACCTCCCCCATGAGCGAGAGCCCGTGCACGAACCCGGAGCAGATCACGATCCGTTCCGGCCGCGCATACACGCCCCGCGCCCGCGCGAGGTACTCGGCGAGCACCGTACGCAGCTCGATCCGGCCACGCGGATCGCCGTACCCGAAGGCCTCGTTGGGCGCCGCCGTCAGCGCCCGCCGGGAGGCCTTGAGCCACTCGGCGCGCGGGAAGGAGGCGAGGTCGGGCGCGCCCGGCTTGAGGTCGTACGTCGGCCTGGCGCGGGCCCTGCGGGCGGCCGCCGCCCCTTGCCGCCCGCCGCCCGGCCGGCCCGGCGCTCCCGGCCTGCCCTGCCCGCCCGGCCCGCCCGAACCGGTCCGCCGGCGCGGCACCGAGCGCCGCGCGACCCGCGTCCCCGAACCCTGCCGGGCGGTCAGCCAGCCCTCGGCGACCAGCTCGGCGTACGCGTCGGCGACCGTGTTGCGGGCGATCCCCAGGTCCGCGGCGAGCGTCCGGGAGGACGGCAGTCGTACGCCCGCCGACAGGCGCCCGCTGCGCACCGCCTCCCTCAGCGCGTCCATCAGCGCCGCGCGCAGCCCCGTACTCTGCCCCGCTCCCCGCAGGTCGAGGTGCAGGTCCGCTCCAAAAGTGGCCCACTCTTCTGCCATGGGAATGGACCATACTCCTGCGCCATCCAGCTCGTACGGTGAGAAGCATGACGACGACGACCACTGAATCCGTGAAGCCCGAGTACGCCCACGAGCACGCTCCCCGCCTCAACTTCGGCGAGCGCGTCCCCGAGTTCTACCGGGCCATGCTGCGGCTCGAACAGGCCGCGGCCAAGGACATCGACCCCACCCTCTTCCACCTGATCAAGATCAGGGCCTCGCAGGTCAACCACTGCGCGTTCTGCATCGACATGCACACCAAGGACGCCCTCGCCGAGGGCGAGTCCGTGGAGCGGATCGTCCAGCTCAACGCCTGGGCCGAGTCGCGGCACTTCTACACCGAACGCGAGCTCGCCGCGTTCGAGCTGACCGAGGCCGTCACCGTCCTCACCGACGGCTTCGTCCCGGACGAGGTGTACGCGCGGGCCGCCGCCCACTTCGACGAGACGGAGCTGGCGCGGGTCATCAGCGCCATCACCGTCATCAACGCCTGGAACCGCATCGCCGTGACCACGCGCATGACGCCGGGCCACTACACGCCGGGCCAGTTCAAGAAGTAAGCCGACGACCGAAAGCCGGCGACCGAAAAGCGCACCGCCCCCGGCCGAAGTGGCCGGGGGCGGTGCGTACGTTTCTCTCAGGTTCAGATGAGGCCGAGCTCGCGGACGGCGTCGCGCTCCTCCGCCAGCTCGCGCACGGAGGCGTCGATGCGGGCGCGGGAGAACTCGTTGATGTCCAGGCCCTGGACGATCTCGTACTTGCCGTCCTTGCAGGTGACGGGGAACGAGGAGATGAGGCCCTCGGCGACACCGTAGGAGCCGTCCGACGGGATGCCCATGGAGGCCCAGTCGCCCTCGGCGGTGCCGTTGACCCAGGTGTGGACGTGGTCGATGGCGGCGTTGGCGGCGGAGGCGGCCGAGGACGCGCCACGGGCCTCGATGATCGCGGCGCCGCGCTTGGCGACGGTCGGGATGAAGGTGTCGGCCAGCCACGCCTCGTCGCTGACGACCTCGGCGGCGTTCTTGCCGGCGATCTCCGCGTGGAAGATGTCCGGGTACTGGGTCGCCGAGTGATTGCCCCAGATGGTGAGGCGCTTGATGTCCTCGACCGACGCGCCGGTCTTCGCGGCCAGCTGCGACAGCGCGCGGTTGTGGTCCAGACGGGTCATCGCGGTGAAGCGCTCCGCCGGCACGTCCGGGGCGGCGGCCTGGGCGATCAGGGCGTTGGTGTTGGCCGGGTTGCCGACGACGAGGACCTTGATGTCGTCCGCGGCGTGGTCGTTGATGGCCTTGCCCTGCGGCTTGAAGATGCCGCCGTTGGCGGCGAGCAGGTCACCGCGCTCCATGCCCTTGGTGCGCGGGCGGGCGCCGACGAGCAGCGCCACGTTCGCACCCTCGAAGCCCTGGTTCGGGTCGTCGAAGATGTCGATGCCCTTGAGCAGCGGGAAGGCGCAGTCGTCGAGCTCCATGGCGGTGCCCTCGGCGGCCTTGACGCCCTGCGGGATCTCGAGGAGGCGCAGCTTGACCGGCACGTCCGCGCCGAGCAGGTGGCCGGAGGCGATGCGGAACAGCAGCGCGTAGCCGATCTGGCCGGCCGCGCCGGTCACGGTGACATTCACGGGAGTGCGGGTCATGGCGATCTCCGTAAGACAGCTGGCGGGTGGGGGTCCCTGCCCCGGGTGCTGGACAACTCTTCTTGATCGATCGGTGTCTCGACGTGAAGAGATATTCCAGCGGTCAGGCTATCCGACCCGGGACGGGTCGAACCCCCACCCCCTTGTGGTCCGGCTCACTGCCGCCCGACTGGGGTCAGCGGCCGTCGGTACACGTCCGGGTGCCGCTCACGAGCGTCGCGCACGCCCTCGCGTCCGCCGCGTCCGTCGTCGCGACCATCGGGGTGTACGCGTCCGGATCCGCGCCCACGGTCACGTCCTGGCTGCTCCCGGCGGCGGTGACGTGCAGGGTGTCACCGGGCGAGGCACCGGTGACGCGTGCCCAGGCGGCGCCGCAGGTCCTGCTGAACCGCACCTCGACCTGCCCGGCGAAGCCGACCGGCGCGCGGGAGACGGTGGTGGCGAACGTGCCTCCGCAGCCCATGACTTCCGGGTCCTGGCCCGTACATCCGGCGCCCGAGCATTTCACTCCGGCGGGGAGCGTCGTCGCGCTCGGCCCTGAACTGGGGGATCCGGGGGCGGTCGTGGGCGTCCGGTTCGCCGCACCGCCGCGGTCGTCGGCGGAGCCGGCCCCGCCGCCGAGGTCGGCGAGGAGGACGGCGGCGGTGACGACGAGCAGGGCGCCGAGGACGCCGGTGAGGAGCAGGAGTACGCGGAGGGCGGGGCGGGGGCGGGGCGGCGAGGGGGCCGGGGGCCGGGTCTCGGGCTGCTGCGCGGGGGCGGCGCTTCCGGGGCTTCCCGGGCGTCCGGAGCTTCCGGTACTGCGGGGGCTTCCCGTACTCCCCATGCTTCCCGTGCTGCCTGTCGCGCTGTGGCTGCTGCTGACGCTGGTCTCCGTCGAGGCGTTCCCGCTGGGAGCAGCGTCAGTGGTACCGGTGGTGTCCGTGGCCTCCCCGGGGCCCTGTCCGGCGCCCTTCCAGGCTCGCTCGGCCTGCTCCCACTCCGCCGTGAGCCGTACGGGATCGGTGCCGGTCACCTCGGCGAGGGCGAGGACGGCGGCCCTGGGGGCGAGGAGGCGGCCGTCGAGAAACCGCTCCCAGGCGGCCCGGCTGTAGCCGGTGCGGTCGGCGACGGCGGCGAGGCTCAGTCCGCTGCGGTCGACGAGGCGTCGTAATCGGCCCGCGAACTCGCGCACGCGCGGGTCGAGTTCGTCAGGCAGCGCCTGCCAACGAGGCATGTGCGGTTCCCCCCTCGCCTCCTCGCGACCCCCGGAGGGATCCTCCTGCTCAGGATGGCAGCTTCCTGGGGCGGGCGGGAGTGACGGAGTTCCGGAATGGTCACTTCCGTGCCACAGCGCACAGACGGACCTTGAACCATCGTTGGCACGTACATGACCCTGATGGAGGACGGCGCCCGTCCTCCCTCGGGGGAGGGGACGGGCGCCGTCCTCAAGGGCCTCGGACCTCATGGCCTCAGGTCCTCAGACCCCTCAGGGCCTAAGTGATCGTCAGATGGAGGATGTCCTCCAGGAACGGGATCTTCAGCCAGGGATCCGGCTGCACCATGAGCGCCAGCAGCACGATGAGCCCGCCCATGACGCCGTACGTGACCATGTCGGTGAACCTCGACCGCACGGCGAGCATGCCGACCGACGGCAGCGTGCGCCGCAGACAGGCACCGACGAGCAGCGCGACCCCGACGAGCATCGTGCCGACCCGGAACGACTGCGCGAAGAGGTCCGTCCCGACGATCAACAGGCCCAGCGCCGCGAGCCCGAGCACCGTCAGGAGCGGCCACTGGCGCGCGGGGGCCGAAGCGTCCCCTGCGGCGGCCCGCCCGCCCCCTTCGGGGCGCGCGGTGTCGGTCGTGAGCGACGGGGGCCGCCGCCTACGCCCGGGCGGGCCGGGGGCCGCGGCACCGGCCGCCGTACCGGAGTCCGTAGTCGAGTCCGCCTCGGCCGACGCCGCACCGGAGTCCCCCTCGGCCGACGCCGTACCGGAGTCCGAACCGGAGTCCGCTTCCGCCGACGCCGTACCTTCGACGCCCTCCACGTCCGCCGTAACCCCCTCGGCGCTCTCCGCGCCCTCCGCGTCCTCGGCGCCCGGTGTGTCGCCCCCCACGACCTTCGACGTCATCGTCAGAGCGCCTCGGCCGCGCGCTCGGCGGCCTCGACGACGTTGACGAGCAGCTGCGCGCGGGTCATCGGGCCGACGCCGCCGGGGTTCGGGGAGATCCAGCCCGCGACCTCGGTCACCCCCGGGTGCACGTCGCCGAGGATCTTGCCCTCGCCGTCGCGCGAGACGCCGACGTCCAGGACGGCCGCGCCCGGCTTCACGTCCTCCGGCTTGATCAGGTGCGGCACGCCGGCCGCCGCGACGATGATGTCCGCCCGCCGCAGGTGCGCGGACAGGTCGCGCGTACCGGTGTGGCACTGCGTCACGGTCGCGTTCTCCGAGCGCCGCGTGAGCAGCAGCGGCATCGGGCGGCCGATCGTGACGCCGCGCCCGACGACCACGACCTCCGCGCCGTTGATCTCCACTCCGTGGCCGCGCAGCAGCGTGATGATGCCGTTGGGGGTGCACGGGAGCGGCGCCGGCTCGTTCAGTACGAGGCGGCCCAGGTTCGTCGGGTGCAGACCGTCGGCGTCCTTGGCCGGGTCCATCAGCTCCAGGACGCGGTTCTCGTCGATCCCCTTGGGGAGCGGGAGCTGGACGATGTACCCGGTGCACGCGGGGTCCTCGTTGAGCTCCCGTACGACCGCCTCGATCTCCTCCTGCGTGGCGGTCGCGGGCAGCTCGCGCTGGATCGAGGCGATGCCGACCTGCGCGCAGTCGCGGTGCTTGCCCGCGACGTACTTCTGGCTGCCCGGGTCGTCTCCGACCAGGATCGTGCCGAGGCCGGGCGTGATGCCCCGCTCCTTCAGGGCCGCCACGCGGACGGCCAGTTCGGTCTTGATCGCGGCTGCGGTGGCCTTGCCATCGAGAATCTGGGCGCTCATGGGTCCATCCTCCCGGATGACCCCTCGCTAGTTCCAATTCGCCTGCACGCGGACCGCCCGGAGGCGGAGGGAACGGTTCTGGGAAGGTTGCACTCGCACAACGCCCCGACTACCGACTGGACAAAAAGTCGACGGTACGACGACGATGTCGGCGAAGTGCCGCGGGCAGTGCCGGGGGGCAAACCGCTCATATGCCGTGAAAGTTCCTCCGCGCGGGCCGCGTCGTCCCCGCACAGACCAACGGAGGAATCCCGCGATGAGCTTCGGCGAACCGAACAACCCCTACGGCCAGCAGCCGCAGCAGCCGCAGGGGCAGCAGCCGGGCTACGGCTACCCCCAGCAGCAGGGCCAGCAGCCGGGCTACGGCTACCCGCAGGCTCCCCCGATCCAGCAGCCGTACGGCGCCGGCGGTTACCCGGGCGTGGCCATGGAGATGCCGGGCGGCGTGAAGTCGGCCCGCGTGATCCTGTGGATCCTGAGCGGCCTCAACGTGATCGGCGCGCTCTTCGCCATCGCCGTCTCGTTCTCGATCGACAGCGAGCTCGAGAAGGCCGGCGCCTCGTCGGCCGACGCCGACGCGTTCGCGGACCTGGGTCAGGGCCTGCTGATCGGTGTCGGCATCTTCTCGATCATCGTCGGCGTCCTGGGCATGGTGCTGGCCGCCAAGTTCAAGTCGGGCGGCAGCGGCGTTCGCGTCTGCACCATCGTCTACGCCTCGTTCATGGTGCTGTTCAGCATCTTCTCGCTTCCCATGGGCGTCATCAGCCTCGTGCTCGGCATCCTGATCATCGTCTTCGTGGCGAAGGCGGACGGCGCGGCCTGGTTCAACCGCCAGAAGCAGCAGTACTGATCGCTACTGATCGCTACTGATCGCTGAACTGGCTCACGCCACACCGAAGGGGCCCGGTTCCGTTCGCGGAACCGGGCCCCTTCGGCATGCGCGCCCTCGATCTCGGCATGCGCGCCCTCGATCAGCTCCGCTTGAGCACCACGAACTGTCCCGCCTGCGCCGACACCTCGTACCGCGCCTCCGGATGCAGCTGGGACGCCAGCTGCACGGGGTCGGTGACCGGCTGGGACCAGCCCGAGGAGAGGTCGAGCGCGAGGTAGTCCGGGCTGACCCCCTTCGCCCCGCCGACCCAGTACACCTTGCGGTCGGCGGTGAGATGCGCCATGAGCGGCACGTTCGTCTCGACGCTCGCCCCCGTCGGCACCGCGTCGACCGCCCGCCGGGCCTCCAGCGTCCGGGCGTCCGTACGGTACGTCTCCGAGCGCAGCAGCTCCCGCAGCGGCAGGTCGAGGGCGAGCACGATCGCGGCGGCCGTGACGACGGGGACGACGACCCTTCCGTACGCCACGAGCCAGGCGCGCGGCGAGGTGCGGACGGCGCGGACCGCGTCGACCAGGGCGAGGAAGACGATCGGCATCAGGATGGCGCTGTAGTGCCAGATCATCCCCCAGTGGTTGGGGTCCTGGGAGAGGAAGCGCCAGCCGAGCGTCGGCAGCACGAGCAGCATCAGCGGGGAGCGCAGCGCCAGGAAGCCGGTGATTCCGACGAGGAAGAAGACCATCTCCCACTTCACGTCGGAGCCGAGCGAGGTGAGCAGCACCTGGGCGAAGGAGACGTCCGCGCCCTCGCCGGTCTTCTCGATCTTGGCCCAGTAGTCGTACTGGCCGACCCGGCTCGCCGCCGGGATCAGGACCAGGACCGTGAGGGCGAAGAACGCGGCGCCGAAGGCGGCCAGGGCCGCTCCGAGCCGCTTCTGCCCCTTGAGGAAGAGGACGGCGCCGACCATGGCGACGGTGAGCCCCATGTCCTCCTTGACCAGGACCAGGGGCACGGACCAGGCGGCGGCCGCCGTCCAGCGCCCGAGGAGCAGGGCACGGCAGGTCAGGGCGAGCAGCGGGACGGCGAAGGCGATCTCGTGGAAGTCGGACTTGACGGCTTCCTGGAGGCCCCAGGACAGGCCGTAGGCGACGGTGAGCCCGAGGCCGGCGGCGCGGCTGCCGAGCACCTGGTGGGCGGTGCGGCCGACGACGACGGCCGAGGCGGCGAAGAGCGCGGCCTGTGCGAAGAGCAGGGCGAGCGGGGAGGACCAGATCCAGTACAGGGGCGCGAGGAACGCCGTCACGGGACTGAAGTGGTCCCCGAGTATGAGGAAGCCGGGGCCCTTGATGTCGACGATCGGGGCGCGGAACTCGGCGTAGGCCCGGACGGACTGGTTGAAGATCCCGAGGTCCCAGGAGGGCGTACGGAAGTGCGCGTACTGGACCCAGGAGTAGAGGAAGTAGAGCGCGCAGAGCACGCCCGCCACCAGGGCGTACGGGAGCAGGGGCGCGGCGGCGAGGTCTCGCTCGACGCGCTCGGCCGGCCCGGCCGCCCTACCGGCGCGCTCGGCCTCCGGGGCGGCGGCCTGGGCCGGCACCCCGTTCTGTACTTCCAACATCGCGCCCCCACCTAGAGCCGCCGACAAAAGAGCAACCCATTAGACCAGAGCGGCGTCGGCAAGGCCGGGGCCCGCCGGTGAGACCGGCGGGCCCTGGGTGTCTCGTAGACCTGATGGCGTCAGTGCGTCATGGCGCCAGCGCGTCAGTGGAAGAAGTGGCGCGTGCCCGTGAGGTACATCGTCACGCCCGCCTTCTTCGCGGCCTCGATCACCTGCTCGTCGCGGACCGAGCCGCCCGGCTGCACGACCGCCTTGATGCCGGCCGACGTGAGGATCTCCAGGCCGTCCGGGAACGGGAAGAACGCGTCCGAGGCCGCGTACGCGCCGCGCACCCGCTCCTCACCGGCGCGCTCGACCGCGAGCTTCGCCGAGTCGACGCGGTTGACCTGGCCCATGCCGACGCCGACCGAGGCGCCGTCCTTCGCGAGCAGGATCGCGTTGGACTTCACGGCCCGGCAGGCCTTCCACGCGAAGGCGAGCTCGGCCAGCTCGTCGGCCGACAGGGCCTCGCCGGTCGCGAGCGTCCAGTTCGCCGGGTCGTCGCCCTCGGCCTGGAAGAGGTCGAGGTGCTGGACGACCGCGCCGCCGGAGATGGGCTTGATGTCGTCGATCATCGCGGCCGGGTAGCCGTCGACCTTCAGGACGCGGATGTTCTTCTTCCGCGCCAGGATCTCGACCGCGCCGTCCTCGAAGTCCGGGGCCGCGATGACCTCGGTGAAGATCTCCGCGACCTGCTCGGCCATCGCGACGGAGACCGGGCGGTTCACGGCGATGACGCCGCCGAACGCCGACAGCGGGTCGCAGGCGTGCGCCTTGCGGTGTGCCTCGGCGACGTCCGCGCCGAGCGCGATGCCGCACGGGTTGGCGTGCTTGATGATCGCGACACAGGGCGCGTCGTGGTCGAAGGCGGCGCGACGGGCCGCCTCGGTGTCCACGTAGTTGTTGAAGGACATCTCCTTGCCGTGCAGCTGCTCGGCGTTGGCGAGTCCGCCGGGCAGACCGTCGGTGTAGAGCGCGGCGCTCTGGTGCGGGTTCTCGCCGTAGCGCAGGGACGACTTGCGCTCCCAGGTCCTGCCGAGGAACTCCGGCAGCTCGGCGTCCTCGTCGGCCGCGTAGCTGTCGGTGAACCAGGAGGCGACCGCCACGTCGTACGCGGCCGTGTGCTGGAAGGCCTCGGCCGCCAGGCGCTTGCGGGCGGTCAGGTCGAAGCCGCCGCCCTGCGCGGCGGCGAGCACGTCGGCGTACCGCTCCGGGGAGGTGACCACGGCCACGGACGGGTGGTTCTTGGCGGCGGCGCGGACCATCGACGGGCCGCCGATGTCGATCTGCTCGACGCACTCGTCGGGGGTGGCGCCGGAGGCGACGGTCTGCTTGAACGGGTACAGGTTCACGACCACCAGGTCGAAGGGCTCGACGCCCAGCTCGGCGAGCTGGTTGCGGTGGTCCTCCAGACGCAGGTCGGCGAGGATTCCGGCGTGCACGCGCGGGTGCAGGGTCTTCACCCGGCCGTCGAGGCACTCGGGGAAGCCGGTGAGCTCCTCGACCTTGGTGACCGGGACGCCGGCCGCGGCGATCTTCGAGGCGGTGGAGCCGGTGGAGACGAGGGCGACACCCGCCTCGTGCAGGCCGCGGGCCAGCTCCTCAAGGCCGGTCTTGTCGTAGACGCTGACGAGTGCGCGGCGGATGGGGCGCTTCGTACCTTCGGCGGTCACGGGATTGTTACCTTTCGTCCCTCAATGCGGTAGCCGTGCCGGGCCAGACGCCCCACGACCTCGACGAGCAGCGAGCGCTCGACTTCCTTGATGCGCTCATGGAGAGCGGCTTCATCGTCCTCGTCCCGGACCTCGACCACGCCCTGGGCGATGATCGGGCCGGTGTCGACGCCGTCGTCGACGAAGTGGACGGTGCATCCGGTGACCTTCGCGCCGTACGCGAGTGCGTCCCGCACTCCATGGGCACCGGGAAAGCTGGGCAGCAGCGCCGGGTGGGTGTTGACGACCCGACCGCCGAAGCGGGCGAGGAACTCCTTGCCGACGATCTTCATGAAGCCGGCCGAGACGACGAGATCGGGCTCGTACGCGGCGGTGGCCTCGGCCAGGGCGCGGTCCCACTCCTCGCGGGTGTCGTGGTCCTTCACCCGGCACACGAAGGTGGGGAGCCCGGCGCGCTCGGCCCGCTCCAGACCGGCGATGCCGTCGCGGTCGGCGCCGACCGCGACGATCTGGGCGCCGTACCCCTCGGGCCCCTGGGGGTCGGCGGCGATCGCGTCGAGCAGGGCCTGGAGATTGGTGCCGGAGCCGGAGACCAGGACGACGAGGCGGGCGGCGGCCACAGGGTCACTCTTTCCGTGGTGTTTGTACGGTCGCACGAACGAATCGTGCCTCTGGATACGGGGAACCCTACGAAGGTCCCGACCGCCAGCAACGATACCGGCACACCGGAAGGCCCCCACGGGACGGGGGCGTGGCCGCGGGGTAGCGTCGGGTTCACGACAGTTGAGCCCGTAACTTGAGACGGCAGTTGAGACAGCAGTTGCGACGACAGAGGGAAGACGTTCAGCAGATGCCGGAACGCCAGTCCACGGACGACAACAACCCGTTCGCGCCGCCGCCCGAGGGGCAGCCGGACCAGCCGTGGCAGCCGCGGCGGCCGGAGGGCTCGGACGACGACGCGTCGTCAGGGCCGTCCGGACCCGCCGACGGCTCCGGCCGCTCCGGAGGCCGCTGGAGCAGCCGCCAGCCCGGCCGCTCCTCCGACGGCTTCGGCCGCCGCCCGGAGCGCCCCTCCGGCCCCGACGGGCAGGGCCAGGGTCCCGGGCCCCGGTGGGACCCGAAGGACCCGATGCAGCGGCGGGCGCGGTACTCGCTGCTCGCCGGCATGTGGGGCTTCTTCTTCGCCCTCTTCGAGATCCCGGAGCTGGCGCTGCTCCTGGGCGCCCTCGGTCTGTACTGGGCGATCAGCGCGCTGCGCGCCAAGCCGAAGGCCCAGACCCCGGCCCAGACCCCGGCGCAGGCGACAGCTTTCGAGCAGCCGAAGAGCCCGTCGGACGCCCAGCAGCCGCCCGTGCAGAAGGGAGCCCCGTCCGGCCTGGCCGCCCGTACGCAGCGCACGGCTGCGGTGAGCGGTCTGATCGCGGCGGCGCTGGCCCTGCTGATCGTCGCGGGAAGCTTCACGCTCCAGCTCGTCTACCGCGACTTCTACACCTGCGCCGACGACGCCCTGACCAAGTCGGGCCAGCTGGCCTGCAACGACCTGCTGCCCAAGCCGCTGCGGGACGTCATCGGCGTGCGGGAGTAGCGGAGCAGTACCGCCGGCTAGTCCTCGCCGTCCTTCGCCGGAGCATCGAAAGCCACCGGCGGAGGCGGAAGGGCCGGTTCCCAGGCCGCCGGGAGGAAGTCGTACGACTCGGATCCGGTGTCGTCGAACGTGTCGTCGTCCTCGTGCTCGCCCTCGGCCACGATGACGGGAATCGGTACGGGGACGGCTTGGACCGCCGGGACGGCCCGGACCGCCTGGACCGCCTGGACCGCCGACAGCGGCTCCGCCCGCCACTGCCCGTCCGCCCGCCACTGACCCGCCGCCCGATCCGGCGCCGGTTCCGTGCCGCGCAGGCCCCAGGCCCGTACGCCCAGCGCCACCGGCACCCCGACCGCCGCGCACCACAGCACCGCCGCCGCCCCGGTCTGCCACCACACCGGGCCGAACGCCGCGAGCCGGCCCGCGCCGAGGGGCCCTCCGGCGGCCCCCGCGAGGAGGGCCGTCGCCGCCCCGCACACCCAGGCGCCGATCAGGGCCGTCAGCGCCGCCTCCCGGGCCGTCCAGGCCCGCGCCGACCGGCCCACGCCCGCGCCGAGGACCACGGAGGCCACGAGCGGGACCGTCACGGCGGCCCAGTGGGCCCAGCCGCCCGGTCCCGCGCCCGGCAGCGCGGCCAGGAGCGGGAAGGGCGGGACGGCCGTCGCGCCGGTGAGCCCCAGCGGGGTCGCCGAGGCTCCCGTACCGAGCGCGAAGCCGGGTCCGAGGCCGTACGAGGCCCCCCACACCGCCGCGTTCGGCACCAGCGCGACGGCCAGGAGCAGCACCGACGCCCGCCCCGACCACTCCCCCGCGAGCCCGGCGAAGGACTCCTGCGCGGCGGCCGCGTGCCAGACCAGCGAGGTCCCGAACACCGCCGCCCCGCCGGCCGGCAGGACCACGAGCGCGGGCGCCACCGAGCGCAGGGCCACGGCCGCGTGTTCCTGGCGCGGGAGGGGCCGTCCGGCCGCCGTCCACGCGCCGAGGCCCGCGAAGGCGGCCACCGTCAAGGGCAGCCACAGGCCGGCGCTGAACAGGTCGGCGGGGAGCGAACCGCTCACCGAGTAGAGCACCACACCGGCCGCGACCAGCAGATACCCGGCGCACACGGCCGTCACGGCCGCCACTCCTGCCGCCCGCTCCTCCGCGTACGGCTCCAGGGTGCCCCGCGCGATCCGGTGCACGAGCCAGGCCGGCAGCGCCATGAGCAGCAGCGGGGTGATCCCGAGCGGCGCCGGCAGGCCCGAGACGGTGTCCGTGCGGATCAGGTCCACGCCGTGGGCGAGCAGCCACAGCCCGGCGGCCGTGTGCAGGGCCTCGCCCGGACCGCTGTCGGGGTACGGCGAGCTGATCCACGCCGCCGTCACCAGGACCGCGAGCGCCCCGAGCCCGAGCCCCGCCGCGACCCCGCCGCGCACGAACGCGGTCGCGAGGGCGGCGGACCGGCCGCCCTGGACCAGTGGTTCGGCCGACAGCGAGGGGGTGTGCTCGGTCAGGTGGGTCACGCGCCCATGCTCCCAACGACACGCGCTTTTCTCGCGTAACAGGCAAAACGCCGTTGTGTCGCTCAAGATACGTTTATGTACTTTTCCGCCCGGAACGCCCTTGCGGGAGGTCGTCGCCGATGAACCGGAGCATGCCCTCCCCCAAGGAGCGGCGCAGACTGCGCGAGGCCAGGGGATTGACCGAGGACCAGGTCGCGGAGGCCATGGGAGTCACGCGGGCCACGGTCCGGTCCTGGGAGACCGGCCGCACCACACCACGGGGGCGGAAGCAGGAGGCGTACGCGAAGCTGATCGGCGCGTACGAGGACCAGGGCGCCCCCGCCCCGACTCCCGCGCCCCCCGCCGAGCCGCCCACACCCTCCGAGCCGCCCACCCGGGTGGCCGAGCCCCCGAAGTACGTGGCCAAGCCCGTCACGGCCGCCACGGCCGGCGCGGCACCCACCGCGAACACCCGCCCGAGGGCCGCGGCCAAGCGCGCCGCGAAGCCGCCCAAGACCCCGGCGGCGGCCGCCCTCGGCCCGAGTGCCGGTCAGAAGGCCCCCCGCGCCGTCCGGGCGGGCTGGGCGGTAGCCCAGCAGCCCCTGGAGAAGCTGAAACCGGTCGAACCCATGCCCCCTGCGGAAACCCCTGCCCCCGCGGCCCCCACCGAGCCCCCGGCCCTCGTGGCCCCCGAAGCCCCCGTCGAGCCTTCGCTCACCCCGGAAGAGGCCTTCGACGCCCTCTACGCGCACGCCGCGCCCGGGCTCGTCCACCAGACGTACCTGCTCACCGGCCGCCGCCGGCTCTCCCGGGAGGCCGTGGAGCACGCCTTCCTGCACGCCTGGCAGCACTGGCCCGAGGTCGCGGTCGACCGGGACCCGGTGGGCTGGGTGCGGGCGGCGGCGTACGAGTACGCGCTCTCCCCCTGGCACCGGCTGCGCCGCGGCCACAAGCACCCGGACGCCCCGCCCACCGAGGCCGGGCGGCGGGACCTGCTCGCGGCGCTGCTCGAACTGCCGCCACCGTACCGCCGTACCGTCCTGCTCTACGACGGGCTCGGCCTCGACCTGCCCGACACGGCCGCCGAGACCGAGGCGAGCACCCCCGCCGCCGCCAACCGCCTGCTGCACGCCCGTACCGTCATCGGGGAGCGCGTGCCCGAGCTGGCCGACCCCGACGCGCTCCACCGGCGCCTCGGCGCGCTGGTCGAGGAGGCGCCGACGACGACGCTCGCGGAGGCCCGGAGCGTACGGACGGGCAGCGAGCGGCAGGCGCGGATGTGGACGCGCGCGGTGCTCGCCGTGACGGCGGCGCTCATCGGCGTCACGGCCTTCACGGCCGCGACCGCGCCGACGCGCTACCTGCCGGTCAACCACCCCGGCGAGACGGTGAACGGCGTTCCGGTGCGCGGTGGCTCGCAGAAGCTCACCCCGGAGGACGTGGAGCTGCGCGACAGCCTCCGCTCCCGGCCCCACCACGGCCCGGAGCGGCTCATCCCCGACACGCAGTAGCGCGGGCGTACGCGTACGCGAGTGGGCCCCGCCCCCGCCCGGTTTCCCGGGAGGGGCGGGGCCCACCTGTGCGGTTCAGACGCTGCTCGGCCGCTTCGGCCGCTCAGTTGCTCAGCCGCTCAGTCGCTGCTCAGCCGATTCAGCCCGCGAGGATGGCGCGCGCCAGCTTGGCGGTCTCGGTCGGCGTCTTGCCGACCTTGACGCCGGCGGCCTCGAGGGCCTCCTTCTTCGCCTGGGCGGTGCCGGAGGAGCCGGAGACGATGGCGCCGGCGTGGCCCATGGTCTTGCCCTCGGGCGCGGTGAAGCCCGCGACGTAGCCGACGACCGGCTTGGTGACGTTCTTCGCGATGAAGTCCGCCGCACGCTCCTCGGCGTCGCCGCCGATCTCGCCGATCATGACGATCAGGTCGGTGTCGGGGTCGGCCTCGAACGCCGCGAGGGCGTCGATGTGCGTGGTGCCGATGACCGGGTCGCCACCGATGCCGACGGCGGACGAGAAGCCGATGTCACGGAGCTCGTACATCATCTGGTACGTCAGCGTGCCGGACTTCGAGACCAGGCCGATGCGGCCCGGCTTCGTGATGTCGCCCGGGATGATGCCGGCGTTGGACTGGCCCGGGGTGATGAGACCGGGGCAGTTCGGGCCGATGATGCGGGTCTTGTTGCCCTTCGACTGCGCGTACGCCCAGAAGGCGGCGGAGTCGTGGACGGCGATGCCCTCGGTGATGACGACGGCCAGCGGGATCTCGGCGTCGATCGCCTCGACCACGGCGGCCTTGGCGAAGGCCGGCGGGACGAAGAGGACGGAGACGTTGGCGCCCGTCTTCTCCATCGCCTCGGCGACGGAGCCGAAGACCGGGACCTCGGTGCCGTCGAAGTCGACGGTCGTGCCGGCCTTGCGGGGGTTCACGCCACCGACGATGTTGGTGCCGTCGGCCAGCATGAGCTTGGTGTGCTTCATGCCCGTGGCACCGGTCATGCCCTGGACGATGACCTTGCTGTCCTTGGTGAGGAAGATAGCCATGGTGTGCTTGACCTCGTCCCTTACTTCGCAGCCGCGAGCTCGGCGGCCTTGTCGGCCGCGCCGTCCATGGTGTCCACGCGCTGCACGAGCGGGTGGTTCGCGTCCGACAGGATCTTGCGACCCAGCTCCGCGTTGTTGCCGTCGAGGCGCACGACCAGCGGCTTGGTGACCTCTTCGCCCTTGGAGGCGAGGAGCTCCAGGGCCTGGACGATGCCGTTGGCGACCTCGTCACAGGCGGTGATGCCACCGAAGACGTTGACGAACACGGACTTGACGTCCGGGTCGCCCAGGATGATCTCCAGGCCGTTCGCCATGACCTCGGCGGAGGCGCCGCCGCCGATGTCGAGGAAGTTGGCCGGCTTCACGCCGCCGTGGTTCTCACCGGCGTACGCGACGACGTCCAGGGTCGACATGACCAGGCCGGCGCCGTTGCCGATGATGCCGACCTCGCCGTCCAGCTTGACGTAGTTGAGGTTCTTGGCCTTGGCAGCAGCCTCGAGCGGGTTGGCTGCGGCCTTGTCCTCGAGCGCCTCGTGCTCGGGCTGACGGAAGTCGGCGTTCTCGTCGAGAGACACCTTGCCGTCCAGGGCCAGGATGCGGCCGTCCTTGGTCTTCACCAGCGGGTTCACCTCGACGAGGAGCGCGTCCTCGGCGACGAAGGTGTCCCACAGGGTCACCAGGGCCTCGGCGACACCCTCGGCCACGTCGGCCGGGAACTTCGCCAGGGCCACGATCTCGCGGGCCTTCTCGATGCTCACGCCGTCGACGGCGTTGACCGGGACCTTCGCGAGGGCCTCGGGGGTCTTCTCCGCGACCTCCTCGATGTCCATGCCGCCCTGCACCGACGCCATCGCGAGGAAGGTGCGGTTGGTGCGGTCGAGGAGGTACGAGACGTAGTACTCCGCCTCGATCTCCGGGGACAGCTCGGCGATCATCACCTTGTGGACCGTGTGGCCCTTGATGTCCATCCCGAGGATGTCCGTCGCGCGGGCGACGGCCTCGTCCGGGTCGGCCGCCAGCTTGACGCCGCCGGCCTTGCCGCGGCCGCCGACCTTCACCTGGGCCTTGACGACGGACTTGCCGCCGAGGCGCTCGGTCGCGGCGCGCGCGGCCTCAGGCGTGTCGATGACTTCACCGGCCAGCACCGGTACTCCGTGCTTGGCGAAGAGGTCCCTCGCCTGGTACTCGAACAGGTCCACGCGCGTCCGTCCCTTTTCTGATGATCGCGGTTCGTTTTCTGCGTGGGCGTGCCGCGAAGGGCAACGTGACTGCGCTGTCACAAGGGAGGCGTACACGGTGTCCGTGGACGCGGCATGTCCGTCCCGCAGGTTATCCCCGCAGGACGTTGGTCCCTAAATCGCAGGTCACACCGGAGCGGTGATACGGGTCACAGATCGTAGGGGTGCCGGGGCGGTCCGTGGACGGGCGGGGCGGTGACCTCGGCGCACTCGACACAGGTGGGAACTGGGCTCTGACTGCCTCACGACCCGCCCGGCCCTGGAGTGAGGGCCCGGACGGCCGTGCTGTGATATGGGCCTCAGTCCGCCCGGACGCGTCCGCCCGGGTGGTGCCGGGGCTACGGATTCCTCACCCACGGGGCTACGGATTCCGCAGCCCCTGGGCCGTGTCCGGCACGGGGAGCGGGCGCTTCTCGATCGCCGCCGCCATCACCTCGGGGAAGAGGTCGGGGGTGCAGGCGAAGGCCGGCGCGCCGAGCGCCGCGAGGGCGGCGGCGTGCTCGCGGTCGTAGGCGGGGGCGCCCTCGTCGGAGAGCGCGAGCAGGGCGACGAACTGCACCCCGGAGGCCTTCATCGCGGCGACCCGCTTCAGCATCTCGTCGCGTATGCCCCCTTCGTAGAGGTCGCTGATGAGGACGACGACGGTGTCGGCCGGGCGGGTGATCTTGGACTGGCAGTAGGCGAGGGCGCGGTTGATGTCGGTGCCGCCGCCGAGCTGGGTGCCGAAGAGGACGTCGACCGGGTCGTCGAGCTGGTCCGTCAGGTCGACGACGGCCGTGTCGAAGACGACGAGCCGGGTCGCGATCGCCCGCATGGAGGCGAGGACCGCGCCGAACACGGAGGCGTAGACGACGGAGGCGGCCATGGAGCCGGACTGGTCGATGCAGAGGACGACGTCCTTCTTGACCGACTGGGCGGCGCGGCCGTAGCCGATGAGGCGCTCGGGGACGACCGTGCGGTACTCGGGCAGGTAGTTCTTGAGGTTGGCGCGGATCGTCCGGTCCCAGTCGATTTCCCGGTGGCGTGGCCGGCTGATCCGGGCGGAGCGGTCGAGCGCGCCGGTGAGCGTGGCCCGGGTGCGGGTGGCGAGGCGCTTCTCCAGGTCGTCGACGACCTTGCGGACGACCGCGCGGGCCGTCTCCTTGGTCGTCTCGGGCATCACCTTGTTGAGGGAGAGGAGGGTGCCGACGAGATGGACGTCGGCCTCGACGGCCTCCAGCATCTCGGGCTCCAGGAGGAGGGTGGAGAGCCCGAGGCGGTCGATGGCGTCGCGCTGCATGACCTGGACGACGGAGCTGGGGAAGTACGTCCTGATGTCGCCGAGCCAGCGGGCGACGGAGGGCGCGGAGGCGCCGAGTCCCGCGGACCTGTCGCGCCCGGCGGTGCGCTTGTCGCCCCGCCCGTCGCTCCGTCCGTAGAGCGCGCTCAGGGCCCCGTCCATGGCGGCGTCCGTGCCGGTGAGGGCGCAGCCGGTGCCGTCGGCATCGCCGCCGCCGAGCACCATGCGCCAGCGGCGCAGCCGTTCGTCGTGCCCGGCTCCGGCCGCGGCCACGGCCGTACTGTCGGTCGTCGCGGTCATCGGTCCACCCCCACGAGGTCGGTCTGTCCCAGGATCAGGTCGAGCACGGGCAGGACTCCGTCGGCCCGCTCCTCGTCGAGCGTGGTGCCGAAGCCGGGTACGACGGCGTCCGTACGGTTCGCGGCGGAGGCGGACGGGCCGCGGGCGACCAGTTCGCCCAGGGTGCGGCGCACCCCTGGTTCGTACGCAGAGAACGTGCGGCGCAGCAGGGGCAGGACGTCGGTGAACGCGTCCGCCGTCACGCCGGTCAGCCAGGAGTCGACGAGGGCGAGCAGCCGTTCGTCGTGAACGAGGAGCATGCCTCCTCCGGAGGCGCCGCCGACGAAGCCCTCGATCCAGGCGGCGGCGTCGGCGGGCGGGGTGCCGGGCGAGAGGGCGAGGCCCATGAGCCGCGCGGCCTCCTCCTCGTCGAGCCCGCCCTCGTCCAGGAGGAGTCGGGCGGCCCGGCCCCGGATGGTGCCGGGCACGCTGTCGCGGGCGGCGAGCCCGCGCAGGACGCCGGTCCACCGGGCGGTGGTCCCTGCGCTGTCGGGGAGCAGGGGGAGCGCGCCGTGGACGGCGTCGAGGTGGCCGCGCATCTCTGCGGCGGCGTCGGTGTCGAGGCCGGTGCAGGCGGGCGGCAGGCCGACGCAGATCCGCTCGGCGAGCCCGGCCGCGACCTCACCGAGCGCGGCGGTGTCGGTGGCCCGGACGTCGCCGTAGCGCAGGGAGCGGGCCAGCGCGGGCAGGGCCTGGGCGAGGTGGGCCACGTCGGTGTCGAGCGCGGCGCGGTCGGCGAGGGCGGTCATGACGACGGGGAGGGCGGCGCCGAGTCCGGCGAGCAGGCACTGCTCGGCGAGCGCGGTGACGTCGGCGAGCGCGGTCGCCTCCTGGGCGCGGGCCTCGGCCTTGGCGACGGCGGCGGAGCCGACGGTGGTGCCCCAGACGCCGGCTTCGGCGACCCGGACGTGGAGTTCGGGCTGCCAGCGCAGCCGCCAGGTCTCACGGAAGGTGCCGGTGCTGCCGCGCCCGGCGACGGGCGTGCCCCACTCGACGGAGAGCAGCCGCAGGCGGTGCAGGAGCCGGCTGCGGGCGGCGTCGTTCTCCTTACGCAGGTCGAGTTCGAGCTCCCGCTCCTGCGCCTCCTGCTTGAGCCGCAGGCTCTTCTGGAGCCGGGCGAGGTCGTGCTGGAGGGGCACGGCGGGGGCGTCGTCGGGGACCTCGCCGAGGACGTCGCCGACGACGAGGCGGTCGCGCACGAGGTCGAGCGGGACGTCGGAGCCGTCGCACATCACGGCGCGGACGGCGTCGGTGGTCTCGCCGAGCCCGGCGAGGGGCCGGCCGCGCATCGCCGCGAGAGTCTCGGCGAGCCGGACGGCCTCGATGACGTGGGCGGAGGAGACGAAGGTGTCCTCGGCCCTGAGGAGGCCGGCGACCTTGGTCATCCAGCGCTCGATCGGGCGGTCGGGGGCGGCGAAGAGGTGTCCGTACCAGCCGGGGGCGTCGATACCGGCGCCGTAGCCGGAGCGGCGGGCGAGGCGGCGGTGGGTCCAGGGCACCCACGTCATCTCGGTCTTCACCTTGGGCAGGCCCTTGAGGAGGGCGCGGTCGGCGGTGGCGGTCGTGGCGAGGGTCAGCGCGGGCACGTGCCAGGCACCGCAGACGACGGCCACCTCGTCACCGAACTCCTTGCGTGCAGTACGGAGTTGGAGCCGCATGTACGCCTCGCGGACCAGGTCGCGGGCGTGGCCGCCGTGGCCGTGCGTCTCGCGCAGGGCGCTCATGGCGTCGGCGAGCGCCTCGAAGGGGGCGAGGGGGTCGGCGGCGCCGCGCAGCTCGACCGCGTCCTCCCACCAGCGCTCGGGGTCGTCGTACCCGGCGGCCCGGGCGAGCTCGGCGATCGGGTCGATGCGCAGGCCCTCGTCGGCCTCGGCCTCGTCCCCCTCGCCGTCGCCCCAGGTGGGGTCGGTGGCGGCGAGGGTGTGGGCGGCGGGCAGGTCGATGAACCGGACGGCGACGCCGTGGGCGAGGGCCCAGCGGATCGCCACCCACTCGGGCGAGAACTCGGCGAAGGGCCAGAACGCGGCGCGCCCGGGGTCGTCCACGGCGTGGCCGAGCAGCGCGACCGGCGGCCGCATCGCGTCGTCCCCGGCGAGCGCGAGGAGGGCGTCGGCCTCCGGTGGCCCCTCGATCAGCACGACCGCCGGCTGCCGCGCCTCAAGCGCCCCCCGCACGGCCCGCGCGGACCCGGGCCCGTGGTGCCGCACGCCGAGGAACAGCGGCCCGGAGGCCCGGCGGGCGGGCGCGGCGGCGCCGGCTGGCGCGGCAGCGGAAGGCGTCGCTCCGGCAGGCGCCACCGCCGTCGTGGGCGCGGGCGCGGGCGCGGGCGTGGTCATGGGGGCGGGCGTGGTCGTGGGTGCGCCGACCTCCTGAGGCGCCACCCCCGTATCGGCCCCTTGAGGTGTCGTCACCCTCACCGACGTGCCCGCCGCCTGAGGCGCCACCGCTGTCATGCGCTCACCTCGCGGCAAGCGCGGTAGAAGTCCTTCCAGCCGTCTCTTTCCCGGACGACCGTCTCCAGGTACTCCTGCCAGATGACGCGGTCCGCCGCCGGGTCGCGGACGACCGCGCCGAGGATGCCGGCGGCGACGTCGGCGGGGCGCAGGATGCCGTCGCCGAAGTGGGCGGAGAGCGCCAGGCCGCCGGTGACGACGGAGATCGCCTCGGCCGTGGAGAGCGTCCCCGAAGGGGACTTGAGCTTCGTGCGGCCGTCCGCGGTCACCCCGTCGCGCAGCTCGCGGAAGACGGTGACGACCCGTCGGATCTCCTCGACCCCCTCCGGCACGGCCGGGAGGTCGAGCGAGCGGCCGATCTGGTCGACGCGGCGCGCGACGATGTCGACCTCCGCCTCCGGGGTCGCGGGCAGCGGCAGCACGACCGTGTTGAAGCGGCGCCGCAGCGCGCTGGAGAGGTCGTTGACCCCCCGGTCGCGGTCGTTGGCGGTGGCGATCAGATTGAAGCCCCGTACCGCCTGGACCTCCTGCCCGAGCTCCGGGATCGGCAGGGTCTTCTCGGACAGGATCGTGATGAGCGTGTCCTGCACGTCGGCCGGGATGCGGGTGAGCTCCTCGACGCGGGCGGTCAGCCCCTCGGACATGGCGCGCATGACGGGGCTGGGCACGAGCGCGTCCCGGCTGGGGCCGTGGGCGAGCAGCTTGGCGTAGTTCCAGCCGTACCGGATCGCCTCCTCCGGTGTCCCGGCCGTGCCCTGCACGAGCAGGGTCGAGTCTCCGCTGACGGCGGCGGCGAGGTGCTCGGACACCCAGGTCTTGGCGGTGCCGGGGACGCCGAGCAGCAGCAGGGCCCGGTCGGTGGCGAGTGTGGTGACGGCGACCTCGACGATCCGGCGCGGCCCGACGTACTTCGGTGTGATCACCGTGCCGTCGGGGAGCGTCCCGCCGAGGAGGTAGGTGGCGACGGCCCACGGCGACAGCCGCCAACGGGCGGGCCGCGGCCGGTCGTCGGCGGCGGCGAGCGCCTTGAGCTCGTCCGCGAAGGCGTGTTCGGCGTGCGGCCGCAGGGCCTCGGAGCCGAGGTCCGGGCCGCTCGGCGCGGCCGGGGCGGGCAGCGTCGCGGCGCCCGTCCCCGCGTCGGTTCCGGTGTCGGTTCCGGCACCGGGGACGGTGCTCGCGATGGTTTCTGACACGGTCATGGATCCCCCTCCAGATCGTTCGACCTGATGTGGGATCCACCGTGCACCATGCCACTGACAGTCGGTCGTCACCGCAGGTCAGCGGCGAACTCCAGTGGCGCGTACGGGTGTCAGCCGGCGGTCTCCTGCCGGCCGACGATCTCCGGGTGTCAGCCGGCGATCGGGGAGACCGCGACGCAGCCGCCGGCCATCGCGTCCTGGCCCTTCGCCTCCTTGATGACCTTGCCGTCGTGGATGACCTTGCAGGTGAGGTCGGCCGGGTCGAGCGCCATCGGCATGACGGCCGGGGGCATGATCCCCTTCAGCGTCACCGTCTTCTTCCACGGCGTGGTCGGCTTCGTCTCCGTCTCCAGCTTCGGCTCCATGGCCGTACCGCTGCCGCCGTGGAACTGGATCGACTCGATGCCCTTGCCGGTGACTTCGTACGTGACCTCGTAGGTCTCGTTCACGGCCTTGTCGACCTGGTCGGCGGCCTTGTCCGCGGCCGCGGAGCAGGCGCCGAGGCCGAACGCCAGGCCGGTGACGGCGAGCGTCGCGACGGCGGTGCGGATGGTGCGCTTCATGGCGGGTCCCCCAGTGGAGTCGGTGATCGGACCCTCGGCAGACAATCGTAAAGAGCAGGCAAAGTCAAATACCCTCGCGCCACTGCCTCCCGGCCCGAAATGAGCCGTGCCAGGCCAGGAAACAGCAGGTCAGCTCCGTTGTCAGTGGCGCCCCCTACCGTCGAGGGCATGGACACACTGGGGGTGCGCTGGACGGCGGATCAGGTGCTGGCACTGGCTCCTGACGACGCCTCGCGCAAGGCGGGAAGCAAGCTCGGCACGGCCGGGCCGTGGTCCGGTACGGGCACCGGCGGCGAGGGGGCCGTCTGGGGGCTGTGCCGGGGCAGCGGCAGCAAGCCGTACCGCACGGTCGTCGACACCACGGGCCCGGCGTACTCATGCAGTTGCCCCAGCCGGAAGTTCCCGTGCAAGCACGCGCTGGGGCTCCTGCTGCTCTGGGCCGGGGACGCGGAGGCCTTCGCCGCCGGCGCCGAGGTCCCCGACTGGGCGGCTACCTGGCTGACCGGCCGACGCGAGCGTGCCGCTGCCCGCACGCGCGGTGCGGAGGGGACGGGACCGGCCGCCACCGCCGATCCCGAGGCCGCCCGGCGCAGGGCGGAGCGGCGCGCGGCCCGGATCACCTCGGGCGCCGAGGAGTTGGAACAGCGCCTGGCCGACCTGCTGCGCGGCGGCCTGGCCTCGGCGGAGCAGGCCGGGTACGCCCTGTGGGAGGAGACGGCGGCCCGGATGGTCGACGCCCAGGCGCCGGGGCTCGCCGGCCGGGTCAGGGAGTTGGGGGCGATACCGGGCTCGGGGCCCGGCTGGCCGGTCCGGCTCCTGGAGGAGTGCGCGCTGACCCATCTCCTCGACCGGGCCTGGCTCTCCGTCGACCGGCTCCCGGACCCGCTGGCGGCGACCGTACGGACCCGGGTGGGTCTGACGGCTCCCGCCGAGGGCCCCTCGGTGCGGGACCACTGGCTGGTTCTCGCCCAGTACGACACGGGGGACGGCAAGTTGACGACCCGCCGCATCTGGCTGCACGGCCGGACGACCGGGCGCACGGCGCTGCTCCTCTCCTTCGGGGCGGCCGGGCGGGCGCCCGAACTGGCCCTGCCGGTGGGTGTGGTCGTCGACGCCGCGCTCGTCCTCCACGCGGGTGCGGGGGCGCTCCGCGCGGAGCTTGGCGAGCAGTTCGGCGCCCCTGCCCCGCTCGAAGCCCCGCCCCGGGGCGGCACGGTCGGCGACGCGCTCACGGCCTACGGGCTCGCGCTGCGCGATGACCCCTGGCTGGACTCCTGGCCGGTGACGCTCACCGACGTCGTCCCCATACCTACGGAGCACGGCTGGCAGCTCGCCGACGCGGCGCCCGGTCCGGACACCCCGGACGCAGCCCCGGGCTCCGCCCCTGGGGAGGCGGTGCCGCTGAGCGGTGCCGCGCTCGGACGGCCCGGCCTGTGGCGGCTCGCCGCGCTCTCCGGGGGCGGCCCGGTGACCGTCTTCGGGGAGTGCGGGCACCGCGGATTCACCCCGCTCGCCGCCTGGTCGGCCGACGCCCCGGGCGAGACGGTCCCGCTCCACTGAACCTCGATCGGCACGACGGCCTGGAGGCCTCCATGGACGCCTGGGAAGAACTCGTCACTTCGGCGCTGCTCGGCACGGACCGTCGTGCGCCGACGCTCCCCGCGCGCGCCGCCACGCGCGCTGCACGCTCCGCGCTCTCCGACGCGGGCGCGGGCAACGCGCCCGTAGCCCTGCTCGACGCCGCCGCGCTGCACACCGTACGGAGAAGGGCGGGCCTGCGGCCCGGGCCCTCGGCCCCGGCGCCCGAGCCAGCTCCGCACGACCACCGCAGACCGCTGCCCGAGGCCGCCCGCCGTCGGCTCGGCCTGCTCCTCGCGGGCCGGGCCGCCCCCGCCCCGTCCGGCGGCCGGCGCGGGGCCGCGCCCGACCTCGCCGAGCTGCTCCCCCAGTGGCTCGCCGCCGCCAACGAACACGGCTACCGGGCACCGGCGTCCACGCTGCCCGCCCTCCTCGACGCCGCCCGCGCCCGGACGGACCTGCGCCCCCAGGCGCTCGCCCTCGCCGGGCCGCGCGGCCTGTGGCTGGCCGGGCTCAACCCGGACTGGAAGTTCGCCCTGCGCGGCGCGGCGAGCGGCGCCACGCTCCCCGACGCCGGGGACGGCGAGGCGGTCAAGACCCTGTGGGACGAGGGCCTGTTCGCCGAGCGGGTCGCGCTGATCACGGCCGTACGGACCGAGGACCCGGCGGCCGCGCTGGCTCTGCTCCGTTCGACCTGGGCGGCGGAGCGCGCCGAGGACCGGCTGATGTTCCTGGACTCGCTGCGGGCCGGACTCTCGGGCGCGGACGAGGAGTTCCTGGAGGAGGCTCTGTCCGACCGGAGCCGTAACGTCCGCTCGACCGCCGCCGAACTGCTCTCCGCCCTGCCCGGATCGGCGCTCGCCGACCGGATGGCGGACCGGGCGACGTCCTGTGTCTCCCTCGACCGTACGGAAGGGGGTGCGACGATCGTGGTCGAGGCGCCGCACGAGTGCGATGCCGGGATGCAGCGGGACGGCGTCGTCGCCACCCCGCCGACGGGCCGGGGCGAGCGGTCCTGGTGGCTGGGCAAGCTCGTCGACTCGGCGCCGCTGTCGTGCTGGCAGGCGCGGTTCGGTGGACGCTCGGCCGACGAGATCGTGGCGCTGCCGGTCGCGGACGACTGGGCGGGCGAGCTGCACGCGGCGTGGTGCCGTGCGGCGGTCCGCCAGCGGGACGGCGACTGGTCACGGGCGCTGCTCGGCTCCCCGGCGACCCCGCCGGCGACCGGCCCGGGCACGTCGTCCCTGGCCGAGCGGGCGCAGCTGCTGTCGACGCTCCCGGACGCGGAGCGGGCCCGCTGGGTCGCCTCGTTCATCGCGGCGCACGGCCTGTCGGAGGCCTTCCAGCTCCTCGGTGTCTGCACGGTGCCCTGGTCGGAGCCGCTGGGCGGGGCGGTGATCGACGCCCTCGACATCGCCCGCGACGCGGGCAGCTACCCCTGGAGCTTCAGCGGCGTGATGGGCCTCGCTGAGCGCTGCCTCTCCCCGGAGGCCGCCCCGCAACTGGAGTCCCTGACCGCACTCACCGCGGAACCGGAGGACGCGTCCCCGGGAGCCGGAGGCTACTGGTCGGAGGCGTTCCAGCGCCTGGTCTCCACGTTGCGCCTGAGGTCCCAGATGCAGACGGAGCTGACACCCCCGCCGGACTGACGGGCCCCAGCCACAAGCGTCGGGGCGGGCGCCATCGCGGCGGCGCCCGGCTCGACACATGTGGAGGCGGCCGGTCGAGAACGGTTACGCGGAGTTACGCCGCGACGCAGCGTTACGCGGCGACGCGGACGTTCTTGTTCACCCAGTCGACGATGGACGTGGTCGTCGCGCCCGGGGTGAAGATCTCCGCCACGCCCTTCTCCTTCAGCGGCGCGATGTCCGCCTCCGGGATGATGCCGCCGCCGAAGACCTTGATGTCCTCCGCGTCGCGCTCCTTCAGCAGCTCCAGGACCTTCACGAACAGCGTGTTGTGCGCGCCCGAGAGGATGGACAGGCCGATCGCGTCGGCGTCCTCCTGGATCGCCGTGTCCACGATCTGCTCGGGCGTCTGGTGCAGCCCCGTGTAGATGACCTCCATACCGGCGTCACGCAGCGCCCGCGCGATCACCTTGGCCCCGCGATCGTGGCCGTCGAGACCCGGCTTGGCCACCACCACGCGGATCGGACCGGTCACACCCATCTCTGCCTCCACATGCGACCCCCGCGCTTCATTGCCGGGGAGGTGAACGAACGTTATCGCCAGCATCCCGCACCCCGCTGTTTCGCGGAGGACTCCGAGGGGGAAATCACACGTGGGACATTGTTCGCTCTGCGCAGGACCCGCCCGGGCCCTCCTCCTGGGCCCACACCAGCCGCAACGGGTCATGCGCAAGGGAGCCGCTACGGGGTAGCCGTACGTCCGGGCCGCAGCCGCCGGTCCGGACGTACGGCTCACCGCACTGCCGTTCGGCCCCGCGTGCCGTTCGGGAGGCCGCCGATGGAGCTCACCAGGCTCACCAAGGTCACCACCGCGCTGAAGGCCAACGCCCTGGAGCTGGCGATCCTCACCGGCCACCTGCTCCTCTACCCCTCCGGGATGGTCGCCGAGCGCCCCGAGGCCGACCCCGCCGGCGAGGACGGCGCGGGCCCGAGGCCCGGTACGGGACGGCCCGTGGTCCTCCTCCACGGCTTCGCCGACAACCGCTCCGTCTTCGTCCTGCTCCGCCGCTCCCTCGTCCGCCACGGCCGCTACCCGGTCGAGTCGTTCAACTACTCTCCGCTCACCTGCGACCTGCGCGCCGCCGCCGAGCTCCTCGGCCGCCACGTCGAGGAGCTGTGCGCCCGGACCGGCCACCACGAGGTCGACATCGTCGGGCACAGCCTGGGCGGCCTCATCGCCCGTCATTACGTACAGCGCCAGGGCGGTGACGCGCGGGTGCGCACGCTCGTCATGCTCGGCACCCCGCACTCCGGCACCACGGCCGCCCCCTGGGCCGGCGCCCACCCCCTGGTGCGCCAGATGCGCCCCGGTTCGGACGTGCTCCGCGAGCTCGCCGAGCCCGCCCCGGGCTGCCGGACACGCTGCGTCAGCTTCTGGAGCGACCTGGACCAGGTGATGGTCCCGGTGGAGACGGCCCGGCTCGACCACCCCGATCTACGGGTGCACAACGTCCGGGTCAGCGGCATCGGCCATCTCGCCCTGCCGGTGCATCCGACCGTGGCGGCAGGGATCCGCGAAGCGCTCGACGCCGACGACGACACGCAAGCCACCGAGTCCGGAGCCGCCTCCGTGGCATGACGCCACTCCCTGACGACCCGCCAGAAGGTGTCTGTTCTTCGAACGTTCCTCGAACACAGGGCCAAGGCTCTCCCCCGAGGCCGCCGAAACACGGCCGATTGCCCGTTTCCTGTGGAACCAAAACCCTCGGAAGATTGTCGCCTGCGTATACCGCCGGGTACAGTCGCGCCACTGCTTTAACCCGGGACACCCTCGTCGGGCCCGCCCCGGACTGGCCCTGCCGCCGAGGCGAGAGAGAAGTTGGTGAACGACCAGCACCCCCACGCCGGGTACGTCGGAGACGACGCCCACAGCACCGGCAGCTTCGCCACCGACCCGCTCTTCGGCGCCCTCCCGGGCGGCTACGACGCCGGTCACAGCGGCCAGTACGACAGCACCCAGTGGACCGGCACCCAGCAGTGGGACACCACTGCCTACGCCACCACCACTCAGTACGACACCACCGGGCAGTACGACACCACCGCCGCCCAGTACGCCACCACCACCGCTCAGTACGACGCCGCGCAGTACGACACCACCGGCCAGTGGGACGCCTCCGCCTGGAACGAGGCCCAGCAGACCGGCCAGTACGAGACCGCACACTTCACCTCGTACGACACCACGGGCCAGTGGACGACCCCCTCCTTCGAGACGGGTACGTACGACGCCACCGCCTGGAACCAGGCCGAGCCCCACGTTCCGCAGCAGTACACCCCCGAGTACGAGTACGTCCCCGAGCAGCCGCAGGCCGAGCAGCCCGCCGCCGCGTACGAGGAGAACGCGTACGAAGAGGTCACCTACGAGGAGAGCACGTACGAGGAAGTCTCGTACGAGTCGACCACGTACGAAGAGACCGCGTACGAGGAGACCGCGTACGAAGCCGACTCCCCGTACGACTCCGGATACGACCAGGACTACGCGTACGAGGACCCCGCCGTCGAGACCCTCACGGAGTCTCCGGCCGTTCCCGCGTCGGCCGCCGCCTCAGCCGCCGGCCGCCCCGTGCGCCGTTCGTCCGGTGGCAGCCGAGGCCGTCGCCGTACGCCCGCCAAGCGCTCCGCGCTGCTGACCGTCGCCGTCCCGTCCGCCTGCGTCATGGGCGTCGCCGGGATCGCCGCCGCCTCGGTCGGCGGCCTGACGGACCCGGGTGCCGGCACGAAGGACGACACGAAGGCACTCGCCGCCGCCGACCCCGCCTCGGTGAAGCCGGTCGCCGCCAACAACAAGCTGGACACCCAGCTCGCCGCGCTGAGCGCCGACGCCCGCGACTTCGGCGACCGCGCCAGCCGCACCCAGGAGCGCATCGACCTGAAGGCGCGCCAGGAGGCGGAGAAGAAGAAGCGCGAGGAGGAGGCGGCCCGCAAGGAGGCGCTGCGCCCCAAGTTCGCGCTGCCGGTGAAACTGCACCAGCTCAGCGCCAGCTACGGCCAGGCGGGCGTCAACTGGATGTCCGTGCACACCGGCATCGACTTCCCGGTCCAGTACGGCACGAAGGTCATGGCCGCGACGGACGGCACGGTCCGCACCCAGTACAACGGCGCCTACGGCAACATGGCGATCGTGACCGCGCCGGACGGCACCGAGACCTGGTACTGCCACCTCAGCAGCACCAAGATCCGCTCGGGCAAGGTCCAGGCCGGCGACGTCATCGCGTACTCGGGCAACTCGGGCAACTCCACCGGTCCGCACCTCCACTTCGAGGTCCGTCCGGGCGGCGGCGCCGCGATCGACCCCGAGGCATGGCTGCGCAGCCACGGCCTCAACCCGACGGGCTGACGCGGGCCCCACGGCACGCACGTACGAGAGGGCCCCGGCCGAAAAGCCGGGGCCCTCTCACATGTCCGCCGTCCTACAGCTTCTCGACCGGCGCGTACCGCAGCAGCAGCCGCTTGGGCTTCTCGTCGCCGAAGTCGATCGTCGCCTGCGCGTCGGAGCCGGCGCCCGTGATCTGCATGACCGTGCCGAGGCCGAACTGGTCGTGCGTGACCCGGTCGCCGACCTGGAGGTTGATGACCGGCTTGTCGCTGGTCCGGCGGGTGGCGAAGCCCGAGGGGCCCGAGCGCGAGCGGGAGGAGGAGAGCGAGGAGGTGATCCCGGAGGTCGGCCCGGCGGGCTTGACCATGGGGCCGGTGCGCTTCCACTCCAGATACGTCGGCGGGATCTCCTCCAGGAAGCGCGACGCCGGGTTGTACGAGGGCTGGCCCCAGGCGCTGCGCATCGAGGAACGCGTCAGATACAGCCGCTCGCGGGCGCGCGTGATGCCCACGTACGCGAGGCGCCGCTCCTCCTCCAGCTCCTTGGCCTGGCCGAGGGCGCGCATGTGCGGGAAGACGCCGTCCTCCATGCCGGTCAGGAACACGACCGGGAACTCGAGGCCCTTGGCGGTGTGCAGGGTCATCAGCGTGATGACCCCCGACCCCTCCTCGTCCTCGTCGGGGATCTGGTCGGAATCGGCGACGAGCGCGACCTTCTCCAGGAACTCGGCCAGGGTGCCGGTCCCCTCCTCGCCGCGCTCCTGCTCGAACTCCAGGGCCACGGCGGCCAGTTCCTGAAGGTTCTCGATGCGGGTCTCGTCCTGCGGGTCGGTGGACGCCTGCAGCTCGGCGAGGTACCCGGTGCGCTCCAGTACGGCTTCGAGGACGACGGCCGGGCCCGCGCCGGAGTCGACGATCGTACGGAGCTCCTCCATGAGGGTGTTGAAGCGCTTGACCGCGTTCGCGGAGCGGGCCGCCATGCCGTACGCCTCGTCGACCCGCTTCAGGGCCTGCGGGAAGGTGATCTTCTCCCGGAGGGAGAGGGCGTCGATCATCGCCTCGGCGCGCTCGCCGATGCCGCGCTTGGGCACGTTCAGAATGCGGCGCAGCGGGACGTTGTCCTCGGGGTTGGCGAGGACGCGCAGGTAGGCGAGGACGTCGCGGACCTCCTTGCGCTCGTAGAAGCGCACGCCGCCGACGACCTTGTAGGGCAGGCCGACGCGGATGAAGATCTCTTCGAAGACACGGGACTGGGCGTTGGTCCGGTAGAAGACGGCGACGTCGCCGGCCTTCGCGTCGCCGGCGTCCGTGAGCCGGTCGATCTCGTCGGCGACGAACTGGGCCTCGTCGTGCTCGGTGTCGGCGACGTAGCCGGTGATCTGCGCGCCCGCGCCCGCGTTCGTCCACAGGTTCTTGGGGCGGCGGGACTCGTTGCGCTCGATGACGGCGTTGGCGGCGGAGAGGATCGTCTGCGTGGAGCGGTAGTTCTGCTCCAGCAGGATCGTCGTCGCGTTCGGGTAGTCCTCCTCGAACTGGAGGATGTTGCGGATCGTCGCGCCGCGGAAGGCGTAGATCGACTGGTCCGCGTCACCGACGACGCACAGCTCGGCCGGGTCCAGGTCGTCGTAGCCCGTGCCGACCAGTTCCCGTACGAGGGTGTACTGCGCGTGGTTGGTGTCCTGGTACTCGTCGACGAGGACGTGGCGGAAACGGCGGCGGTAGTGCTCGGCGACGTCCGGGAACGCCTGGAGCAGGTGGACCGTCGTCATGATGATGTCGTCGAAGTCCAGGGCGTTCGCCTCGCGCAGCCGCGCCTGGTACATCCGGTACGCCTCGGCGAGCGTCTTCTCGAAGCCGTCGACGGCCTGGTCGGCGAAGGTCTCCTCGTCGATCAGCTCGTTCTTGAGGTTCGAGACCTTGGCGTTGAAGGACTTCGGCGGGAACTTCTTCGGGTCGAGGTCCAGGTCGCGGCAGACCAGCGCCATCAGGCGCTTGGAGTCGGCGGCGTCGTAGATCGAGAACGAGGACGTGAAGCCGAGCCGCTTGCTCTCGCGGCGCAGGATGCGGACGCACGCGCTGTGGAAGGTCATGACCCACATGGCGTTGGCGCGCGGGCCGACGAGCTGCTCGACGCGCTCCTTCATCTCGCCTGCGGCCTTGTTGGTGAAGGTGATCGCCAGTATCTGGCCGGGGTGGACGTACCGGGTCCCCAGGAGGTGGGCGATGCGGTGGGTGAGCACCCGGGTCTTGCCGGAGCCGGCGCCCGCGACGATGAGCAGCGGGGAGCCGGTGTGGACGACGGCGGCGCGCTGCTCCCCGTTCAGCCCGTCCAGGAGCGCGGCGGCGTCCACGACGGGGCGGGCGGCTCCGTCGCGGTAGTAGGCGTCCCGGGTCGGCGGCGCGTCGAAGCGCCCCTCGAAGAGGTCGTGCGGGACCTCCTCCGCGGCCTGGGCGCCGTGGGGGTGGTGCACGTCGTCCTCGGGCGGGGGCGGGGGCTCCTCCGAGGAGTGGTTCTGGAGGCTCGCCAGGAAGCTGTCGTCAAAGAGGCTGCTCATCGCCTATCGAGTCTAGGCCGCCGCACTGACAGCCCGCTGCCACCTCCCGAAGTGACCCGAATCTTACGGAGGGTGACAGTCCGCTTCAGGTCACGAAAATGTATCGGGCATATCGAACATCGCCCTTCCCAGCCGACCCACGGGTTGGCTAGCGTGCTCGCCCAGGCAGCCCGTTCCTCTCCGGCGGCGAAACGCGCCGAGCGGGCAGCTCACGCCGAACCCGGCCCTGCCTCCAGGCAGTTGACGCCGGTCGTCACCATCGGCGGCCACGGAAGGAGATGCCGGTCTTGGCGTCCCATCGCAAGCCGCGCCCCACACGCCCGCATTCCCCCGCCGTCGGGGTCACGACGGCCGCACTCGCCGGGGTCACCCTGCTGACCACGCAGAGCGCCCAGGCCGTACCGACCGCGCCCCCGAAGCCCACGGTGGAGGAGGTCCAGAAGAAGGTCGACGACCTCTACCGGCAGGCCGGCACGGCGACGCAGCAGTACAACCGGGCCAAGGAGTCCACCGACGAGCAGCGCCGCAAGGTCGACCGGCTGCTCGACGACGTGGCGAAGCGCACGGAGGAGATCAACGAGTCCCGGCGGGCGCTCGGCTCGTACGCGGCGGCGCAGTACCGGGCGGGGGCCGTCGGCCCGACCGCCGCGCTGATCTTCGCGGACAGCCCGCAGTCGTACTTCGACCAGACCCACCTCATGGACCGGCTCTCCGAGCGCCAGCGCAGCGCGGTGTCGGACTACGAGGGCAAGCGCCTCGCCGCGGCGAAGCAGCGGGCGGAGGCGACGAAGGGCCTGGAGACGCTGACCGAGTCCCAGGCCACCCTGCGTACGACCAAGGAGACCGTCCAGCGGAAGCTGGGCGAGGCGCGGACGCTGCTGACCCGGCTGACGGCCGAGGAGAAGAAGCGGCTCGCGGAGCTGGAGCGCAAGCGGGAGGCCGAGGCGCGCCGCAAGGCGGAGGCGCGGGCCGAGGCGGAGGCCGCGGCCAGGGCCGAGGCGGCGGAGGCCGAGCGGCGCCGCCAGGAGGAGGCCCGGAAGCAGCAGCCGACCACGCCTCCGCCGACCGAAACCCCGGCCGGGTCGACGTACGCGGCGAAGGCGGAGAAGGCGCTGGCCTTCGCCCGGGCACAGATCGGCAAGCCGTACGTGTGGGGCGCGACGGGCCCGAGCTCGTACGACTGCTCGGGCCTGACGCAGGCCGCCTGGAAGGCCGCGGGCGTCGACCTGCCCCGTACCACCTGGGACCAGGTGGAGGTGGGGACCAGGGTCGCGACGGACGATCTCCTCCCGGGCGACCTCGTCTTCTTCTACGACGACATCAGCCACGTGGGCCTGTACATCGGCGGCGGGAAGATGATCCACGCGCCGAAGCCGGGCGCGAACGTGCGCGAGGAGTCGATCTACTACATGCCGATCTACGGCAGCGTGCGCCCGGCGTAGTCACGCGCGGGCCCGGTCACGCGCGGGCCCGGTCACGCGCGCGTGGGCCGGCCCTTGGTTCCGCCGAGGCCGGCCCGCGTGCCCGACTACAGCAGGTTGTAGATCTGGAAGCCCCAGCCGATCTTGACCGGCGCCTCGTACGGGGCCAGGGCGTCGCCCGTGCCCGAGTACCGGAACAGGTCGCCGTTCGGCTTGCGCGCGATCAGGTCCGACCTGCCGTCGGCGTCGAGGTCGCCCACGGACAGCAGCCGGTCGTAGATGTTCCAGCCGCCGCCGATCCTCGTACGCGGCTCGAAGGGGGCCTTCTGGTCGCCGGTGCCCTTGTAGAGCCACAGGCCGCCGGACTTGTCCTGGGCGACGATGTCGGCCTTGCCGTCACCGCTCAGGTCGCCCTGGCCGGCGAGCTGGGTGTACTGGCCCCAGCCCGCGCCGATGCGGAAGCGCGGGGTCAGCGAGCCGTCCGGGTACGCGAGGTACCCCCAGAGGACGCCGGCCTTGTCGAGACCGATGAGGTCGGCCTCCTGGGCGCCGCCGAGGGAGCCGGGGGACAGGACGGCGGTGTAGATGTTCCAGCTGGTGCCGACCTGCTTGCTGTGGTGCTCGAGGTCGTCGTCGATGTAGCTGTATTCCAGCTTGCCGCTCTTGTAGAGGTACCAGGTGCCGTCGCTCCACCCGTCCTTGTCGTTGTCGACGTTGATCGCGTCGGCGAAGCCGTCGAAGGTGACCCCCACGTCGTACCGGGCATCGAACCCACCCTGCCGGTTCGGGTAGTAGTGGAACAGCTCACCGTCCTGCTTCTGGACGGCCGTCATCGTGAACGTCGGCGTCTCCACCGGAGCGTCGGCGGTCGCGGCGGCGCGGGGAGCCTGGCTACGGCCGCCCTCCTGGGCCCGCTGCTCGGCCGTGGCGGCCGCGGCGGACGCCCGCTCGGCCGGGTCGCCGGAGGCGAAGGCGGTACCGGCCGTGGCCGCGAGCGCGGCAGCGACGGCGGTGGCGGCGAGTGCGCCCCGGAGCGCACGCGGACGTCGGTCGAAGATCATGAAGTCCCCCCTGGGATGGTCGTGATGTCGTACGGCTGGCGGCGGGCGGCGGGCAGGGATCGGCGATCAGGTCCAGAGCGTCGCGATGAAGATGTTCGCGACGGTCAGGCCACCGACGGCGGCGAAGAGCCCCTTGTCGACCGTCTCCTCGTCCCGCTTCACGTACACGAGCGCGAGGATGACGACGAGGACGGCCATCTTGATGCCGATCTTCACGTTGTTGACCGTCTGATCGTCCGCCTGGTTGAGGCCGACCAGCGCGATGCCGGTGACCAGCATCGTGAGCGCGCCGTGCAGCATGGCGGGGCTGAAGCGGGCCGTACCCGCGCCCATCGCCTTCATCTGCGTGAGGAATCCACCGAGCAGCGCGGCGATTCCGATGATGTGCAGGGCGACGAAGACATTGATGAGTACGTCCATGGGGCGGAGCCTAACCGGGGCATAGCACCCGCGTTCGGCCGGGTCCAGCTCCTCGGGCCGTTCGGTCAGGCCCGCGCAGGAATGCGGCGTCCTCCCGTCGCAGCGGCCGGACGGGAACGGTCCTCAAGCATCAACTGACGCCAATAGCTGTCAACTCCCCGCCCCCGGGTGAGGGCCAGGTTTAGCGTCCTCCCCCAGGTGGCCGGCTCCCCACCACGTCGGTCCTTCCGGCGGCAGTCGGTCGCCCCCGCCGAGAAAATCCGGCGGTGGGCCGTCTCCCCTGTGCGGCCCACCGCCGGACCCGGTGGGCATCGACCCCCACAGGGAGAGGATGTGACCCGCCCTCGTGGCAGCGCACCGGAAGCCCAAGCACTCCCCCCTCGGTGGCCAGGCGGCGCGGACCGCCGCCACGCTCGCCCTCGCCTCGGCGGCGACGGCGACCGTCTTCGAGGGCTCAGGGCACGCCGAGCCCAGGCTCACGCCCGCTCAGGTCAAGGCGAAGGTGGACCGGCTGTACCAGGAGGCCGAGGTGGCCACCGAGAAGTACAACGGCGCGAAGGAGAAGGCGGACGCGGCCCGGAACGCGCTCGACCGGCTGCGGGACGAGTCGGCCCGCAGGACCGAGCGGCTCAACACCGTGCGCAACGGGCTCGGTTCCATCGCCACCGCGCAGTACCGTTCCGGCGGCCTGGACCCCGCCGTACAGCTCGCGCTCACCTCCGACCCCGCGCAGTACCTGGCGCGCGCCGCGATCGCCGAGAAGGCCGGGGAGCGGCAGGCGGCGGCGATCACCTCGGTACGCCGTGAGCTCACCGGGATCAGGCAGCTGCGGTCCGAGGCGGACGATCGGCTGACCCAACTGCGCGGGCACGAGGCCGATCTGCGGACGCAGAAGGCGGCCGTGCAGACCAAGCTCGCGGAGGCGCGCGCGCTGCTGACCCGGCTGACAGCGGAGGAGCGGGCCCGTTACGAGGCGACGGTGACCGGCTCGGGCCGGAGCGACACCGGCTCCGTGAACCGGGCCGACCGGGATTCGGGCAGCCCACGCGGCCCGATCACGGCACCGAACGCCCGCGCCGCACAGGCGATCTCCTACGCCCGGAACCAGCTCGGCAAGCCGTACGTGTGGGGCGCCACGGGCCCGTCGGCCTACGACTGCTCGGGCCTGACCCAGGCCGCCTGGCGCGCGGCCGGCGTGGCACTGCCCCGGACGACATACACCCAGATCAACGCCGGCCAACGGGTCTCCCGCTCCGAACTCGCCCCGGGCGACCTGGTGTTCTTCTACTCCGGGATCAGCCACGTCGGCCTGTACATCGGCGGCGGCCAAATGATCCACGCCCCCCGCCCGGGCGCGCCGATTCGGGTCGCCCCGATCGACGAGATGCCCTTCGCCGGGGCGACGCGGGTGGGATGACGCGTCTGGGCCGAGACGGCTTGACCTTTGGACTTCCTGGTCGGGGAAGATGACGGGATGACGATGCGCGACCAGGCTGAGGCTGTGCTCACGGCGCGGTTGGACGAGCTGGGTATTGCCTGGACGAGCGAGCGGCACGCTCCCGTGTTCACCGCCGCTCTCCGAGCCTGCGGCCACGAACCCGAGGTCCGCGCCCTCGGCGCCCGAAGCAACTGAGGGCCCCGCGGCCCCTCAGACCAGGCGGCGGGCCGTTGCCCAGCGGGTCAGTTCGTGGCGGTTGGAGAGTTGGAGCTTTCGGAGGACCGCCGAGACGTGGGACTCGACCGTCTTCACCGAGATGTAGAGCTGCTTGGCGATCTCCTTGTACGCGTATCCACGGGCGATCAGCCGCAGTACCTCGCGCTCGCGCTGGGTCAGCCGGTCCAGGTCCTCGTCCACCGGTGGGGCGTCGGTGGAGGCGAAGGCATCCAGTACGAAGCCGGCCAGGCGGGGGGAGAACACCGCGTCGCCCTCCTGGACCCGGAAGATCGAGTCGACCAGATCGGTGCCCGTGATCGTCTTCGTCACGTAGCCTCGGGCGCCGCCCCGGATCACCCCGATCACGTCCTCCGCGGCGTCCGAGACCGACAGGGCCAGGAACCGGACCGGATCCTCGCTCGCCGTCATCAGGCTCGCGCAGCGGCGCAGCACCTCAACCCCGCCGCCGCCCGGCAGGTGCACATCGAGGAGGACGACCTCGGGGCGGGTCGCGGTGATCACCGTGACCGCCTGGTCGACATCGGCGGCCTCGCCGACCACCTCGACGCCGGTGACGTCGGTCCGGCCGATCTCCGCCTGCACGCCCGTACGGAACATCCGGTGGTCGTCGACGAGCACGACCCGCACCCGACGCTCCGTGCTCGGCTCCGCCGTCGTCCCGGTCCCGGTCTCGTCGCTCATCCGTCCGCCCTCTCCATCTCAAGCTCCACTTCGGTGCCCCCGCCCGGCACAGCCCGCAGCCGGGCCGAACCGCCGTTGCGCTGCATCCGGCCGATGATCGATTCTCGTACGCCCATCCGGTCCTCGGGCACCGCGTCGAGGTCGAATCCCGGTCCCCGGTCCCGCACGGAGACGAAGACCGTACGGCCCTCCACCTCCGCGTAGACCTGAACGGCCCCGCCCTCGCCACCGTACTTGGCGGCGTTGACCATCGCCTCGCGCGCGGCCTGCATCTGCGCGGTCAGTTTCTCGTCGAGCGGGCAGTCGCCCACGACCACCACCTCCAGGGGGACGCCGTGCTTGTCCTCCACCTCGGCGGCGGCCCGCTTGACCGCCTCCGCGAGGGTCTCGGGCTCCTCGCCCTCGTCCTTGCCGGTGCCCTCCGGCTTGTACAGCCAGTTCCGCAGCTCCCGCTCCTGAGCGCGGGCCAGCCGGCGCACCTCGCCGGGCTCGTCCGCGTTGCGCTGGATCAGCGTGAGCGTGTGCAGGACGGAGTCGTGGACATGGGCCGCGACTTCGGCGCGCTCCTGCGCGCGGATGCGCATGGTCCGCTCCTCTGAGAGGTCCTGCGACATCCGGACCAGCCACGGTCCTGCGAGCAGGGCTATGCCGGTGAGGACGGCTATCGCGGCGGTCAGCGCCGTGCCCAGCTGGGCCGCCGAGCCCCGGACCACCATGAAGACCGTCAGCCCCATGCCGACGAGGGCGACGCCCGCGAAGCCGCGGACGAGCTGGAGTGTGCGCCGGCGGCGGCCGGCCTCGGTCCAGCTGGCCCGGCGGGCGTTGTCCGCCTGCCGCCAGACGAGGACCACGCCGACGCCGATGAGGAGGGTGGGCCAGACATAGCGGTCGGTCCGGTTGCCCCAGTCGATGTTGCCCGCGAAGACCGCGGCGCCCACGGCCAGCGCGATCAGCGCGAAGATCTGGCCCTGGTCGGGCTTGCGCAGTCGGCGGCGGCCGTCCGGGGTGGTCTCGAAGACCGGGCGGGGCGCGCTGCGACCGCCGACGCCGAGCGGGACGACGATCCAGAACACCGCGTAGAGCAGCGCGCCGAGGCCGTCCGCGAGGAGGAGGCCCACGAACAGCACGCGGACCCAGACCACGGGCAGTCCGAGATGACCCGCGAGGCCGCGCGCGACACCGCCGAGCCACCGTCCGTCGGCGCTCCGGTAGAGCTTGCGCACGGGCGGTTCGTCGGTCTCCGGGACTCGGGCGGCTGCTGGCATGCACCGATCGTCACACGTCCGGCCCGGGCGGCACATCAGGGTCGGTCCCTGAGATCGCCCCTAGGAACCGGCCCCTAGGAGCCTCTCGGGGTGGACGGGCGCCGGAATATCAGGGTCGGGCCAGGGTCGATCCCGGTGCCGCGGCGGGACGGTGGCGGTCACCATGGACGCATGACGAGTTCCACGCCTTCCTCGCACGAGGCCCCGCCGCCGGCGGAGGCCCCACCGTTCGCGTCCTTGCGCCGCTCGCGGCAGCACCGGGTCGTGGCCGGTGTGTGCGGTGGTCTCGGCCGGCACTTCGACCTCGATCCGGTGATCTTCCGTATCGCGATCGGCGTGCTGTCCGTGACCGGCGGCCTCGGGCTGATCTTCTACGGCTTCGCGTGGCTGCTGATCCCGGCCGCGGGCGAGGAGGAGAACGAGGGCCGCAGACTGCTCTCCGGCCGCGTCGACGGGGCCGCGCTCGCGGCGGTGCTGATGGCCCTGGTGGGCTGTGGTGTCTTCCTGTCGATGCTGCGCAACGGCGGGACGCTCGCGTTCGCGATGCTGCTGTCGATAGCGGTGTGCGGCGCGGCGGTCTGGTCCCAGCGGCGCGCGCAGGCCTCCGCCGGCGACACCGAGGGCCGGAAGGACGCGGCGACGGCGGCCACCGTCGCGGACGCCCCGCCGGAGGCGAAGGCTCCGCCGCTGGTGGAGTTCCCGTCCTGGTGGAAGGACCCCATAGTCAAGGACGGCTCGACCGGCAGGATCGCCGTCGGCTATCTCTGGGGCCCGCACGGCGCGGACGCGGACGGCCGGCTCCCGAGCGGCGAGGTCCCGGTGCCCGGCAGCCAGTGGGGCTCGGACGGTTCGGCGGCCGCGCGGCGGCCGCAGGCCGCCACGGTCCGGCGTGGCCCGCGCTCCATCGGCGGCCTGGTCTTCCTCCTCGCGCTGCTCGCGGGCGGGCTCGGTACGGGCCTGTCGTGGGAGGCCCAGCCGTTCGGCACGAGCCTGCAGATCGGCCTGGTCGCCGCCCTCGCGGTGTTCGGCCTGGGGCTGGTGATCAGCAGCTTCCTCGGCCGGACCGGGTTCGGGACGATCTTCCTGACCGTGGTCACGGCGGGCCTGCTCGCGGTGGCGGCGGCGCTGCCCAAGGAGATCTCCACGGAGTGGGTCCGTACTACCTGGAAGCCGGCCTCGGTCGCCGCCGTCCAGCCCCGGTACGAACTGGGCACGGGCGTCGGCACGCTCGACCTGTCCCGCCTCGCCGTCCCCGCGGGCACCACGGTCGAGGCCGAGGCGGAGGTCGGCGCGGGCAAGCTGGAGGTGATCGTGCCGAAGAACGTCACGGTGAAGCTGCGGGCGCAGGTGGGCCTGGGCGATGTGCAGCTGCCGCAGCAGCGCGCCGAGGACATCGACATCGCACCCGACATCGACGAGAGCCGGACGCTGGCCCCGCCGGCGGGCACCACGCCCGGCGGGACGGTGGACCTCTCGCTGGAGATAGGTCTCGGACAGGTGGAGGTCACCCGTGCTGCTTCATGAGTTCCGACCGGGCCGGCTGGTCGCCGGCGGGACGGCCCTCGCCCTCGCCGTGATGTACGCGGGCGACGCCACGAACGCCTGGGCGATCCCCTGGTACGGAGTGATCCCGG
Organism: Streptomyces sp. NPDC058579; assembly: GCF_042718575.1. NCBI lineage: Bacteria > Bacillati > Actinomycetota > Actinomycetes > Kitasatosporales > Streptomycetaceae > Streptomyces > Streptomyces sp. NPDC058579. The sequence continues at coordinate 102,826 of NZ_JBHXPI010000010.1, forward strand.
TGCTCTGCGGAGGCCTGGGCGTGGCCGCCCTGGTGACCTGGGTCGCCTACCGGGTGCGCCATCGTTCGGCGCGCAGGGCGTCGAGCGAGAAGGAGGAGGCTCCGGCCAGCACGAGCGGGAGCCAGGACATGAGATAGGCGAGGTCGTTGCCGTAGTAGTACGGGTTGACCTGCCAGCTCACGGTCAGCCAGAGGCTCAGGGAGATCAGCGCACCGCCGAGCGCGGCGACCCGGGCGAACAGGCCCACCAGGGTGCCGATGCCGACGGCCAGTTCGCCGAAGGCGATGGCGTAGCCGAGGCCGACGGGGCTCTTGAGCGCCAGGTCGACCAGGGCCGGGATGGCCGAGGTGTCCCGGACGCCGCGCATCATCTCGCCGATCGACCCGCTCCCGGTGTCGGCCATGAAGGCGGAGTCGGTGAGCTTGTCGAGCCCGGCGTAGATGAAGGTGACGCCGAGGAAGACGCGCAGCGGCAGCAGCGCGTACCGCGAGCCGGCTTCCTTCCACGCGGCGAAGCGCCCGCTCGTGCCCGTCGTTCTCGCCCACGCCGGGCCCGCCGGTCCCGCGTTCCGCTGTGACATCGTCGGCCTGCCTCTCCACGCCACTGTGCGCTCCACGCCACTGTCCGCAGAACCGATTGTCCCCGGACCCCCGTCGTGTGGATACGTGGAGAACGCCGCGCGTGTTCAGTCGACGACGTCGATGGTGACCCGATTGGTCTCCACGCCCGAGGCCGTCACCACCCACACCTCCATCCGCCCCGGCTCCACGTCGACCGGGAGCGGGACGGTCAGGGCCGAGTCCGTGGGGTTGGCGAAGCCGCCCGGGACGGGGACCAGCGGAACATGGGCGTGGACGGAGCCGACGCGCACGACCAGTCGGGTCAACGCGTCCGGGCCGGAGGCCCCTGGCGGGACGAACCCGGTGCCCCGGATCTCGATGTCGTCGCCCGTGCGGATCGGCGCGTCCAGGTCACCGGCCTCGCGGGAGCGGACGACGGAGAGGACGACGGGCCGGCCGCCCTGGGTGCAGAGGGCGGCGAGGTAGCCGGCCGCCGCCACGGCGACGAGGAGCACGAGGGCCCAGGGGACCTCGGGCAGCCGGCCGGGATCGCGCGCGAGCCGGACGGCGGCGAGGACGAGGACGGCGCCGGAGGCCAGGACGTAGGCGACGTCGGTGAGGGCGGCACGGCCGTCGTCGTCGCACAGCAGGTCGGCGGCGCGGGGCCGGTCGGCCCGCACCTTCTGCAGCCGCTGCCCGACCACCCGGCCCCACACGATCCGCCGGGCCGCGACGGCGACGCCCGCCGTCAGCGCGAAGACGGTGAGCAGCCCGGCGCCGTGCCGCACCCCGAGGCCGGCCCGGTCGATGTCGCCGGTGACCAGGCGCAGGGCCAGGAAGAGCACGGTGTGGACGGCGAGGAGCAGCCAGCCGGCGGCGACCGCGCGGGAGGTGGAGAGCCGGTTGTCCTCCCCGATCAGCGGGGCGAGGACCCCGCCGCGCGCCCGGTGCGCGTGGGCGGCGAAGGTGAGCGGGACGGCGAGGGCGAGCGCGGCGACCAGGCCGGCCGTGCGCGGCCCGGTCCAGCCCGCGCCGATCGCGGTGAGCGCCTGGGCGAGCAGCAGGGCGACGACCCCGCCCCAGACGACGCCGAGCGTCGCGGACCTGACCCGCCGCAGCCAGGCCTCGTCCGCGCCGCGACCGCCCGCCGTGACCGCGCGCGCCGACTGGGCGAGCGCGTCGGAGACCCACTGCCGCGAGGCGCCCGGCGAATGCGCGACGGCGGCGGGCACGCCCTCGCCGACGGCGAGTTCGTCCCGCCGGGCGAGGAAGGCGGCGACCGCACGCCGGTGACCCGCGCGCCCGCTCTCCGCGCACCCCGCGTGGTCATGGCACTGTCTCGCCTCTTGCACCGCCACGGCGTTCACTTCCCGATCCGTCCGTCCGTACGCCCGTCGACCCTTCGTCAACTGACCCTTGAGTATGGGGAATTGTGCCGTACCGAAACGCCTCCCACGCGCTCCGAGCGCCCCTTGCGGGGGTGATTGAACCGTCATCACATTGACGTAAAGAAAGCTGACGACACCGTGTTACGACAGCAGTTCGGGCTCCGTGCGGCTGATCCCGCGCCACAGCGGCTGGTAGTTGATCCATGCGGCGAGATCGGCGCCGAGCTGGTCCCGGGTGGCGACCGCGTCCTTGTGCCCGATCGGCACCGGCTTGCCCGCCGCCCGCGCGGTCAGCTGCACCTGGGCGCACCGTTCCATGGCGATGAACCACCAGGCCGCCGCGTCGACCGAGGTCCCGACGGTCAGGAGCCCGTGGTTGCGCAGCACGATCCCCTTGTACGGGCCGAGGGCGACGGCGATGCGCCGCCCCTCCTCGCGGTCGACGGCGACGCCGGTGTACGCGTCGTAGAGCGCGTGGTCCTGGTAGAAGGCGCAGGCCTCCTGCGTGATCGGCTCGATCAGCTCGCCGAGCGCGGCCAGCGCCCGCCCATGGAGGGAGTGGCTGTGCGCGACGGCGACGACGTCCGGCCGCGCCCGGTGCACCTCGGCGTGGACGGCGAAGGCGGCCTGGTTGACGTGTTCGCTGCCCCGCACCACCTGCCCGTCCCCGTTGACCAGGACGAGGTCGCTCGCGGTCAGTTCGGCGAAGGGCGCGCCGAAGGGGTTCACCCAGAAGCAGTCGGCGTACTGGGGGTCCCGGGCGGTCACATGACCGGAGACGCCCTCCTCGTACCCGAACCGTCCGAAGAGCCGGAGCGCGCCCGCGAGTCTGCGCTTGCGGTACGTCCGCTCCTCCTCGACGGTCCCGTGGACGGGAGGCATCGTGACGTGGAGCCGATCGACAGGTACGGGTGTCGGTGTCTCGCTCATACGCGGGAAGGTAACGCCGGGCCCCGCAACTGACCAGAGAGATCACACGCCCAACAACGACGAAACCGCCGCCCCCGGATGGTGGAGGCGGCGGTTCACACGCATACGGGAGAGTCCGGAGCGACTACTCCCACTCGATGGTGCCCGGCGGCTTGCTCGTCACGTCGAGCACCACGCGGTTCACGTCGGCGACCTCGTTCGTGATCCGCGTCGAGATCTTCGCGAGCACGTCGTACGGCATCCGCGTCCAGTCCGCCGTCATCGCGTCCTCGGACGAGACGGGGCGAAGGACGATCGGGTGGCCGTACGTCCGGCCGTCGCCCTGGACGCCCACGGAGCGCACATCGGCGAGCAGGACCACCGGGCACTGCCAGATCTCGCGGTCGAGACCGGCGGCCGTCAGCTCCTCGCGGGCGATGGCGTCGGCCTCGCGCAGCAGGTCCAGACGGTCCTTGGTGACCTCGCCGACGATCCGGATACCGAGGCCGGGGCCCGGGAACGGCTGCCGCTGGACGATCTCGTCCGGCAGGCCGAGCTCCTGGCCGACCATGCGGACCTCGTCCTTGAACAGCTGGCGCAGCGGCTCGACGAGCTCGAACTCCAGGTCCTCGGGGAGGCCGCCCACGTTGTGGTGGGACTTGATGTTGGCGGTGCCGGTGCCGCCGCCGGACTCGACGATGTCCGGGTAGAGCGTGCCCTGGACGAGGAAGGCGACGTCCTCGCCGTGGCCCGCCGACTCGGCGACGATCTCGGCCTGCGCCTGCTCGAAGACGCGGATGAACTCGCGGCCGATGATCTTCCGCTTCTCCTCGGGGTCGGAGACCCCGGCGAGCGCGGTGAGGAACCGCTCCTGCGCGTCGACGACCTTGAGCTGGACGCCGGTCGCGGCGACGAAGTCCTTCTCGACCTGCTCGGTCTCGCCCTGGCGCATCAGACCGTGGTCGACGTACACGCAGGTCAGCTGCGAGCCGATGGCCTTCTGCACGAGCGCGGCCGCCACGGCGGAGTCGACGCCGCCGGACAGACCGCAGATGGCGCGCTTGGTGCCGACCTGCTCGCGGATGGCCGCGACCTGCTCGTCGATGACGTTGCCCGTGGTCCAGGACGGCTCGATGCCGGCGCCGCGGTAGAGGAAGTGCTCCAGGATCTGCTGGCCGTGCGTGGAGTGCAGCACCTCGGGGTGGTACTGGACGCCGTACAGCTTCTTCTCGTCGTTCTCGAAGGCGGCGACCGGCACGACGTCCGTGGACGCGGTGACGGCGAAGCCCTCGGGGGCGGCGGAGCAGGCGTCGCCGTGCGACATCCACACGGACTGCTCGGTCGGGGTGCCCTCGAAGAGGGTCGATCCGGCCTTGGAGACGTGCAGCGGGGTACGGCCGTACTCGCGGGCGCCCGTGTTGTCGACGGTGCCACCGAGGGTGGTCGCCATCAGCTGGAAGCCGTAGCACATGCCGAAGACGGGGACGCCGGCCTCGAAGAGCGCGCGGTCGAGGCGCGGGGCGTTCTCCGCGTAGACGGAGGACGGGCCGCCGGAGAGGATGATCGCCTTGGGCTTCTTGGCCAGCATCTCGGCCACCGGCATGGTGGACGGGACGATCTCGCTGTAGACCCGCGCCTCACGGACGCGACGGGCGATGAGCTGGGCGTACTGAGCGCCGAAGTCGACAACGAGGACTACGTCCGGGTTGGTGACGTCGGGCGCGGCAGCGGGAGTCGCTGATGACACTACGGCGGCCTTCCGGCGGTAGGGAGGGGGTCCGAGGGGTCCCCCGAACGGGGGGCTATTTGTCGATTCTACCGGCGCGGCGGTGCCACTTTTCGTCTCACCATCCGAACCCGGGTTGTCCCGGCTCCCGCGCGAGGGTCCATACTGTCCGCATGCGCAAGCTCCCGACCTTCGTCTTTACCTATGGCACCGGCCCGTCCGGCTGCCATGGTCGTGCTGCTTGAGCAACTGACAAGCGACTTCCCAGGCGCCCCGGGCCGACAAGGCCCGGGGCGTTCTGTCATTTCCGGGCCGTGTCGCTCCGGGGCACCCGACACCACCCCGAGGAGCCCCACCATGACCGCCACCATCACCCCCACCGAGAAGACCGGCGCCCGCACCGACGAGGCGGCCGCGCTCATCGGCGACGCGCGCGAGCGCATCGACGCGCTCGACGACCGGATCATCGGCCTGATCCAGGAACGGACGGCCGTCTCGGCCGTGATCCAGGAGTCCCGCATCGGCTCGGGCGGCCGCCGGGTGAACCTGGCCCGCGAGATGGAGGTGCTCGGCCACTACAGGGACGCGCTCGGCAAGCCGGGCACGGCGCTCGCGATGACGATGCTGGAGCTGTGCCGGGGCCGTATCTGAGCACGCAGGCAAGCGCGCACCCTACGGACCTGAGTTCGGGCCCGCTCTCACCCGTACGGCGCGTGACCGGCTCCCGCACCCCTTCGTTGGTCCCGTTGTCCGTGCCACCCAGGGGCGGGCCCGAAAAAACCACGCGTGGCTTCGCTGGGGCGTGTGACGTACCGCAAGTACGTCTTGGGACCTCGCCCCAGCGCGCGTGACCGGACGGCAGGGGACAGCAGCCCGGTCACCCGAAAGGGCGGTCGGCCCCGGGGACGCCCGGGGCCGGCCGCAACCGGTCCAGACGAACGCACCCCCACACCGCCCGTCCCCTCTCCCTCCCCACATGCCTCGCACGGCGCACCCCCCTGCGCCGCGCTCCCCTCGGCACCGCCGCTGCCCTGACACCGGTGCCGACCTCCAAGGGCCCCGCCGCGCGACCGGAATCGCGCCGCGGGGCCCTTGCGCATGCCCACGCGTCGCCCTCGCGCCCACGCGCCCGTATGCCCGCGGACCCACACGCCTGCATGCCCGCGCACAGCCCCGCATGGTCATGTGACAGGCGTCACACGACATTTCCTGTTCCGGCCTACAACCAATCCCCCTGGCCACAGGTCATGCATGCAGCACCACCCAGAAGCTGGAGAGGCGCTGCACTCGGAGGGGGGTGCAGCGCCTCTTCCGTCTTCATGACCTGTGGCTACGCCTTCTTCGGCGGCACAGCCGGAATCCCCAGGAACGGCAGTTTCAGCGCGCCGAACGCGTCCGCCGGGACCGCCGGGGCCTTCGGAGCGACGGCCGCGAGACGGACGTACGTCTCTCCCTGGCCCGGGCGCTGGTCCTCCTCGCCCTTGTTGGGCCAGAAGGACATCGCCCGCTCCGCCTGCGCCGTGATCGTCAGCGACGGATTGACGCCGAGGTTGGCGGAGACCGCCGCTCCGTCGACGACCGAGATGCCCGGGTGGCCGAAGAGCCGGTGGTACGGGTCGATGACACCGGACTCCGCGTCCGCGCCGATCGGGCAGCCGCCCAGGAAGTGCGCGGTGAGCGGGGTGCCCATCAGCTCGCCGATGTTGGAACCGGCGAAGCCGTTGATCTCCTCGGCGAGCAGGGACGCGGCCCTGGTCGCCTCGGGGATCTGGTTCGGGTTCGGCGCACCGTGCCCCTGCCGGGCCGTGAGCAGGCCCTTTCCGATGCCGCCCGGCTTGCGGTACGTCGTCAGGGAGTTGTCCAGGGACTGCATGACGAGCCCGATGATGGTCCGCTCCGACCAGCGGCGGTTGGAGAGGGAGCGGGCGGCGAGGGTGGGGTGCTTGACCAGTTCCAGGAGCCAGTTCCGTACCCGATGGGCCCCGTACGGCACCTGGAGGATCGTCATGCCGCCCATGGCGTTGGAGCCCTTGCCGTAGCGGACCGGCTCGATGTGGGTGTTCGCGTCCGGGTGGATGGACGAGGTGATCGCCACCCCGCGCGTGAAGTCGGCCTTCTCCGCGCCGTGCTTCCTGCGGTAGCGCCGGTCGGTGGTCTGGGAGCCGACCAGCGCCTCCGAGTTGGTACGGGTCAGCTCGCCGAGCCGGGCCGAGATCCGGGGCAGCAGCCCGGTGTCCTTCATCCGGTGCAGCAGGGTCTGCGTGCCGTACGTACCGGCCGCGACGACGACCCGCCGGGCCGTGAACGTACGCCCCTTCCCCTTCTTCCGGTTGTCGGTCGGCAGCGTCTTGACGGCGTAGCCGCCCCGCGAGTCCTCCGTCAGGGCGACGACGGAGGTCATGGGGTGGACGACGGCGCCGGCCTTCTCGGCGAGGTGAAGGTAGTTCTCGTTGAGGGTGTTCTTGGCGCCGTGCCGGCAGCCCGTCATGCACTCGCCGCACTCGGTGCAGGCCTTGCGCGAGGGCCCCGCGCCGCCGAAGTACGGGTCGGCGACCTCCTTGCCCGGTGCGGCCTCAGCGGCTCCCTCGGCGTCCTTGCCGTCACCGAAGAAGACCCCGACCGGCGCCATGTGGAAGGTGTCGCCGATGCCCATGGCCTGCGCGGTCGCCTTGAGGTGGACGTCCGAGGGGGTCATGGTCGGGTTGAGCCGGACGCCCAGCATCCGCTTGGCCTGGTCGTAGTACGGAGCCAGCTCCTCCTGCCAGTCCGTGATGTCCCGCCACTGCGGGTCCTCGAAGAACGGCGTGGGCGGTACGTAGAGGGTGTTGGCGTAGTTCAGCGAGCCGCCGCCCACGCCCGCGCCGGCCAGGACCATGACGTTGCCCAGCAGGTGGATGCGCTGGATGCCGTAGAGGCCGAGGGCCGGGGCCCAGAGGAAGTTCTTCAGGTCCCAGGAGTTCTTGGGCAGCTCGGCCCGGGTGAAGCGGCGCCCCGCCTCCAGGACGCCGACCCGGTAGCCCTTCTCGGTCAGGCGCAGGGCCGTGACCGAGCCGCCGAAGCCGGAGCCGACGACGATGACGTCGTAGTCGTACGCGTCGTCCGCCGAGTCCAGGTCGTCCTCTTCCTGCTCCCGATTTCGGGAAGGGGGTACCGCGGTCATGGCTCTCCTCGTACGAAAAGGTGCGGAATCGGGCGGTGTGCGTCAGCGCAGGCGCAGGGCCTTCATCGCCTTCAGGGACAGGCTCATGAAGGCGGCGTACTTCTCGTCGTCCATCCCGAAGGACGGCGCGAGCGGCAGCAGCCGCTGCTGGGCCACCGTCTGGGCCTCGGTGAACTTGAGGATGCCCTCCGAGCCGTGGCGGCGGCCGAGCCCGGAGTCCTTCATGCCGCCCATCGGCGCCTGGACGCTGCCGTACGCGGGCGCGTACCCCTCGTTGATGTTGACGGTGCCGGTGCGCAGCCGGGCGGCGACGGCGTGGCCGCGCCGGGAGTCCTTGGTCCAGACGGAGGAGTTGAGGCCGTACGGGGTGCCGTTGGCCAGCTCGACGACCTCGTCCTCGTCCTTGAAGCGGTAGATGGAGACGACCGGGCCGAAGGTCTCCTCGGTGCAGACGGCCATCGGGGCCTCGACGCCGTCGAGGATGGTCGGCTCGTAGAAGAGCGGGCCGATGTCGGGGCGTGCGACGCCGCCCGCGACGAGCTTGGCGCCCTTGGCGACGGCCTCCTCGACGTGCTTGGTGACCGTCTCCAGCTGCCGCTCGCCGACGAGGGAGCCCATGTCGGCGCCGTAGGAGAGGGAGTTGCCGAGGCGCATCGCCTTCGTACGGGCGGCGAAGCGGGCGACGAAGTCGTCGGCGACCGACTCGTGGACGTACAGCCGCTCGATGGAGATGCAGAGCTGGCCGGCGGAGGAGAAGCAGGCGCGGACGGCGCCGGCGGCGGCCTTCTCGATGTCGGCGTCCTTGAGGACGAGCATCGCGTTCTTGCCGCCGAGTTCGAGGGTCACGCCGACGAGCCGGGCGGCGGCGCCCTGGGCGACCTGGCGGCCGGTACGGGTGGAGCCGGTGAAGGAGACGTAGTCGGCGTGCTTGACGACCTCGGGGCCGACGACCGGGCCCTCGCCGAGAACGACCTGGAAGACCTCGGCGGGCAGCCCGGCCTCGATGAGCAGGTCACGGGCCCAGAGCGCGGTGAGCGCGGTCTCGGTGTCGGGCTTCATGACGACCGCGTTGCCGGCGACGAAGGCGGGCAGCGCGTCGCCGATGGACAGCTCCAGGGGGTAGTTCCAGGGCGCGATCTGGCCGACGACACCGCGCGGCTGGCGCAGCTCGGTGACCTTGGTGAGGGTCGGTACGACGCCGGTGTGGCGCTTGGGGCGCAGGTACGAGGGGGCCTTGCGGCCGTAGTGGCGGGCGGCGACCGCGACCGACTGGACCTCCTCGTGGGCGTGCAGCCGGGCCTTGCCGGTCTCCAGCTGGATGAGGTCGAGGACCTCGGCCTGGCGCTCCAGGATCAGGTCGTGGAAGCGGAGCAGCACGGCGGCGCGGGCCTTGACGGGGGTCGCGGCCCAGGCACCCTGGGCGGCGCGGGCGCGGGCGAAGGCCTCGGCGACGTCCTCGGGGGTGGACTCGGGCAGGTCGGCCAGCTTGTCCCCGGTGAAGGGGGTGTGGTTCGCGGTGCGGCCGGAACCGGCGACGCCGCGGGTGAGCTGGGCGACCACCTCCGGCGTGACCACGTCGGCGGCGGTGCGGGCACCGGCCGGCGAGGGCGCGAGGGGGTTCGTGCCGGCGGTGGTGGCCGGGGTGGTGAGTGCCTGCGAGTCCGTCATGAGGGCGAGGGTAGGCCGCGGAACGCCCTTTGGGTACCCGTCGGTAATGCGTTTTCACCGGGTGCGCACAATCGCGCCAGCGATCGCTGGCATATAAGCCCTGATCAGGGGCTTACGGTCGGCCGGGAGTGCGAATTCCGCGCGCTTCGCATCCCTGCGGTCCGTTCGTCAGTCCGCCTGCTCGCCCGGGGCCCGCCAGTGCCGGACGACGATGTCGAACTGCTCCCTGGTGGTCTCCCAGCTCGATTCCGGCGAGGCCATGAAGATGGCGTACTCGGTGCCGTCGTCCCCGAAGTACAGCTGGTCGATGGCGTGTCTCGGGCCCGGGAAGTTCTGCTTCTCGAGCCAGGTGAACTCCCACCGGGCGGAGCGGACCTGGTCGCGGTACGTGTTCTGGTTCAGCCAGACGCGCTTGTACTGGGCCCGCTTCTTCAGCGTCTTCTCCAGGTCAAGCACGTGCACGTACGGGTTCTCGAAGTCGGGCGTGGGGTCGATGCTGATCCGGATCCGGTGGCGGCCGTTGTCCGGCGTGTAGTCGACGTTGTCGCCGTCCTCCCGCCGCTTCCAGCCGTCGGGCACCACCAGGCTGAAGCCCTTGCGGTCCTCGACGCGGTGCCAGCCGACCGGAACGGTGTCCTGCTCCTTCGGCGTCGCGACGGGCTGCGTGCTCTGGCCGCTGCCCTGCGCGCCCTTGCCGCCCCCCGAGTAGTTCATTGCGGCGAAGACGGCTCCACCGGCGACAAGGCCTGCGAGGACGGCCGCCAGGACCGCCGTACGCCACCGGCCACGGCCCTTGGCCTCAGGACCGGGACGGTGGCCGGGACCGGCGAGCTGAGGCACGGTGGCGGGCCCGGGGGTGGCCGGGGACGCCGGGTCGTCCTGGGTGGCCGGGAGCGGGGTGGTGGCGGAGGTCAGCTCGTCGCGACCGACCCGCCGCGTCGGTACGTACGCCTGGGCCGCCTCCGGGGTACGGCCCTCCATGGCGTCCAGCAGCATCCGCTCGGCCTCGTCGGCGCCCGGCCGCTCCGCCGGGTCCTTGCGGAGCAGGGCCACGATGACGGAGGCCAGCGCGCCCGCCTTCGCCGGGTGCGGAGGCTCCTCGGTCACGACCGCCTGCATGGTGCTGATCGGCGAGGTCCGCCGGAACGGCGAGGTGCCCTCCACCGCCGTGTACAGCGTCGCGCCCAGCGACCAGAGGTCCGAGGCCGGGCCGGGATCGCCGCCCCGTACCCGTTCGGGCGCCAGATAGTCGATGGAGCCGACGAGTTCACCGGTCCGGGTGATCGTCGAGTCGCCCTCGATCGCCGCGATGCCGAAGTCGGTGAGCAGGACCCGCCCGTCGCGGGCGAGGAGCACGTTGCCGGGCTTGACGTCCCGGTGGAGCACCCCGGCGGCGTGCGCGGCGCGCAGGGCCCCGAGGACGTGCAGTCCGATGCGGGCCGCCTCGCGCGCCTCGATCGTGCCGGTCTCCTTCGCGGCGTCCGCGAGCGAGGGCCCGTCGACGTACTGCATGACGATCCACGGCCGGTCGTCGTGCTCGAGGACGTCGTGGACGGTGACGACGCCGGGGTGGGTGATCCGCGCGGCGGCGCGGGCCTCCTTCTGCGTACGGGCGTGCAGCACGAGGCGGTCGGCCTCGGCGACGAACCGACCCGCCGTCAACTCCTTGACCGCCACCACCCGGTGCAGGACCTCGTCGTGCGCCCGCCAGACCTTGCCCATGCCGCCGCGACCGATGGTCTCGCCCAGCCTGTACCGTCCGGCCAGCAGCAGCCCCGCGCCCGTGTCCGTGCCCTGAGAATGTTCCACAGTCCCCCGCCCGTTCCTTCGGATGACAGGTTACGGAGGGGGAGACGGGGGACGGAACCTCGGGGCTCGCAAAGGAACCGCACTGTGACCGGCGGGGAGCGGTACGACGGACCCGATGGCGGTCCGACCGCGCACCCGACGGCGGTCCGACGACTGTGCGGCGGGGAGCGGTTCAGCGGGTCGCGCGGTAGACCTTCACCGCCTGGTCGTAGATCTCGGAGACCTTGTCGCGCTCGCTCTCCGGGCCGATGACCTGCACGACGTGGTAGCGGCCGGCCTCGATCAGGGCGAGGTTGCGGACGAAGACCTCACGCCCCGTGGTGTCCTGCCAGGTGAACTGGCCCACCGCCATGACCTGCTGCCCCACCTCGATCCGGCGCAGACCGGAGGCGCTCGACCAGGAGGAGTCCCGCCACGGCTGGAGCTCGCGCTCCTTGGTGCGCTGGTACGCCATCGGGTCCGAGCCGTTGGCCTGCACGGTGTCCCGGCCGGGGACGACGATGAGGACGAAATCGCCCCCTGTGTAGCGGATTTGTCCGGCGTCGTTGATCGGGCTGCGCCGCCAGCCCTCGGCGACACCGACCTCGAAGCCCTCCGGGTCCTTGCGGAGGGTGTACCCGGCGGCGAGGCCGGCGGCGCCGGGGTTGGCGGTGGTGGGGTTGGCAGTGGTGGCCGGTGGTGTTGTCTTCGTAGTGCTCGGCTTCGCGCTGGGCGTGGAACTGGGCTTGGAGCTGGGCTTGGGTCCGCCCGTCGGCGTGACGGACTGCCCGGCGGGCAGTTGCCCGTCCGCGCCGTCCTTGCCGCCCTCGGGCAGGAACAGCACGGCGTACGCCATGACGCCGACGAGCAGGAGCAGGATCGCCAGGAGGAGCGTCAGGCCGAGGGAGCGCGGGGAACGGGGAGCCGCACCCGCGCCGCGCGGGGCCCGGGGCGGGCGCGGGGCGCGCGGGGCACGCTGCGGAAGCTCCTCGTGGAAGTGCTCCTGCGGGAACTCCTGCCGGAAGTCCTGCCGGGAGCCCTGCCGGAACTCCCGCCGTTGCTCTTCGCGCAGCTCCTCCCGCTGCACCTCTCGCTGCTCCTCCCGGGTGCCGACGTCCTGCCTGCCACCGCCCTTCCGGTGGCGGTGGCGGCCGCCCGCCGCGCCCCCTCGGCGCCTGCGGACCAGCTCGCCACGGCGCCGTACGATCGGCAGCTTCGTCTCGTCGACGGACGGCAGCGGTATGACGCCGACGCCCGCGTCCGGCTCCGGGGCGGAGCGGACGAGGGAGCGGAGCCAGCCGCTCAGCTCCTCGAAGTCAGGGCGCTCGGTGGGGTCCTGGCGGAGCAGCGACTCGACAACGGGCCGCAGCGGGCCGCACTCCTCGGCGTAGGCCGGGGGCTCGGCGCAGACCAGCTGGACGAGCTCGGCGGCGCTTTCCTCGGGGTACGGGGCGTGGCCCTGGACGGCACGGTAGAGCAGCGCGCCGAGCGCCCAGAGGTCGGTGGAGGGGCCGATGGGCGGGGCCAGGCGCCAGTTCTCGTGGACCGGTCCCGCCTGCTCGGGCGCCCAGCGCTCGGTGACCGCGCCGACGACGGCGATCCGTGCCTGGCGGGCCCGTTCGGCGGCGAGCCGGGTGGCGGGGCCCCGGTAGAGGGCCAGGGGCGCGTCACCCTGCGCTCCCGCCGCGCCGTCCCAGCCGCCGGAGGCCGGTGCGGGTACGGGGGCGGGCTCGGGGTCCGGGAGCTGCGCGGGGGTGTAGCCGGCCGGGAGGGCGGGCAGCGCGGGGCTGCCGCCCGCGGGGATGGGACCGGAGGCGTCGCGCGAGGCGTGCGGGCCGTCGCTCCAGGACCCGGCGAGCATCGCGCGCGTGGGACCGCTGTCTTCGCTCCCGTACCCCTTGCGGTACGGAGCCGGGTACTCGTCCTCGTCGACGTCGTCCTCGTCCTCGTCGTCCCCGGTCTGGGACCACCAGTGCGGCTCGGGCCCGAGGCCCTGGGCTGGTACGGGGGCGGGCGCGGGCGGCATCGGGGGGTACGGGGCCGGGGGTTCGGCGTCGGACGCGGACTCGGGGGCGGGCTCGGGGGTCGGGCGCTGCACCGGGACGACCCCGGTCTCGCCGATGTGCGCGGCGGCGCGGGCTCCCGCCCGGTACGCCGCGATGGCGCCCGCACGGGCGGCCCGGACGTCGACGGCCGGCGGGGCGGCGCCCGCGGGAAGCTCGGGCCGCGCGACGGGCGCACCGGCGCCCGCGTCCGGAACCTCGAACTCGGGGCCCTCTTCCGCCGACTCCTCCCCGGCGACGGGCCACTCCTGGCCCGGACCGCCGTCCTCGCCCTCCCCCTCGTCCTCGTCGGCGAACGGCACCGGTGCGTAGCCGCACAGGGCCTCCTCCGCCGCGCCCGCCGCGAGGCCGGTGAGGACCACGCGTCCGTCGTCGCAGACGAGGACGGTCCTGGGCGTGATGTTCCGGTGGGTCCAGCCGTGGGCGTGCAGCGCGCGCAGGGCGGTGAGGACGTCGGAGCCGATCTCGGCCGCGCGGTACGGGGTCAGCGGCCCCTCGGCGAGGAGCGCGGCGAGCGGCCTGGCCGCGACCAGTTCACTCACTATCCACAGCGAACCGGCCTCCGCGAACACGTCGAAGACCTGGTCCAGCCTGGGGTGGTCCGGGATCTGCGCGGCGGCCTGGGCCGCCTCGACCGCGCGGCGCACCGCCGGGTCGGTGGGCCGCCGGGTCGCCCGGCCGGAACTCGCCCGGTGCGGGGCGTACCCCCGGCCGTCCTCGTCGACCATTTCCGCGTCGATCACCTCGGGCAACGGCACCTGGTGGACCAGGACTTCCTGCCCGCTGTAGGTGTCGAAGGCGCGGGTCTCGACGAGTTCGTACGCGTCCTCGGGCGGTACGGGCAGGCGATAGCGGTCGGCGAGCACCCTTCCCGCGTAGTCGTCCACGACGCCTCCCCACCGAGCGCGCTGTCCCCCGGGTCGCACGGATCCCGCTCAGCTCATGAATCGCGCGGACCGCGCGAAACCGTCAATTCCGATCCGGGACCGCACAGTTGGCGATGGATTTCGGCTGCGTACGGTCCACGGCCTCTCACGATACGTGGCGCCGGTCAGTCCTTGGGGCTGAACGTGGCGAACGCCGTGTCCCGCAGGGTCTTGCACGCGGAGCCGTCCCACTCGTCCGCCTTGCAGGTGATCATGATCGAGTAGCCATGGGTGGCGTCGACCTTGAAGCCCCGGTTCAGTATCCGGACGCGCATGCCCTTCTCGGTGCGCTCGAACTCCCAGTCGGCGACCGTCGGGTACCCCTTGTACGAGACGGTCTTTATGCCGATGTGCTTGTAGCCGTTGCTGCTGGCGGAGACGGTGGCCACGGCCGCGCTCCACGCGGCGGCCGCGTCGTCCTTCGGGCTGCCGTTGTAGTCGACCTGGACGCGCGGGTACCCGCCGTCGGCGTTGAAGATCCCGCCCGAGTTCCGGCCCGCTATGCCGTTGAGCCGGAACGTGGACGGCATCGCCATGGAGAAGTGGAACCGGCTGTTCGTCACCATGGTGTAGCCGGCGGGCAGCTGCGTCCCGGGCGCGCCCGTACTGGGCTTCCCGGACGGCGTACCGGTCTGCCCGCCCGAACCCGAGCCCGAGCCCGATCCTGAGCCCGGGTCGGCCGACTGTTCGCCGCCCTGCTGACCGGGGTCGCTCGGGGTCTGGCCCTTGCCCTGGGTGGAGGAGTCGCCGTTGCCCGCGGTGGCGCCCGCGGTCGCCGTCTTGTCGGAGCCCTTGCCGCCGCCCTTGTTGTCCTTGGCGTCGTCACCGCCGCCGAGGGCGACGGCGAGGATGGTGCCGAGCAGGGCGAGGACCACGATCCCCGCGATGATGACGAGCGTGCGGCGCGGTACGACGTCGGTGAGCGAGGCCCGCGGCTGCGCCGGCCTGTTCGCCCCCTGGATCGGCTCCGGCTTGGGCCGCGGCTCGGAACGCGCCGTCGCGGCCGCGTTCCGTACGGACTTCAGCGCGCCGCGCATCCGCTCGGCGCCCGTGTCCGTGGCCTTCTCCCGCGCGGCGGACGGCGCCTGCCTCGGCGGCTCCGGGGGAACCGGCGGCAGCGGTACGACCCTGGTGGCCTCGACCGACGGCTCCGGCTCCACGACCGGCGCGGGCGCGTCGAGCACGGCGCGCAGCAGCACGCGCGCGCCGCCGTCGTCGAGCCGCTGGTCGGGGTCCTTGGCCAGCAGGCCGTAGATGACCTTCTCGAGCAGCGGCCCGGCGTTCTTCGGCGGGTCGACGGGCTCGGTCATCACGGCGGTCAGCGTCGCGATCGCGGAGCCCTTGTCGTACGGCGGGCTGCCCTCGACGCTCGCGTACAGCAGTCCGCCGAGCGACCACATGTCGGCGGCGGGGCCCGGCTTGTGGCCGCGGGCCCGCTCGGGCGAGATGTACGAGGGCGCGCCGACGAGCATGCCGGTGGAGGTGATCGAGGGGTCGCCCTCGACCTGCGCGATGCCGAAGTCGGTGAGGACGACCCGGCCGTCCTCGGCGATCAGGACGTTGGACGGCTTCACGTCACGGTGCAGGATGCCCTGGCGGTGCGCGGAGCGGAGCACGTCGAGGATGGCGAGGCCGACCTCGGCGGCGCGGTGCGGGGTGAGCGTGCCGTCCTCGCGGACGGCGTCGGCGAGGGACTTGCCCTCGATCAGCTCCATGACGATCCACGGCCGGTCGTCCTCGTCGACGACGTCGTAGACGGTCACGGCGCCGTTGTTACGGATCCGGGCGATGGCCTTGGCCTCGCGCAGGGTCCGGGTGATGAGGCGTCGCTTCTCGTCGTCGTCGATGCTGTTGGGGAAGCGGAGCTCCTTGACGGCCACGGTCCGGCCGAGGGTCTCGTCGACCGCGCGCCACACCGTGCCCATGCCGCCGCGCCCGAGCACCCCGTCGAGCCGATACCGCCCGGCGAGCAACCGCCCCTCGGCGGGCACTCCACCGCTCGCCCCCGCGCCGGACTTCCGGAGCGACGACGGCACGGCGTCGGCCGGTTCGGAGGCCTTGGCCTTCGCGGCCTGCGGCTCCGCACCCGGCGCGTCGGCCTTCGTCGCCACGGGCTTCCGCCCGGCTTCCGGCTTCTCCGGCTCGGGCGCCTTCTCGGCCTCAGGCGCCTTCTCCGGCTCAGGCGCCTTCTCCGCGCCCCCAGGCGCGGCCTCGGCCACGCCCTCGGTCGCGGCCGCCTCCGTGCCCGGACCCGTGCCCACGCCCGCGTCCGGACCCGCGCCCGTGTCCGTTCCGGACTTCACGTCCGGTTCCGCCTCACGTGCCGCGGGGACCACGCCCCGGTCGCCGTCGGTTCCGGCACCCGCGCCGGCGTCCCGCCGAGGGTCCCGCGCCGTGTCCCGCGACTGCTCCGCCTCCGACATGCGTCCCCTCTGCGATCCCTGATCTTCGCCCGCGTCCGCCGCTTGCCGCGCGATGCGGTAACCCGCCCTGGAAGAGAGCCCATTGTCTCTCACCCCGGGACCGTTCCCGCTCCCGGGTCCGCACTCCGAGAGGACGGCCCCGCGGGAAAGCGCTCCCACTCCGACACCCGACGCGGGCGCACCCCCTTCGGGTTCCACACCCGTACGGACAGGATGCCGCACCCCGCCCCCAACGTCCCCTCTCGGACGCGGAGTTCGTACCGGACCCGCCCGAACGGGTCAGATCGGCACGATGTCCGGGGCGCCGAGCCGGGCCGCGTCCGCCGTCAGGTCGTCCGGCTGCCGCTGCGACTCGCGCTCCGCCTCCACCCGCTTCTCGTAGTGCTCGACCTCCTTCTCGATCTGCCGCTCGTCCCAGCCGAGCACCGGCGCCATCAGCTCGGCGCACTCCCGCGCGCTGAGCGTCCCGCGGTCGAAGGTCTCGATCGAG
This sequence comes from Streptomyces sp. NPDC058579, assembly GCF_042718575.1. Classification (NCBI taxonomy): domain Bacteria; kingdom Bacillati; phylum Actinomycetota; class Actinomycetes; order Kitasatosporales; family Streptomycetaceae; genus Streptomyces; species Streptomyces sp. NPDC058579. The sequence continues at coordinate 119,927 of NZ_JBHXPI010000010.1, forward strand.
ATACGGGTGCGCCGGGTCAGGACGTCGTCCAGGTGGCGGGCGCCCTCGTGGGAGGCGGCGTAGACGATCTCGGCGCGCAGATAGTCCTCGGCCCCCGTCAGCGGCTCGGCGAGGCCCGGGTCGGCGGCGATGAGCTCCAGGATCTCCTCCGTCAGCGAACCGAACCTGTTGAGCAGATGCTCGACGCGCACGACATGGAGGCCGGTCCTGGCGGCGATCCTGGCCCGGGCGTTCCACAGCGCCTTGTACCCCTCGGCTCCCAGGAGCGGGATGTCCTCGGTGACGCAGGCGGCGACCCGCTGGTCGAGCGCGTGCACGGCCTCGTCCACGGCGTCCTTGGCCATCACCCGGTAGGTGGTGTACTTGCCGCCGGCCACGACGACCAGGCCGGGGACCGGGTGCGCGACGGTGTGTTCGCGCGAGAGCTTGCTCGTGGCGTCCGACTCGCCGGCCAGCAGGGGCCGCAGGCCCGCGTAGACGCCCTGGACGTCGTCCCGGGTGAGCGGCACCGCGAGGACGCTGTTCACATGCTCCAGGAGATAGTCGATGTCGGCGCTGGAGGCGGCCGGGTGGGCCTTGTCCAGGTCCCAGTCGGTGTCGGTGGTGCCCACGATCCAGTGCCGTCCCCACGGGATCACGAACAGCACGGACTTCTCGGTGCGCAGGATCAGTCCGCTGTTGGAGTGAATCCGGTCCTTGGGCACGACCAGGTGGATGCCCTTCGAGGCCCGGACGTGGAACTGCCCGCGCTCCCCGATGAGCGCCTGGGTGTCGTCCGTCCACACCCCGGTCGCGTTCACGAGCTGCTTCGCGCGGATCTCGTACTCGCCGCCCGCCTCCACGTCCTGGACCCGGGCACCCACCACTCGCTCGCCCTCGCGCAGGAAGCCGATGACCCGGGCACGGCTGGCGACCTTCGCGCCGTAGCTCGCGGCCGTACGGACGAGGGTGGCGACGAAGCGGGCGTCGTCCATCTGGGCGTCGTAGTACTGCAACGCGCCGACCAGGGCGTCCTTCTTCAGGCAGGGGGCCACCCGCAGGGCGTTGCGACGCGAGAGGTGGCGGTGCACCGGGAGGCCTCGGCCGTGGCCCGAGGAGAGGGACATCGCGTCGTACAGCGCGACGCCCGAGCCCGCGTAGAACCGCTCCCACCCCTTGTGCTGCAAGGGGTAGAGGAAGGGGACGGGCTTCACCAGGTGCGGGGCGAGCCGCTCCAGGAGCAGGCCGCGCTCCTTCAACGCCTCCCGCACCAGCGCGAAGTCCAGCATCTCCAGATAGCGCAGGCCGCCGTGGATCAGCTTGCTCGACCGGCTCGACGTGCCGGACGCCCAGTCCCGGGCCTCTACGAGACCCGTCGAGAGTCCTCTCGTGACCGAGTCGAGCGCCGTGCCCGCGCCGACCACTCCGGCTCCGATGACCAGCACGTCCAGTTCACGCTCGGCCATCGCCGCGAGCGCCTCGGCGCGCTCGGCCGGTCCCAGTGTCGCTGTCCTCACCGCTGCCTCCCGTCGTCCCCCGCGTGATCGGGCACCACAGTCTCGATTCTGGCCCGGCCCTCCGACTTCAGCCACCGCCTGTGGATAACACTCGGCGACCTTTGACCTCCCAATACGGCATATCGGTCATATTTACGCCTAGTCTGACATTGCGCTCGCCCCGTTCTGTCCACCGGGCTTGCGCGTCTCGTCCCCTCCGGCTACAGGGAAGGACGGCCCACCCCCCATGCCCGCTGACCTCGCCGTCATCGGCCTCGGCCACCTCGGACTCCCCCTCGCCCAGGCCGCGATCGCCGCCGGGATCAACACCATCGGCTACGACACCGATCCCCGGCCCGTCGCCGAACTCGCCGCCGGCCGCTCGCCCGTCGACGGCTCGCTCACCGCATCGGAGATCCGCCGGATGCTCTCGGGGGGCTTCCGGCCCACCACCGACCCGGCCGAACTCGGCCGGGTCCGTACCGCCGTCATCTGCGCCCCGACCCCGGTCGGCCCGGACCGGACCCTCGACCTGACCGCCGTGCTCGATGCCGCGCGCGCCCTCGCCGCCCGCCTGCGCCCCCACACGACGGTGCTGCTCGAATCACCGGTCCACCCCGGCACCACCGAAGGTGTGCTGCGGGGCGTCCTGGAGGAGGGCTCCGGGCTGCGCGCGGGCCGCGACTTCCACCTGGCGTACTCCCCCGGCCGCCTCGACCCCGGCAACCGCGCCCACGGCTTCGCGGGCACCCCCAAGGTCATCGGCGGCCTCACCCCCGCCTGCACCGAGTCCGCCGCCGCCTTCTACGGCCGGCTCACCGACAAGGTGGTACGCGCGCGTGGCCCGCGCGAGGCCGAGACGGTCAAGCTCCTGGAGACCAACTTCCGGCACGTCAACATCGCCCTGGTCAACGAGATGTCGGTGCTCTGCCACGAGCTCGGCGTCGACCTCTGGGACGTCATCCGCTGCGCCGAGACCAAGCCCTTCGGCTTCCAGGCCTTCCGCCCGGGCCCCGGTGTCGGCGGCCACGGCGTCCCCGTGGACACCATCGGCCCCCACCGCCCGCTCCGCATGGTCGAGCTGGCGAGCCAGGTCAACGACCGCATGCCGAGCTACGTCGTCCAGCGCTGCGCGACCCTCCTCAACGAGCACGGCAAGTCGGCCCGGAGCGCCCGGGTGCTTCTGCTGGGCGTCACGTACAAACCCGATCTCGCCGACCGCGAGAGCTCCCCCGCCGACGAGATCGCCCGCCGCCTCATGGACCTGGGCGCGGTGGTCAGCTACCACGACCCGCACGTCCCGGACTGGCGCGTCCGCGACCTCCCGGTCCCCCGCGCGGACTCCCTCTACGAGGCCGCCGCCCACGCCGACCTGACGGTGCTTCTGCAGCACCACCGCACGTACGACCTCCAGGGCCTGTCGGTCAAGGCCCAGCTCCTCCTCGACACCCGCGGCGCCACCCCGGCGGGCGCGGCCCACCGCCTCTGACGCCGCCCAGAAAACGAGAGGGGCCCCGCACCACCCGGTGCGGGGCCCCTCTGCGTACGTACGAGAACCGCGTCAGCGCTTGTGCTGCGAGTCCGCGACCGTGACCTCGACGCGCTGGAACTCCTTGAGCTCGCTGTAGCCCGTCGTCGCCATCGCGCGGCGCAGGGCGCCGAAGAAGTTCATCGAGCCGTCCGGGGAGTGCGACGGGCCCGTGAGGATCTCCTCGGTCGTCCCGACGATGCCCAGGTCGACCAGCTTGCCGCGCGGCACGTCCTCGTGGACGGCCTCCATGCCCCAGTGGTGACCCTTGCCCGGCGCGTCCGTCGCGCGGGCCAGCGGGGAGCCCATCATGACCGAGTCCGCGCCGCAGGCGATCGCCTTCGGCAGATCGCCCGACCAGCCCACACCGCCGTCGGCGATCACGTGGACGTACCGGCCGCCGGACTCGTCCATGTAGTCGCGGCGGGCCGCGGCCACGTCGGCGACCGCGGTCGCCATCGGGACCTGGATGCCGAGCACGTTGCGCGTGGTGTGCGCCGCGCCGCCGCCGAAGCCGACCAGGACACCCGCCGCGCCGGTGCGCATCAGGTGCAGGGCCGCGGTGTACGTGGCGCAGCCGCCGACGATGACCGGGACGTCGAGCTCGTAGATGAACTGCTTGAGGTTCAGCGGCTCGGCCGCGCCGGAGACGTGCTCGGCGGAGACCGTGGTGCCGCGGATGACGAAGATGTCCACGCCGGCGTCGACGACGGCCTTGGAGAACTGCGCGGTGCGCTGCGGGGAGAGCGCGGCGGCGGTGACGACGCCCGAGTCGCGCACCTCCTTGATGCGCTGCCCGATCAGCTCCTCCTTGATCGGAGCGGCGTAGATCTCCTGGAGACGGCGGGTCGCGGTGGCCTCGTCCATCTCGGCGATCTCGTCGAGCAGCGGCTGCGGGTCCTCGTGCCGAGTCCACAGGCCTTCGAGGTTCAGGACGCCCAGGCCGCCCAGCTCGCCGATCCGGATGGCGGTCTGCGGCGACACGACCGAGTCCATGGGGGCGGCCAGGAAGGGGAGCTCGAAGCGGTAGGCGTCGATCTGCCAGGCGATCGAGACCTCCTTCGGGTCCCGGGTGCGCCGGCTCGGTACGACGGCGATGTCGTCGAACGCGTACGCCCTGCGGCCGCGCTTGCCGCGCCCGATCTCGATCTCAGTCACGATGTGTGGCCTTTCCCTCTACGTCTGCGCCTACCAGTATCCCCGACACACGCGCGTGGGGCGGTTCCGGCCACATACCGGAACCGCCCCACGCGTCGCGCAGCGTTACTTCCTGCTGTAGTTCGGCGCCTCGACCGTCATCTGGATGTCGTGCGGGTGGCTCTCCTTGAGGCCCGCCGAGGTGATCCGCACGAAGCGGCCCTTGGACTCCATCTCGTCGATGGTGGCGGCGCCCACATAGCCCATCGTCTGGCGCAGACCGCCGACGAGCTGGTGCAGCACGTTGGCGAGCGGGCCGCGGTAGGGCACCTGGCCCTCGATGCCCTCGGGCACGAGCTTGTCGTCGGCGGCGACCTCGGCCTGGAAGTAGCGGTCCTTCGAGTACGAGCGGCCCTGGCCGCGCGACTGCATGGCGCCGAGCGAGCCCATGCCGCGGTACGACTTGAACTGCTTGCCGTTGATGAACTGGAGCTCGCCGGGCGACTCCTCGCAGCCCGCGAGCAGGCTGCCGAGCATCACCGTGCTGGCACCGGCGGCGAGCGCCTTGCCGATGTCGCCGGAGTACTGCAGGCCGCCGTCGCCGATGACCGGGACCCCGGCCGCGCGGGCCGCGAGCGCCGCCTCGTAGATCGCGGTGACCTGCGGGACGCCGATTCCGGCGACCACGCGCGTGGTGCAGATGGAGCCGGGTCCGACGCCGACCTTGACGCCGTCGACACCGGCGTCGATCAGGGCCTGGGCGCCGTCACGGGTCGCCACGTTGCCGCCGATCACGTCCACCTTCACGGTGGACTTGATCTTCGCCATCCAGCTCAGGGCGTTGCTGTTGTGGCCGTGGGAGGTGTCCACGACCAGGAAGTCCACACCGGCGGCGGCCAGCGCCTGGGCGCGGTCCAGCGCCTCCGGGCTCGCGCCCACCGCGGCGCCGACGATCAGCCGGCCCTCGACGTCCTTCGCCGCGTTCGGGTACTGCTCGGCCTTCACGAAGTCCTTGACCGTGATGAGGCCCTTGAGCACACCCGCGTCGTCGACGAGCGGAAGCTTCTCGATCTTGTGGCGGCGCAGCAGCTCCATGGCGTCCACACCGCTGATGCCGACCTTGCCGGTGACGAGCGGCATCGGCGTCATGACCTCGCGGACCTGACGGCCGCGCTCGGACTCGAACGCCATGTCGCGGTTGGTGACGATGCCGAGCAGCTTGCCCGCGCCGTCCGTGACCGGGACACCGCTGATCCGGAACTTGGCGCAGAGCGCGTCCGCCTCGGCGAGCGTGGCGTCCGGGTTCACGGTGATCGGGTCGGTCACCATGCCGGACTCGGAGCGCTTCACGAGGTCGACCTGGTTGACCTGGTCCTCGATGGACAGGTTGCGGTGCAGCACGCCGACGCCGCCCTGCCGCGCCATGGCGATGGCCATGCGGGACTCGGTGACCTTGTCCATCGCGGCGGAGAGCAGGGGGATGTTCACCCTGACGTTGCGCGAGATGCGGGACGAGGTGTCGACCGCGTTCGGCAGCACTTCCGACGCGCCCGGCAGCAGCAGCACATCGTCGTAGGTCAGCCCGAGTGTCGCGAATTTCTCGGGCACTCCGTCGACGTTGGCAGTCATGACACCTTCCCCAGATGGCCTTGATCGGTGCGGATGTCCATGCTAACGGGCCTCGACGGTGTCTCATTCCACGATCAAGATCAGAGAGCAGCTTTGGACGTTCGTACGTGTACGTGAGGGCCACCGGCCCTCGTCGACCCTTACTGCTCGGCCAGCGCCCGGAGCCGGCTGAGCGCGCGGTGCTGCGCGACCCGTACGGCCCCTGGGGACATCCCGAGCATCTGGCCGGTCTCCTCGGCCGTGAGGCCCACCGCCACCCGCAGCACCAGCAGCTCCCGCTGGTTCTCCGGAAGGTTGGCGAGGAGCTTCTTGGCCCATTCGGCATCGTCGCTGAGCAGCGCGCGTTCCTCGGGGCCCAGGGAGTCGTCGGGCCGCTCGGGCATCTCGTCGGACGGGACGGCCGTCGAGCCCGGGTGCCGCATCGCGGCGCGCTGGAGATCGGCGACCTTGTGTCCGGCGATGGCGAAGACGAAGGCCTCGAAGGGCCTGCCCGTGTCCTTGTAGCGCGGCAGCGCCATCAGGACGGCGACGCAGACCTCCTGCGCGAGGTCCTCGACGAAGTGGCGAGCATCACCGGGCAGCCGGCTCAGTCGCGTACGGCAATAGCGCAGGGCGAGGGGGTGCACGCGCGCCAGAAGGTCGTGCGTGGCCTGTGCGTCGCCCTCGACGGCACGGTGAACGAGTGCACCGATCACCGTGGTCTCGTCGTCGCGCATCGCTCCATGGTGCCTTGACGCCTCAGAATCCGTGGCACCGCGTCCATAGTTGTGCACCGAAGCGTTATGAGTAGGTGCGCCGGAACTCATCTCCTGCGCCCTCCCCTTCCGCTCGATCGACTCGTCCCCGAGGAACTCCACACCATCAAGGATGCGGCATCCCGCGCGGAAGTGACACAAGCCGTCGTTTCGGAGACCCGGGCGGCCGCCTTCGCGGAGCCCCGGACTGCCGCCCCGTCCGCGCTCGGCGGACGGGGACGCGGCCTGTCGTCGGCACGCGAGGTCCTAGCGGACCAGGCCCCAACGGAAGCCGAGGGCGACGGCGTGCGCCCGGTCCGAGGCGCCCAGCTTCTTGAACAGCCGGCGCGCGTGCGTCTTCACCGTGTCCTCGGAGAGGAAGAGCTCGCGCCCGATCTCCGCGTTGGACCGGCCGTGGCTCATGCCTTCGAGCACCTGGATCTCGCGTGCGGTGAGCGTCGGTGCCGCGCCCATCTCGGCCGACCGCAGCCGGCGCGGGGCGAGCCGCCAGGTCGGGTCGGCGAGCGCCTGGGTGACCGTGGCCCGCAGCTCGGCGCGCGAGGCGTCCTTGTGCAGGTACCCGCGGGCACCGGCGGCGACCGCGAGTGCGACGCCGTCCAGGTCCTCGGCGACGGTCAGCATGATGATGCGGGCGCCCGGGTCCGCGGAGAGCAGCCGGCGGACGGTCTCGACGCCGCCAAGACCGGGCATGCGTACGTCCATCAGAATCAGGTCCGAGCGGTCCGCGCCCCAGCGGCGGAGGACTTCCTCGCCGTTGGCCGCGGTGGTCACGCGCTCCACACCGGGCACGGTCGCGACCGCTCGGCGAAGAGCCTCTCGGGCAAGCGGGGAGTCGTCGCAGACGAGGACGGATGTCATGGCCGCCCTCCGCAGCTGTTGCACGTCACCTAAAGCCTCCAGGGCTGGTACGTATCGTCACCTGTGCGGTTGACGCCCTCGGACACCTGCCCGAGCACTTGTTCCTTCAACCGCCTCCGCACTCTCAACGACGGTCACTCGAAAGAGTTACGGGTCGGACGGCTGCCTTCGGCACTCTACGTGAGGGAGCGAACGCGGAGGAGAGCGCCGCAGGTCATCCGTCCTTCAGTGGAAGCTATGCCCCATTTAGCGGGATTTCTTCCCTTTTTGAGGTGTCTGTGGCTAGATTCGCAATGAGTCATATTTACATCTACTTAGACAGTAGTTGTACGGTCGGATCAAGCCCGCGGCAGCGGGTACGCGAGACCCACGGGGGGGTGAAGGGCCCCCGGCTCATCGGCCATCCACCCGCCCAACCAATCCGTTCGACACGGCTTCAAGGGGACAAGCGCAATGGCAGATTTCTCCCGCCTTCCCGGACCCAACGCCGATCTGTGGGACTGGCAACTCCTCGCGGCCTGCCGCGGAGTCGACAGCTCCCTGTTCTTCCACCCCGAGGGAGAGCGCGGCGCGGCACGGAGTGCGCGTGAGAACTCGGCGAAAGAGGTCTGCATGCGGTGCCCGGTACGCGCGGAGTGCGCGGCACACGCACTGGCCGTACGCGAGCCCTACGGCGTATGGGGCGGCCTCACCGAGGACGAACGCGAAGAGCTCATGGGACGAGCCCGCAATCGCCTGATCACGGCTTCGGCCACGACCTCGTCGCCACGGCCCGCGACGGCGTCGACAGCGGGTCCGGCAGGTCTGGGGCGAGCCTGAGCACGAGGACACGACAGTTCGAAGGAACGTTTCTGCTCGGGCGGTGACGGCCGGGTACGGCGCCGCGCCGCACGCGGCCCGGGGGCGTGCGGAGCGGCACCGGCCCGGCCGGCACACCACCGACCGGCCGTTGGACCCGCCGAAGAGGCGCTACGCGCGCGTGGCCGCCCGGCCCGCCGCGCGGGTGAGTTCGTCCAGGGTGGCGGCGACCGCCGGGACCTGGGCCAGGTCGGGCAGCGTGAGGGCGACGATCTCGCGCTCCACGGCCGGTTCGACGACCACGGTCCTGGCTCCCTTGGGGCGTACGGACTCGATGGCGAGCTCCGGCAGGACCGCGACGCCGAGGCCGGCGCCGACGAGCCCGACCACGGCCGGGTAGTCGTCGGTGGCGAAGTCGATGCGCGGGACGAACCCCGCCTCCTCGCACACGTCCACCAACTGGCGCCGGCAGCGCGGGCAGCCCGCGATCCAGGACTCGTCGGCCAGTTCGGCGATGGACACGGCCTCCGCGTCGGCGAGGCGGTGCCCTTCGGGGACCAGGCCCACGAGGCGGTCGGCGAGCAGCGGGCGGACGATCAGGTCGTCCCACTCCGCCTGCCCCGCTCCGTAACGGAAGGCCAGGGCCACGTCGCAGTCGCCCTCGCGGAGCATCTCGATCGAGCGCGGCGGCTCGGCCTCGACCAGCGAGACGCGCGTGCCCGGGTGGGCCGCGCGCAGGGCGGCGAGGGCGGTGGGGACCAGCGTGGAGCTGCCGCTGGGGAAGGAGACGAGCCGGACGCGGCCGGCGCGGAGTCCGGCGATCGCGGCGACCTCCTCCTCGGCGGCGGTGAGCCCCGCGAGGATGCCGGAGGCGTGCCGCACGAGGGCCTCGCCTGCCTGCGTGAGGCGCATCTCGCGGCCGGTCCTGATCAGCAGGGGCGTGCCGGCGGAGGTCTCGAGCGCCTTCATCTGCTGGCTCACCGCGGGCTGGGTGCAGCCCAGTTCGCGCGCGGCGGCGGAGAAGGAGCCGGTCGCGGCGACGGCGCGCAGGACGCGGAGATGGCGGGCCTCGATCATGGGTCAAGCATAAGCGAAGCTTGGGTCATCGGTCGAATATTCGCTCGACGCTTTGAGCGAGGTCGCCTATTGTTCCCTCATGAAGCTTCTGTCCCTGAACCTGGGCCGCCCGAAGACCGTCGCGTACACCGAGCACCCCGAGGGCGTCACCGGCATCGACAAGCGGCCGGTGCCGGGGCCCGTGCGGGTGACCGCGCCCGGGCCCAAGGGGATCGGCGCGAGCGGGGTCGCCGGGGACACCGTGTGCGACACCCGGCACCACGGCGGCAACGACCAGGCGGTCTACGCGTACGCGCGCGAGGACCTGGACACCTGGGAGAAGCTCCTGGACCGCACGATCCCGAGCGGCGCCTTCGGCGAGAACCTCACCACCGAGGGCGTCGACGTCTCCGGCGCGCTGATCGGCGAGCGGTGGCGGATCGGGCCCGACCTGCTCCTGGAGGTCTCCTCCAGCCGGATCCCGTGCCGGACCTTCCAGGGGCACCTGGACGAGAAGGGCTGGGTCAGGCGGTTCACCGGGGAGGCCGTGCCGGGCGCGTACCTGCGGGTCGTCGAGCCGGGCGAGATCAGGCAGGGCGACGCGATCGAGGTGGTGCACCGACCGGACCACGAGGTCACCGTGGCCTTCGAGTTCCGGGCCGTCACGACCGAGCGCCCGCTGCTGCCGCGCGTGCTCGCCGCCGGGGACGCGCTGCACCCGGACACCCTGCGCAAGGCGCGCGGCTACGTGGAGAAGTACGGCACAGGCTCCTGACCTCCGGGGCCGCCGCGCGGGGCACTAACGTTGCCCCGTATGACGACTGCACTGATTACGGGCGCGACGGCGGGGATCGGGGCCGCGTTCGCGCGGAAGCTGGCGGCGGACGGACACGATGTCGTGCTCGTCGCCCGCGATGTGACGCGACTGCGGGAGCAGGCGACCGAACTGCACGACCGGCACGGCATCGAGGCCGAGGTGCTCGCCGCGGACCTGGCCGAGGAGAAGGGGATCGCGGCCGTGGAGGCCCGGCTCTCCGACCCCAAGCAGCCGGTGGACCTGCTGGTGAACAACGCCGGGTTCGGCAACAAGGGCCGGTTCCTCGAAGTCTCCATGGCCGACGAGTTGAAGATGCTGACCGTGCACTGCGAGGCGGTGCTCCGGCTGACCTCGGCGGCGGCGGAGTCCATGCGCGCCCGCGGCCGGGGCGGGGTCGTCAACGTGGCGTCGGTGGCGGCCTTCGTGCCGCGCGGCACGTACGGGGCGTCGAAGGCCTGGGTCGTGCAGTTCACCCAGGGCGCGGCGCGGGACCTCGCGGGCAGCGGCGTACGGCTCATGGCGCTCTGCCCGGGCTTCGTACGGACCGAGTTCCACGAGCGGGCCGGGATGGGGACGGACAACATCCCGAGCTGGATGTGGCTCGACGCCGACAAGCTGGTGACCGAGGCGCTGAACGACCTGACGCGCGGCAAGACCCTGTCCATCCCCGACCCCCGCTACAAGGCGCTGATGGGCGTGGTGAAGCTGGCGCCGCGCGGACTGCTCGGCGGGGTCTCCTCCAAGGCGGGGCGCAAGTACGGGCCGAAGTGAGCACCGGCTCCGGCTGGTCGGGGAGGGCTGCGAGGACTTAGAGGGCTTCGACGTCGAGCAGGGAGTCGAGGTCGAGTGCGGTCGTGGTGCCGTTCCGCCAGGTCACGTGGAGTGTGCGGGCGGTGATCCGGACCGTCGCGAGGGTGGTGACGGAGGCCGGGTCCGGTTCGGCGGTGAGCGAGGCCAGGGCCACGAAGAGGGAGCCGGGTCCCGCGGTGGTGCCGTGCAGGGCCGCCGTGCGCGAGGCCGGGCCGCCCTGGAGCGTGCCGCCCGTGGCCAGTCGGACGGTGTCGGTCGCGGGCGGGTAGCCGTGGACGGCGTGGAGTTGGGCGGTCGGGCCGTCCGGTGTGGTGGCCCAGCCCGTCTGGCGTACGGGAGTTCCGGCGGGGGCGCCGAGAACGAGGTGGGCGCGCACCTCGGCGCGGCCGTGGGCCAGCGTCGCGGAGAGGACGCGGATCCCCGGGAGCGGGGTGTGCAGCGAGGCGGCCCAGTCGGGGCCGGTACTCAGGGGCGTCGCGGGGCCGCGCCGGGTGACCCTGCCGTCGACGACCAGGGCGAAGTGGTTGTCCGCTGCGTCGGGGGCGGCCGTCGGTCCCGTACGGGTGGAGTACGCGAAGCGGGCGTAGCCGGAGTCGTCCTCGGCGCCCGCCGCCTGGGTGCTGCTGCCGTGGTTGTGGAGGCGTACGAGGCCGTCGGCGGCCGTGGTCTGGAGGAGGAGCGCGGCAGGGGTCACGGCCCGTACGGTGTCGGCGCGTTCGGCGGGGAGGGGTTCCTCGGGGTCGGTCCAGGCCGGGTGGTCGGCGGGCAGCAGGAGGCCGAGGAAACCCTTGGCCGCCCAGTAGGGGGAGGCGGGTCCCGAGTAGTCCTGGACGACCGGCGGGTACGGGCCGTGCCAGCCGAGCGTGAGCAGCCCGCGCTCGTCGCACGCGCCCCGGTCGAGGAAGTACCGCACCGCGCCGGAGGCCAGGCGGCGGGTGGCGCCCGGGGTGAGCGGGGTGTGGCCGGTGAGCGCGCCGAGCCAGGGCGCGGCGGCCGCGGCGAAGCGGTAGATCAGGGAACGCCCGTACGGGAGCGGGGCGCCGGTCGCGTCGAAGAGGTGGACGTGGTCGGCGAGATGGGCGCGCAGCCGGGGGCCGTGGCGGGCGAGGAGGTCGCGGTCGCCGGCGAGGTGGGCGTGGAGGACGGGATAGAAGTGCAGGGCCCAGCCGTTGTAGTGGTCGAAGGCGCGGTTGTCGCCGTCGCTGTACCAGCCGTCGCCGCGGTACCACTGTTCGATCCGGTCGAGGGAGCGGTCGATCGTGCGGGCCGCGCGGTCGGTCTCGATGCCGGCGTCCTGGAGGAAGCCGGCGACGGTGAGGCCGAAGAGCCACCAGTTGTTGTCGACCGGGGAGGGGTCGAGGGCGGGGCGCAGCCAGTCGACGACGCGCTGCCGGGTGCGGTCGTCCAGGGTGTCCCAGAGCCAGGGGCGGGTCAGCCGCAGCCCTAGGGCAACGGAGGCGGACTCGACGACGGCCTGGCGCACGTCGGTGAGGAGCGGCCAGGAATCGGGCCCGTGGGCACCCGGCGGCTCGGCGGCCGATGCCTCGGTGCCGGCGGTGAGGCCTTCGGCGTAGCGGGGCAGGTGTCCGTGCGGGTCGGCGCCGCCCGCGCCCGCGACGCGTAGTGCGGCGAGCAGGAACGTACGGGCGTGGCCTTCGAGGCCGTCGGAGCGGACGCCGGACCAGCTGGGGCGGGGTCCTGGCAGGTCGATGCGGCCGTGGCGGGGTGAGGCGTACGGCCGGACGGCGAGGAGGAGCCGGTCGGCCGCGTCCTCCCAGTGGGCGCGGGTCCAGCCGGTGAACGGACTGAGCTCACGGTTCTCGGGCGGCGTGGCCACGATGCTGATGCTCCCTGTGTGCTCCCTGAGGCGGACGTCGTCGCCGGGAATCATGAACAGCCTTCGATCGAACGTCAATGAGATCGGAGCGAATGATCGAAACTCCTTGCGTTCGATCATTCTGGCGTAGGCTCCGGCGCGGGGTCCGGCGTCCCGCCGGACCGACCCACCGCGAGGGGATGCACCGTGCGCGAGAGTGCCGCCGAACGACACGCCCGACTCCTGGCCCTGGTGCGCGGGCGCGGCACCGCCCGCGTCGCCGAACTGGCCGACCTGCTCGGCGTCTCCGCCGTGACCGCCCGCCGTGACGTCGAGGCGCTGGCCGCCCAGGGGCTGCTCGACCGGGTGCACGGCCAGGTGTCCTGGCCCGGGCGGCGGGTCGAACCGGGCGGCGCGAGCGGTGCGGGCGGCGCGGCTGCGGCGCGGCGCTCCGGCGAGGGCCTGGTCCTCGGGCTGCTCGCGCCCTCCGCCACGTACTACTTCGCCGAGGTCATCCGGGGCGCGCACGAGGCGGCGGCGCGGGCCGGGGCCCGGCTGATCCTGCGGATCTCGGACTACCGCCCCGAGGAGGACCGCGCCCGCACCGAGGGCCTGCTGTCGGCCGGCGCCCAGGGGGTGCTCGTCGCGCCCGGCTGGCGGGGCCCCGAGGACCGGCCCGCGTACGGGACCTGGCTGGCCGAACTCCCCGTGCCCGCCGTGCTCCTGGAGCGCAGGGCCGAGCCCGGCAGCCCGCTCGACGCCCTGGACCGGGTGGTCTCCGACCACGGCCACGGCGTCCTGCTCGCCCTGCGCCACCTGCTCGGCCTCGGCCACGGCACCCCGCTGCTCGTCGCGCGCGGCGACAGCCCGACCGCGCTCGCGGTGCGCGCCGGGTACGCGGAGGCGCTGGCCACGCTGGACCTGACCGCGCCAGGACCGGTGGTCGACTCCGTACCGGTGGACCAGGACCCGGCGGGGTTCGAGCGCGCGGTAAGGGCGCTGTACGAGGCGGTGAGCGCGGGCCGGGTGAGCGCGGCCCTGGTCCACAACGACGTGGACGCGATCGAGATCGTGCGGCGCCTGGCGGAGCTCGGCGTGAAGGTGCCGGAGGACCTGGCCCTGATCGCGTACGACGACGAGGTCGCCGCCCTCGCCGACACCCCGCTCACGGCGGTCGCCCCGCCGAAGCGCCAAGTAGGGCGGCACGCCATGGAGTTGCTGGTGGAGCGGCTGACGGAGGACCGGGCGGAGGAGGCCGCCCGGCGCCACCTGAGCCTGCTGCCGCGGTTGCGCGTACGGTCTTCGTGCGGGGCACGGGGAGAAGGCGCCTGAGACGCCGCCCACCGGCCTAGGCCGTCGCGCTCATGCCGCCGGGGCCCCGGTCCTAAGATGGAAGGGTCCACCCGGTCCGGGAGGCACCATGACTTTCGTACAGATAATCGATTGCAGGACCAGTCGGTTCGACGACCTGAACCGGCTCATGGACAAGTGGGTCGAACAGACCAAGGGCAAGCGGACGGCCACGCACAGCGTCATCGGCAGGGACCGCTCGGACTCGTCCCACCTCGTGGAGATCGTCGAGTTCCCCTCCTACGAGGTCGCGATGACCAACTCGCAGCTCCCGGAGACGGATCGCATCTTCCGGGAGATGGTCGCGCTCTGTGACGAGATGCCGACGTTCACGGATCTCGACATCATCCGGGACGAGCAGCTGTACAAGTCCAACGCCCGCCGTCTCTTCGAGCTCATGACCGTCGAGGGCGAGCTGCCGCCGCTCGACGAGATCATGGCGGAGGGGTACCACGACCACGATCCGACCAACGAGCAGGACGTCATCGGCATGGACGCGGTCCGCCGCGAGATAGAGATGTGGCGGGCGGGCTTCGACGCCGCGTTCACCGTCAACGACCAGATCGCCGAGGGCGACCGGGTGTGCACCCGGTGGACCTTGATCGCCACGCACACCGGCGACTTCATGGGGCTCCAGCCCAGCGGCATGAAGGTCTCCATGACCGGCACGACCATTCACCAGTTCCGCGGGGACGGCAAGATCACGGAGGGTTGGTGGCAGTACGACCTGCTCGGGCTCATGGGGCAGCTCGGCGCGGTGGAAGGGTAGAACGGACACCAGAAACGCCGAGGTCCGGTGCCCCCCGAGAGGGGCACCGGACCTCAGTGATCAGCTACGAGCGAGCGATCGGCTGCGCGTCGGGTCAGTGCGAGTGACCGTGGCCGTGGCCCGCGTCCGCCGGCTCCTCTTCCTTCTTCTCCACCACGAGGGTCTCGGTGGTGAGGAGGAGGGAGGCGATCGAGGCGGCGTTCTCCAGCGCGGAGCGCGTCACCTTCACCGGGTCGATGACGCCGGCCTTGACCAGGTCGCCGTACTCGCCGGTCGCGGCGTTGAAGCCCTGGCCCTTGTCGAGCTCGGCGACCTTCGAGGTGATGACGTAGCCCTCGAGGCCGGCGTTCTCGGCGATCCAGCGCAGCGGCTCGACGGCGGCGCGGCGGACGACCGCGACACCCGTGGCCTCGTCGCCGGTCTTGCCGAGGTTGCCCTCGAGGACCTTGACGGCGTGGACCAGAGCGGAGCCACCACCGGAGACGATGCCCTCCTCGACCGCGGCGCGGGTCGCGGAGATGGCGTCCTCCAGACGGTGCTTCTTCTCCTTCAGCTCCACCTCGGTGGCGGCGCCGACCTTGATCACGCACACGCCGCCGGCCAGCTTCGCGAGGCGCTCCTGGAGCTTCTCGCGGTCCCAGTCGGAGTCGGTGGACTCGATCTCGGCCTTGATCTGGTTGACGCGGCCCGCGACGTCCTCGGAGCTGCCGCCACCGTCGACGATGACGGTGTCGTCCTTGGTGATCGTCACGCGGCGGGCGGTGCCCAGCACGTCCAGACCGGCCTGGTCGAGCTTGAGGCCGACCTCCTCGGCGATGACGGTGGCACCGGTGAGGGTGGCCATGTCGCCGAGCATCGCCTTGCGGCGGTCGCCGAAGCCCGGGGCCTTGACGGCCACGGCGTTGAAGGTGCCACGGATCTTGTTGACGACCAGGGTCGACAGGGCCTCGCCCTCGACGTCCTCGGCGATGATCAGCAGCGGCTTCGAGGAGCCGGCCTGGATGACCTTCTCCAGGAGCGGCAGCAGGTCCTGGATCGAGGAGATCTTGCCCTGGTTGATCAGGATGTACGGGTCGTCGAGGACGGCCTCCATACGCTCCTGGTCGGTCACCATGTACGGGGACAGGTAGCCCTTGTCGAAGGCCATGCCCTCGGTGAAGTCGAGCTCCAGGCCGAAGGTGTTGGACTCCTCGACGGTGATGACACCGTCCTTGCCGACCTTGTCCATCGCCTCGGCGATGAGCTCGCCGACCTGCTGGTCCTGCGCGGAGAGCGCGGCCACGGCGGCGATGTCGGACTTGTCCTCGATCGGACGGGCGGTCGCGAGCAGCTCGTCGGAGACGGCCTTGACCGCGGCGTCGATGCCCTTCTTCAGGGAGGCCGGGGAGGCGCCGGCGGCGACGTTGCGCAGACCCTCGCGGACGAGCGCCTGGGCGAGCACGGTGGCGGTGGTGGTGCCGTCACCCGCGATGTCGTTGGTCTTGGTCGCCACCTCCTTCACCAGCTGGGCACCGAGGTTCTCGTACGGGTCATCGAGCTCGACCTCGCGGGCGATCGTGACACCGTCGTTGGTGATGGTGGGGGCGCCGAACTTCTTGTCGATGACGACGTTGCGGCCCTTGGGGCCGATCGTCACCTTCACCGTGTCGGCAAGCTTGTTGACGCCGCGCTCAAGGGCGCGACGGGCGTCCTCGTCGAACTTCAGGATCTTCGCCATGGGAGCGATTCAGCCCTCTCGGATTTCGTGGTGAAACTGGTGAAACGAACTGCGCCCCGGACGCCCGGTGCGGGGTCAGGGGCGCAGCTCAAAGCATCCGCTTCAGGTACTTCGGTGAATTACTTCTCGATGATCGCGAGCACGTCGCGAGCCGAGAGGACGAGGAACTCCTCGCCGTTGTACTTCACCTCGGTGCCGCCGTACTTGCTGTACAGCACGACATCGCCGACCTGGACGTCGAGCGGAAGACGCTCGCCGTTCTCGAAGCGACCCGGGCCCACGGCGAGGACAGCACCCTCCTGGGGCTTCTCCTTCGCGGTGTCCGGGATGACCAGGCCAGAGGCCGTGGTCTGCTCGGCGTCGAGCGGCTGGACCACGATGCGGTCCTCGAGCGGCTTGATGGCAACCTTGGAGCTGGTGGTCGTCACGATCCGACCTCCCCCTTCGGAGATCTCACGGGGTTAACTGTCTGAGGTGGCGACCAGGTGGATCCGTCGTCGCGGGTGCCGGACCTGCCCGTCGCTGTGTTGGCACTCTCCAGTGGGGAGTGCCAGAGCCGAGACTATGACCGCGATTAGCACTCGGTCAAGCGGAGTGCCAATTCAGTGCCGCGTGGCGACCGTGCGGCGGCCGCGCGCGACCGCGTCGCAGCCGCGCGGCGGTTCGGTACCGCGCCGCGTTCGATTCGGTCTCGGTACGGGCAACGGCTCGGCGGACCCGGAGGTTCCGTACGAAGGTGCGGACATGACAACCTCCCGCCGTCAGGTCCGCACCGGCGCCGACATCGCCACCGGAGTGGCGTTCCTGGCCCTGCAGTGCGTGCTCGCGCTGGCCGCGGCCGTCTTCCTGGCCATGCGGAAGCTGGGGAGCGGCCGGCCCGGCCCGGCGTCTTCGGGCCCGCCGCCGATGGACTGGGTGCCCGTGATCGTCTTCGGCACGGTCACCGGCGCCGCCCTGCTCCTCGCCGTCGCGATGCTGCGCGGCGGCTGGGTCTGGACGGCCGGGGGTCAGTTCCTCGCCATGGGGCTGCTCGGCCTCGCCACGCTGCTCATCGCGGCGGAGGAGTGGACGTACGCGCATCCCGACCCGGCGCCCGCGTCCACACCCGTCTCCGCGCCGACGCCCACGCCCGTCTACGCACCCACGCCCGCCCCCACCTCCACGCCCGCCCCTACCGCCTCGGACCGCGGCTCATCGCTCCTCCCGCTGTCCGGCGCGCGGCCGGTCCTGCGCTGAGTCGGCGGAGCCGTCATCGAGGCGCGCGAGCCGGTGCAGCACGCGAGCCGCCGTCCCCGAGAACGTTCCGCCTCCGCCCCGCTCCCCCACGCGGGTGTCGAGCCGCTCCGCGGCCTTCCGGCTCAGGCGCTCGATCGGGTCCACGGAGGACGCGCACCCCGAGATGCCCAGGAGCGCGCCGGCCAGCGCGAGGACGAGCGCCGGCCGGCGCGCCCGGCTCACACGTAGTCCTCGAGCTTCGCGACCGCGTACCCCTTGGCCGTGATCGTCTTCATCACCCGGCGGATCATGTCCGGCATCGAGCCCTTCCAGTCCTTCTTGCCCCGGAAGTGCGTGAGCACGATGTCGCCGGGGTGCAGGTCCCGGTCCCACTCGCGCCACTCCATGCGGTCCGGGAACGCCTCCGAGGCCCACAGCGGGACCGCCTTCACGCCGCACGTCCTCGCCGCGCGCAGTGTGTCCTCGTTGTAGTTGCCGTACGGCGGCCGGAAGAGCGGGGGCCGCTTCCCGTACCGCTTCTCGATGACGTCCTGCATCCCGCAGATCTCCCGCTTCTGCGCGCTGTACGAAAGCCCGGGCAGGTAGCGGTGGTTGAGGGTGTGGTTGTGCAGGGAGACCCCGGCGTCCTGCATCTTCTCGAAGTAGCCGTAGTCGTCCTTGACGACGTAGTCGCTGAGGAAGGCGCTGTACGGGATGCTCAACTCGCTCATCATCCGCAGCAGCTCCGGGTCCTTCTCCGAGCCGTCGTCGATCGTCAGGAAGACGATCTTCTCCTTCGTCGGCACCGTGGTGAAGACCGGCGGCAGGCCCTCGCCGTCCGTCTCGAAGCCCTTGCGGGTGGTGATCTTCGGCTTCACGGCGGGCGGGGCGGGCGCTTCGAGCGGCGGCCGGTCCAGGCCCCACTTCTTGGCGGCCACGACCCGCGCGGCGCGGCGCTCGCGGACCTTCTCGACGTACGCGTCGAGCGCGGCGGCCGCGCCTTCCGCCTGCGGCTGACCGGCGGCGGGACGCGCGGGGCCCTTGCGGCCGTCTCCGGCGTTCGCCCCGTCGCCGGAGGGGCCCGCGCAGGCGGACCCGAGCGCGGCGACGACCAGTGCGGCGCCCACCGAGCGGCGGAGGCGCGCGGCCGCCCGCTTCGAGCGCATTTCCTCGGCTTGTCGTACTAGCTGCATGGCGCCGCATCCTGTCAGCGGATCGACCCGCACGGCCGTCGACACCGCCACCCGGCCCGCACCATCCCCCGGCTGGCCCACAATGGGACGGGTGACCGACCTCGCCGACTTCACCGCCCTGCGCGCCCCCGAGGGCCAGACGCTGCTCGCCGCCCTGCGCGACTACGACCCCGCCCAGGAGCTGGCCGTCGCCTCCCGGCTGCGCCGCGAGCACCCCGCCGAACTGGTCTCGGCCGCCCTCGGGCAGGCCCGGCTGCGGCAGCGCGCGGTGGCGAAGTTCGGCGCCGAGGACGCGTACCGGATGTACTTCACCCCGCACGGCGTCGAGCAGTCGACCCGGGCCACGGTCGGGACCTACCGCGCGGAGCGCCTGCGCGCGCTCGGGGTGCGCTCGGTGGCCGACCTGTGCGGCGGGATCGGCGGGGACGCCCTCGCGTTCGCCCGGGCCGGGATCTCGGTCCTGGCCGTCGACCGGGACCCGCTGACGGCGGAGGTCGCCCGTGCCAACGCCGAGGCGCTCGGGCTCGCCGGGCTGATCGAGGTGCGGTGCGCGGACGTGACCGAGATCGACACGAGCCCGTACGACGCGGTCTTCGTGGACCCGGCGCGGCGCGGTGGCAGGGGCAGGATCTTCGACCCGGAGGCGTACTCGCCGCCGCTCTCGTGGGCGGTCGAGGCCGCCCGCAAGGCCCCGCGCGCGGCGCTGAAGATCGCCCCGGGCATCCCGCACGAGGCGGTGCCGGAGGAGGCCGAGGCGGAGTGGATCTCGGACGGCGGGGACGTGAAGGAGGCCGTGCTCTGGTTCGGCACCTCCCCCGGCGCGCGCCGCGCGACCCTCCTGCCCGCCGGCGCGAGCCTGACCGGTCGCGGCCTGCCCGACCCGGCGGTCCGCCCGCTCGGGCGGTACCTCTACGAGCCGGACGGCGCGGTCATCCGCGCGCATCTGGTCGCCGAGGTCGCCGAGGAGCTGTCCGGCGGCCTGATCGACGAGACGATCGCGTACGTCACGGCGGACGCCCTGGCCCCGACCCCCTTCGCCACGGCGTACGAGATCACCGACGAACTCCCCTTCAACCTGAAGAAGTTGAAGGCCCTGCTGCGCGAGCGCGAGGTCGGCACGCTGACGGTGAAGAAGCGCGGTTCGGCGGTCGAGCCGGAGGAGATCCGCCGCCGGGTCAAGCCGAAGGGCCCGAACGCCGCCACGGTCTTCCTGACCCGGGTGGCGGGCGCCCCGACGATGCTGATCGGCGGACCGGCGAAAGCCTGAGCCCTAGGGGGTGTCTTGTGGATCAGGCCGGATCAGGGAGCGGCGTCTGGTGCGTGCGATCGCAAGGCGGAGGAGGGAGTCGACGCGGAGCGTCGGCGAGTGACGACAACGCGGCGAGCGAGCGTGCCAGGCGTCGCGAGCCCGGCATGATCCACAAGACGCCCCCTAGGCCACCAGCCGGACCGCCAGCCGGTAGTGGCTGATCGCCTTCGTCGCGCCGATCAGGCCGTTGATCCAGAGTCCGAGCGCCACCCCCATGAGGTAGGTGACCATCCCGTATCCGCCGCGTCCCGGGCCGACCAGCTCCGCGGGCGCGGCAAGGGAGACCCATAGGCCGACGGCGCAGAAGGCGAACGAGATCAGCAGCCAGACCGTGCTCAGCACGGGCTCGCGCAGCCGCGCGTCGGCCGCGCGGTCGCCGTCCAGGGCGGCCCACAGGACCAGCCGCTCCCGCGCCTGGCGGTCCCGGCGGACGCCCTGGGCGAGGAAGAAGACGGCGGGGACCACGGCACAGAGCCCGAAGGCCACGAAGAAGCAGGCGAAGAGGCCCGAGAACGGGTCGAGGGACTCGTCCAGCATGATGAATCCGGCGCCGCAGATCCCCCAGCCGAGCTGGAGGGTCGCCACCCACACCAGGAAGACCGACAGTCGAGTTCCGCCCAGCAGACGGCGGTTGAGCTCGGCCATCGCCCGCCCCCGGTCGGCCAGTCGGGCCTCGCGGTCGGGCCAGCTCTGTATCTCGGCGGGCGGAGGAGGGGGAGGCAGCGGAGCGCGTGGGGACATACCGCCGACCCTACCGAGCCTCCGACGCGCCCCGCCCGTCCGCCCGTTCGACCCGATCCGCAGCCCGCTTCGGATCCGCCCGTTCCGCCCGCCCGAGCAGGAGTTCCCGCTCCCGTTCGTTGCGGGTCAGGGCGGCCGCCCGCTCGAACTCGGCGCGGGCCTCGGCCGGTCGGCCGAGCCGGTGCAGCAGGTCCCCGCGGACGCTCGGCAGCAAGTGGTAGCCGGCCAGGGCGCCTTCGTCCGCCAGGGCGTCGACGAGGGCAAGGGCGGCCTCCGGGCCCTCGGCCATCGAGACGGCGACCGCGCGGTTCAACTCGACCACCGGGGACGGCGAGACGGCCGCGAGCCGCCCGTAGAGACCGGCGATCGTCCGCCAGTCCGTCTCCTCGTAGGTGGCCGCCTTCGCGTGGCAGGCGGCGATGGCGGCCTGGAGGGCGTACGGACCGTACGGACAGCACTCGGCCGCCCGCGCGAGGGCCTCGAAGCCGCGGAGGATGAGCCGCCGGTCCCAGCGGCTCCGGTTCTGGTCGGCGATCAGGACCGGCTTCCCGTCCGGCCCGGTCCTGGCCGCCGCGCGAGAGGCCTGGATCTCCAACAGGGCCTCCAGGCCGTGGACTTCGCCCTCCTTCGGCATGAGCCCCGCGAGCACCCGGGCGAGGCGCAGCGCGTCCTCGCAGAGCGCGGGGCGCAGCAGGTCGTCGCCCGCCGTCGCCGCGTACCCCTCGTTGAAGATGAGGTAGATGACGTCCAGGACCGAGCCGAGCCGGGCCGCCCGCTCCTCCCCGTACGGCACCTCGAACTCCACGCCCGCCTTCGCCAGCGTCCGCTTCGCCCGCACGATCCGCTGCGCGACCGTCGCCTCCGGTACGAGGAAGGCGCGGGCGATCTCGTCCGTGCGGAGGCCGCCGACGAGCCGCAGCGTCAGCGCGGTCCGCGCCTCGGCGGAGAGCACCGGGTGACAGGAGGTGAAGATCAGCCGCAGCAGGTCGTCGTCGATGTCACCGGGCCCGGACGGCTCCGGGTCGTACGAGGCCTCCGGCAGTTCCCGGCCGACCTCGGCCAGCTTGCGCGCGTACGTCTCACGGCGCCGTACGAGATCCACGGCGCGGTTCTTCGCGGCGGCCGTCAGCCACGCCCCGGGCCGGTCCGGCACTCCCGTGCGCGGCCACTGCTCCAGGGCGGCGACGAAGGCGTCCTGGGCGATCTCCTCGGCGATGCCGACGTCACGGACGATCCGCGCGACGGCGGCGATGATCCGCGGCGACTCCATCCGGAAGACGGTCTCGACGGCGCCGGGGGCGGGTGCGGTCATGGATCAACCATGACACCACCCGCCCCGGCCGCGTCACATCTCTTCGATCTCGCGCACCTCGCAGCCCACCTTCCACTGCGGCGGGTGGACCTCCAGGAACCGCTTCGCCCACTCGACGGCCTCGGCCAGGTCACGGCACTGGGTGATCGAGTAGCCGCCGATGACCTCCTTGGTCTCGGTGAAGGGGCCGTCGGTGTACGAGATGTTCCCGCCCTCCCAGACGACGCGCTTGCCTTCCTTGGTCGGCTTGAGCCCGGCCGTCTCCAGCATCACGCCGGCCTTGGTGATCTCCTCGAAGAGCGCGCCCATGCGCTCGTCGAAGCCGGCGTCGGCGTCCCCCAGCTCGAAGGCGCCCTCTTCGATACGGATCATCGTCAGGTAGCGGGGCATGGTCGTTCTCCTTGCGTGGCGGGCGGGGCCGTTCCCCGCCTTTCACTCATACGTCGAACGGGCTCGGCCCGCATCGACACGAGGAGGAGAAAACTTCTCGGACTTCTCGGACTGCTCAGACGTAGTCCTCCAGGCGGGCCACCGTGAAGCCCTGCTCCTGTATGTGGCGGAGCATGTTGGCCGTCATCCGGGTCATCGACGTGCCCTTGAGCTCGGCCGGGCCCCGGAAGTGGGCCAGGATGATGTCGCCGGGGTGCAGCTTCTCGTCGCCGCGCTGGTACTGCATGTTCTTGATCTGCATCGACTCGCGCCACAGCACGATCGCGTCCACGCCGCACGCGCCGGCCGCCGCGCGGGTGTCCTCGTTCCAGTTGCCGTAGGGCGGGCGGAAGAGCCGCGGGGTCGTCCGGTACTCCTTCTCCAGCTTCGTCTGCTGGCCGCATATCTCGTGCTGCTGCGCGGACCGGCCGAGGGTGCGGAGGTTGGGGTGGGTGAGGGTGTGGTTGGCGACGCCGTTGCCGAGGGCGGCGAGCGGCTTGAAGTAGCCGTAGTCGGCGCGTATCGCGGAGTCGGTGAGGAACATCGTTACCGGGACCTTGAGCTCCTCCATCATCTTCACGAACTCGGGGTCCTTCTCGGCCCCGTCGTCGATCGTGATGAAGACGACCTTGTCCTTGGTCGGTATGTCGCTGATGACGGGGACCGGCCCGCCGGGCTTCCGTGTCAGCGGCTTGGTCCTCGGCGGGGCGGGCGGCGCGGCGAAGGGCTTCAGGCCCCACTTCCGGTACGCGGCGGAGGCCACGGCGGCCTGGTCGGCGGCCTGATCGGGCGCCTGGCCGGGGGCCTGGCCGGGCGCCTTGCCGTCGGCGGGGGGCGTCGTGGGCGAGGACGGTCTCGTGGGAGCGTCCGCGGTGTCCGCGTCCGCCGTGCCGCCGCAGCCGGATATGAGCAGTGCGGCGGCGGTCAGCGCCGCCCAGGTCACGATCTTCTTGTCCACGCCGAGAGTCACGCCGTGGATGATGCGATAAACAGCCTGCGGGTTGCCTCAGGCTCAGTCCACGGCCTCGAAGCGCCAGCGGTGCACCGGCCGGGTGACCAGGTCCGCCGCCGGCTCCGGCAGCTCGGGCAGCTCGGCGTCCAGCGCCTCCGCGTCCCACCAGGTCAGGACGAGCACCCGGTCCTGCGGGGCACGGAAGGACTCGCGGCGCAGCGGCTCCTGGGCGAGCTCCCGCGACCGCGCCCACTCCATGAGCTCGGCGCCCCGGCCCTGGACGGCCCGCGCCTCCCACATCAGGGCGACCCTCATGAGTAGAGGTTCTCCTTGCTGATCTCGTGCACGTGGTCATGGTCGTGGGAGTGGCCGTGACCGTGGCCATGGGCGGCGCCCGGCACGTGCGGGTCCGTCACCGGAAGCGATGAGTCCGCCGACAGCTCCCAGTCGGAGGCCGGCCGGTTGCGGGCGACCATCTCCGCGCCCAGGGCCGCCACCATCGCGCCGTTGTCGGTGCACAGCCCCGGCCGGGGCACCCTGAGCCGGATGCCGGCCCGCTCGCACCGCTCCTGGGCCAGCGCCCGCAGCCGCGAGTTGGCCGCGACCCCGCCGCCGATCATCAGGTGGTCGACGCCCTCGTCCTTGCAGGCCCGTACGGCCTTACGGGTGAGCACGTCGACGACGGCCTCCTGGAAGGACGCCGCCACGTCCCGTACCGGCACCTCCTCGCCCGCCGCGCGCTTGGCCTCGATCCAGCGGGCGACCGCGGTCTTCAGGCCGGAGAAGGAGAAGTCGTACGCGGGGTCCTTGGAGCCGGACAGGCCGCGCGGGAAGTTGATCGCCTTCGGGTCGCCCTCCTTGGCGAGCCGGTCGATGACCGGGCCGCCGGGGAAGCCGAGGTCGAGGACGCGCGCGATCTTGTCGAAGGCCTCGCCGGCCGCGTCGTCGATGGTCGCGCCCATCGGCCGGACGTCGGCGGTGATGTCCGGGGCGAGCAGCAGCGAGGAGTGCCCGCCGGAGACGAGCAGGGCCATGGTGGGCTCGGGCAGCGGGCCGTGCTCCAGCTGGTCGACGCAGATGTGCGAGGCCAGGTGGTTCACGCCGTACAGCGGCTTGCCCAGCGCGTACGCGTACGCCTTCGCCGCCGAGACGCCGACGAGCAGCGCACCGGCCAGGCCGGGCCCGGCGGTGACGGCGATGCCGTCGAGGTCACGGGCCGAGACGCCGGCCTCCTTCAGGGCGCGCTCGATGGTCGGGACCATCGCCTCCAGGTGCGCGCGGGAGGCGATCTCGGGCACGACGCCGCCGTAGCGGGCGTGGGTGTCGACGCTGGAGGCGATGGCGTCGGCGAGCAGCGTCGTCCCCCGGACGATGCCGACCCCGGTCTCGTCGCAGGAGGTCTCGATGCCGAGTACGAGCGGTTCGTCAGCAGCCATCGGAATCAGTCTCAGTTCCAGTTTCGGTTTCGGGCGCGGTCTCGGTTTCGGTCTCTGTCTCGGTTGCCTGGACGGTCAGTCGCATCACGAGCGCGTCGACGTTGCCCGGCTGGTAGTAGCCGCGCCGGAAGCCGATCGGCTCGAAGCCGAAGCGCTCGTACAGCTTCTGGGCCCGGGTGTTGTCCACCCGTACCTCGAGCAGCACCTCGTCGCATTCGAACGCGGTGGCGTGCTGGAGGAGGTCGGTGAGGAGCCGGGCGCCGAGCCCGGTGCCCCACTGGCCGCGGGCGACGGCGATCGTCTGGACGTCGCCGAGGCCGCCGGCGGCGGCGAGCCCCGCGTACCCGACGAGCTCGCCCTCGGCCTCCGCGACCACATAGCGGCGGGTGGCGGCGGGCCCCCGGGCGTGGGCCAGCTCGGACCAGAACATCCCCTCGGACCAGGCGTCCTCGGGGAACAGCTCGTGTTCGAGGACGAGCACGGGCGCGATGTCCCACCAGCGCATCTCGCGCAGGACGGCGCCGCTCGTGGACGTCACGGCGGTCACTTGGGCGTGACCACCTTGTAGTTCTTCGGCACCTGGGCGTCGGGGCGGCGCAGGTACATCGGCAGCGGGTCGAGGAAGTCGCCGCCGGCCGCGAGCCGCTCCGCCGCCAGGGCGGCAAGCGCGCCCGCCGACTGATGCTCGGGGTCGCGGGCGTCCGGGAAGGCCTCGGGGTACAGACGGGCGCCCGCGCCGACGACGGGGAGCCCGGCGAGCTGCTCGGCGATCTCGGCGGGCCGGTCGACGGCCGCGTCGGTGACGCGCGTACGGGCGTTGTCGTACCGCGCCCAGTAGACCTCCTTGCGGCGCGCGTCCGTCGCGACGACGAACGGCTCCTCGATCCCGGAGGCGTACGCGAGCCCGTCCAGCGTGCACAGGCCGTGCACGGGCACGCCGAGGGCGGAGGAGAAGGTCGCGGCCGTGACGAGCCCGACGCGCAGTCCGGTGTACGGCCCCGGCCCCACGCCGACGACGACGCCGGTGACCGCGTCGAGCTTCAGCCCGGCCTCGGCGAGGACACGGTCGACGGCGGGCAGCAGCAGCTCCCCGTGGCGGCGGGCGTCGATCTGCCGCGACTCGGCGACGACGGAGTCGCCGTCGTGGAGGGCGACGGTGACGGCGGGTGTGGCGGTATCCATGGCGAGCAAGAGCACGCAAACAGCCTACGGCTCCCGGGCGGTCCGCACGGCGCCCCGTCCCGGTCGCGCGCGACTGCTACCGTCACGACCGATACGTACGTACGAAAGGGGCAGCAGGGTGGCACGGAGCAGCTCGGGATTCGTGGCCGGGCTCACGGCGGCGGCGATCGCCGCGGTCGCCTTCCTCGCCTACCAGGCGTCGGCGAACGCTCCGGCGGACGTCTCGGCCAAGCCGAAGGCCCCGAGCGCGGCGCCGTCGACGGCCCCGACCGGCGGCCCCAAGAAGCCCGTCAAGGACCCGCTCGCCGTGCCGGCGGAGTCCGGCACCGGCGCGCGCGTGGTGTACGCGCTCACCGACCGCCGGGTGTGGCTGGTGGACGCGAAGGGCCAGGCCACGTCCACCTTCTCGGTCATGCCGAGCACCGTCCACCCGGCCCCGGGGGCGTACAAGGTGACGTCCCGCTCGGGCTCGGTCACCGGCTCCGACGGGGTGCGGATCGAGCACGTGGTGCGGTTCACGACGGAGCAGGACGTCTCGATCGGCTTCAGCGCGGCGGTCGACGGCACGCTGCCGAAGCCGGACCCGACGCGGAAGACGGGCGGCATCCGGATGAAGCGCGCCGACGGCGACGCGATGTGGACCTTCGCGTCGATCGGCGCGAAGGTCGTGGTCGTCCCGTAGTACGGGGGTGTTCGGCGTTCGCGCTTAGCCCGTACGGGTTACGCGGCCTCGCGCTCGACCCCGAGGTTCCCGGGCTCGCGCGAGTGCTCGGCGGCGTCCGGTTCCGGCGTGGGCTCGGGGGTGCGCGGGGGTCTCGACACCGCTTCCGCCGCGGCACAGGACGCCAGCAGCTCGCTCATCGACGTGCCCCTCCGCGTCCGCGCTTCCGCGTGCTCGCGCTCCGGCGTCGCCATGCATGCCTCCCGTAGGTTAGGTTCACCTAACCAGCTCGTGCATCCATGTCACCACGGCGCGTGGGGCCGACGCAACATCTTGCCGACACCTTGTCGGAACCTACGTACGTTCAGCTCAGTACGAGCTCTTCCGTCGCCCACCGCGCGCCGATCCCGCGCAGCACCACGGTCCGCCGGTCGTCGTCCGTGTCGCCGACGACCCGGTGGATGAGCACGTGCAGCCGGTCGTCCGTGAGGTCCTCGACCTTGCCGTCGCCCCACTCCACGACGACCACCGACTCGGGCAGCGAGACGTCCAGGTCGAGGTCCTCCATCTCGTCGAGACCGCCGCCCAGGCGGTACGCGTCGACGTGGACCAGCGCGGGCCCGCCGACCAGGGACGGGTGGACGCGGGCGATGACGAAGGTCGGGGAGGTGACGGCGCCGCGCACGCCGAGGCCCTCGCCGAGGCCGCGGGTGAGCGTCGTCTTCCCGGCGCCGAGCTCGCCGGTGAGCATGACGAGGTCGCCGGGGCGGAGGAGCTTGGCCAGCCGACGGCCGAGCTCCTGCATCGCCTCGGGCGAGTCGATGTCGAGGTGGGCGGTGGAGTGCGGGGCGGTGGAGTGCGGGGTTTCCACGGCGTGCGGTTCTTCCATACGGCCCAACCTAGCTGCTGCCGGCCCCCGCGTTCGCCGCCGTCGCGGGCACCGCTCCGACCTTCGCGAGGAGGTCGGCGAGCCGGTCCGTCACGGCCTCCGGGTGCTCCAGCATCACCAGGTGCCCGGCGTCGGGCACGATGACCAGCTCGGCGTCCGGCAGCAGATCGGCGATGGCCTCCGTGTGCGAGCTGGGGGTGACGAGGTCCCGGTCACCGGCAAGGGCGAGGACGGGCAGGTCGCGGAAGGCCGTGAGCGCGGCCGCCTTGTCGTGCTCGGCGAAGGCCGGGTAGAACTCGGCCACCACGTCGATCGGGGTGGCCTCGATCATCCGCTCCGCGAAGCGGGCGACGGCCGGGTCCACCTCACGGGACGAGAACGAGTACTTCTTGATCAGCCCGGCGAACAGGTCGGCCGTGGCCCTGCGCCCCCGCTCGACCAGCTCCGCCTGCGAACCGAGGGCCTTCAGGACACCCGGCAGGACCCGCCGCACCGCGTTGACCCCGGCCATGGGCAGCCCGTAGTTCACCTCGCCCAGCTTCCCCGCGGACGTACCGACGAAGGCGACGCCGACGACCCGCTCGCGGATCAGCTCCGGGTAGCGGTCGGCGAGCGCCATGATCGTCATGCCGCCCATCGAGTGCCCGACCAGGACCAACGGCCCCTCGGGCGCGGCCGCGTCGATGACGGCCTTGAGGTCCCGGCCCAGCTGGTCGATGGAGACGGGCAGGCCGTCGGGCCCGGACTGGGCGCGGCCGCGCTCGGACCGTCCGTGGCTGCGCTGGTCCCAGTAGACGGTACGGACGAGGCCGCGCAGCGCCGCGCGCTGGAAGTGCCAGGAGTCCTGGCCGAGGCAGTAGCCGTGGCTGAAGACGACGGTGACGGGCGCGGGAGCCTTGCGGCCGAAGAGCCGCCGGCGGCGGGGCGCCGGGGCGTCCGACTCGAC
This sequence comes from Streptomyces sp. NPDC058579, assembly GCF_042718575.1. Taxonomy (NCBI): domain Bacteria; kingdom Bacillati; phylum Actinomycetota; class Actinomycetes; order Kitasatosporales; family Streptomycetaceae; genus Streptomyces; species Streptomyces sp. NPDC058579. The sequence continues at coordinate 148,707 of NZ_JBHXPI010000010.1, forward strand.
CTCATCGACCTCGTAGTACAGCGCGGTGCCGTCGTCTGCAGGCGCCTTGCCGGGGGTGCCGCGCAGGGAGCCGTAGGGCGCGGAGGCGTCGAGGGCGAGCCGGGCCTTCTGCCGCATGCCCCGCCCGACGGTGAGCCGCTCGATGGCCACGCCGGCCGCCGCGCCGGCGGCCAGGACGCCTATCGCGGCACCGGCGACCCCGGCACGCCGCCAGTTGTCGGTGCTGGACTCGCTCACTACCGCTCCCTGTTGGCTAGGTCCTTGCTCGTTCGCTTACCCGTTCACATAGACGCGCGGAACGCGGGCGCCGATGCGGGTGACGATCTCGTACGCGATGGTGTCGGCCGCCTGGGCCCAGTCCTCGGCGGTCGGCTCGCCCCGGTCGCCGGGGCCGAAGAGCAGCGCCTCGGCGCCGGGCTCGACGGCGTCGCCGCCGAGGTCGACGACGAACTGGTCCATGGCGACCCGCCCGGCCACCCGCCGGATCCGGTCGCCGACCAGGACGGGGCCGCGTCCGGAGGCGTGGCGCGGGATGCCGTCGGCGTACCCGAGCGGGATGAGCCCGAGGGTGGTCTCGCTCGGGGTGACGTAGTGGTGCCCGTAACTGACCCCGTGCCCGGCGGGCACTTCCTTGACGAGCGCGACGCTGCCGATGAGGGACATGACGGGCCGCAGCCCGAAGTCGGCAGGGGTGCCGACTTCGGGACTGGGCGAGACGCCATACATGGCGATGCCAGGCCGAACAAGATCGAAGTGGGTCTCGGGGAGGGTGAGGGTGGCCGGGGAGTTGGCGATGTGCCGGACCTCGGGCTCGACGCCGGCCTTCTCGGCGTAGTCGAGCATCGAGCGGAAGACGTCGAGCTGGGAGGCGATGGAGGGGTGGCCGGGCTCGTCGGCACAGGCGAAGTGCGACCAGAGTCCGGTGACGGTGACCAGCCCCTCCTTCTGGGCCTTGAGGGCCTCGCCGACCAGTTCGGGCCAGTCGGCGGGCTGGCAGCCATTGCGCCCGAGACCGGTGTCGGCCTTGAGCTGGATCCGGGCGGGCTTCCCGGTCTCGCGGGCCGCCTGGACGACCTCCCGCAGGGCCCACATCCCACTGACGGTCATGTCGAGACCGGCCTCGATGCCCTCGGCCCAGGGGTCGCCCGGGGTCCAGAGCCAGCACAGGATCCGAGCGTCGGTGACCCCGGCGGCCCGCAGCGCGAGCGCCTCGTGCGGGGTGGCGGTGCCGATCCAGGTGGCGCCCGCTTCGAGCGCGGCACGGGCGCAGCGAAGGGCGCCGTGGCCGTACGCGTCGGCCTTGACCACGGCCATCAGCTGGACGTGGGGCCCGACGCGGGCACGCAGCGTACGGACGTTCGCACGCAGCGCACCGAGGTCGATCTCGGCGCGGGCTCGTCGGGGCGGCGGTGTCTCAGTCATCGCGCCCAGTCTCTCAGGTGTCAGCTCCCGGGCCGCTTACCTCAGCTGTAGACCCGACCACATCCCCAACACAAAGCCGCAGCACCCAACCAGCCCGTCCCGAACGCACCCGCGGCGCGAGGCCGCGGCGCCCCGGCGGGGGCTCGGTGCTGTGCCCCCACCTGCGGGGCGAAACCGCCGCGCCCCGGCAGGGGGTTCGGGACTGTACCCACACACCCACCCCAGCGCGAAGCCGCCGGCGCCCCCTGCAGGGGTCAGGGGCCGTGACGCCCACCCCCACCGCGGCGCGAAGCTGCCGCGCCCGGAGGGACTCGGGGCCGCAGCCCCACCCCCGGCGCGAAGCCGCCGCACCTCCGCAGGGTTCGGGGCTGCGCCCCCACACCCACCCGCAGCGCGAAACCGCCGTGCCCCGGCCGGAGTCCGGGGCCGTGCGCACCCATCCCGGCACGAAGCCGCCGGCCCCCCGGCAGGAGTCCGTGGCCGTGCGCACCCATCCCCACCCGTGGCGCGAAGCTGCCCCGCCCCGCAGGGGTTCGGGACTGTGCCCACCGCACCCACCCCGGCGCGAAGCCGCCGGCCCCCTGCAGGGGTCAGGGGCCGTGCCCACACACACCCACGACGGCGCGAAGCCGCCGACGCTCCGGCAGGGGGCAGGGCCCTGCCCCCACCTCCACCCCGGCGCGAGGCCGCCGCGCCCCGCAGGGATCCGGGGCCACGCACCCACCCCGGCGCGAAGCCGCCGCACCCCCGCAGGGGTCCGGGGCCACGGCCCCGCCCCCCACCAGCCCCCGGCAGGGTTTCGGGAAGGGGTGGGGTGGGGGGTCCTACCCGGTCACCACGTCGCGCCACGCGCCCGGCAGGGCCTCCGCCACGTCGCCCGCCACGATCGGCGCGCCGGCCGACGTACCGGCTGTCGCACCGCCCGGCGCGCCGCCGCCCGACGCCCGGCGCGCCGCCAGGCCGTGGAGGTACGCGGCGGCCGAGGCCGCGTCCCGCGCCCCCAGGCCCGCCGCGAGCAGCGAGCCCGCGAGGCCGGACAGCACGTCCCCGCTCCCCGCCGTCGCCAGCCACGACGTGCCCGTCGGGTTCACCCGTACCGGACCCGACGCGTCCGCCACCAGCGTCGTCGAGCCCTTCAGCAGCACCGTCGCCCCGAAGCGCCCCGCCAACTCCCGTACCGCCGCGAGGCGCTCCGCCTCGACCGACTCCCGCGAGACACCCAGCAGCGCCGCCGCCTCGCCCGCGTGCGGGGTCAGCAGGGTCGGCGCCGTGCGCGCCCGTACCGCCGTCGCGTCGAGGCCCGCGAGCCCGTCCGCGTCCACCAGGACCGGTACGTCCGAGGCGAGGACCTCCGCGACCGCCGAACGCTCGTCACCGAGGCCGGGCCCGACCACCCACGCCTGGACCCGGCCCGCCTTCCCGGGCGGCCCGGCCTGCACCAGCGCCTCCGGGTGGCGCGCGATCACCGCGTCCCCGGCCGGCCCCACGTACCGCACCGCGCCCGCACCGCCCCGCAGCGCGCCGGTCACCGCGAGCACCGCCGCACCCGGGTAGCGCGCGGAGCCGGCCACGACGCCGACCACACCGCGCCGGTACTTGTCGCTCTCCGCGCCCGGCACGGGCAAGAGCCGTGCCACGTCCTCGTGTTGCAGCGCCTCGACGTCCGGCACGGACGGCAGGACCTCACCGAGCCCGATGTCCACGAGCCGCAGCGCCCCCGCGTACTCGCGCGCCGGGTCGATGAGCAGCCCCGGCTTGTACGTCCCGAAGGTCACCGTCGCGTCCGCCCGCAGCGCCTCCCCCGCGACCCGCCCCGTGTCGGCGTCCACACCGCTCGGCAGGTCGACGGCGACCACGACCGCGTCCGAGCCCCGCGCGGCCCTCGCGACCGGCACCGCGTCCGGACGCAGGCCCCCCTGCCCGCCGATCCCGGTGATCCCGTCGACGACGAGATCGGCCACGGCGAGCACCTCGAAGGGGTCCTCCGCCACCCGCCCCCCGGCGGCGAGCAGCGCGGCGAGCCCCCGCTCGTGGGCCCGCGCGCCGAGCAGGACGGCCGTCACGCCCGCCCCGCGCCGCGCGAGCCGAACACCCGCGTACAGGGCGTCGCCGCCGTTGTCCCCGCTGCCGACGAGCAGCACGACTCTCGCCCCGTACACATGGCCCCGTCCGAGCAGCGACAGGCACGCGGCGGCGAGCCCCGCCGCCGCCCGTTGCATGAGCGCGCCCTCGGGCAGCGCTGCCATCAACTCGGCCTCGGCGGCCCGTACGGTCTCCACGCGGTAAGCGGTACGCATGCCCGCAGTCTGCCGCACACCTCAAGCCCGTTGCCGGAAGCGAGGGTTGACGCCCCCTCACCGATCAACTTAGGTTTGCCTTACCTAACCAGGCATCACACCTCGCTCAGGGAAGGCCTCCTTCGTCATGCGTACCGCCCTTCGCACCGCCCTCACCCTCGCCTCGGCCGCCGCGCTCACCGTCGGCCTCGCCTCCACCGCCTCCGCCGCGACCGCCGGCCGGACCGTCACCGACGGCTCCCGCACCTACAACCTCTCCCTCACCGCGCCCGCGACAGCCCCCGCGGCCGGCGCCAACGTCACCGTCAGCGGCTCCGGTTACAACCCCGACCAGGGCGTCTACGTCGGCCTCTGCGCGATACCCGCGGGGGTGAACCCGGCAGACCCGGCCACCTGGAACAGCAAGCCCACGCCCTGCCTCGGCGGCCAGGACCAGTCCGGCACGACCGGGGCCTCGCACTGGGTGAACAGCGACTGGTACTGGCTCTCCCCCTCCAACTCCTCCCCGTACACGGAGTCCGCCGGCCTCGGCTCGTTCAACGTCCAGATCCACGTCAAGGCGAAGATCTCCGACACCGTCACCTGCGGCCAGTCCGGCGTGAACTGCGCGATCGTCACCCGCGCGGACCACTACGACAGCGCGGACCGGAAGTACGACGTCTACATCCCGGTGACCTTCCAGTGAGAAGGCCCCTGACCCTGGCCGCCGCCGTCGTCGTAGCCCTCACGGGCACGGCGGCGGCGGCGCCCGCCCCGTCGACCGGGACCGCGACCACGACCACGACCACAACCACGAACGCCCAATCGACCGCGCCCGCCCCCGCGACGCACGAGAACGTGCGCACGATCCGCCCGCCGCTCGGCGACGCCCTCGACGCCGAGGTCGACCCGGCCGCCGACCGCCTCTACGTGAGCAGCAGCGACGGCACGGCCCACCGCCTGAGCACGTACGACACGGCCACCGGCGCCCTCGTCGGCGAGCCCGTCGCCCTCCTGGCCCCGGCCACGGTGCTCGCCCTCGGCGGGTCCGGCCGGCTGTACCTGGGCCTGTCCACCCGTATCGCCGCGTACGACCCGACGAGCCGCACACTCACGGACGACGTCATCCCGGTCACGGGCAGCGTCTCGCTTCTCGCGGCGGACCCGGGGCAGGGGCGCCTCTACGTCGGCAACCAGGCGGCCAAGTCGGTAACGGTGTACGACACCGGCACGGCCCGGGCGGTCGCCGACCCCGTGGTCCTGCCCTTCCACCCCGCGGGCCTGGCCGTCGACACGGTCCACCACACGGGGTACGCGACGTACGTGGGCGGCTCGATGGAGAACGGCTCCGTCGTCTACAAGAACGTCCTCAACACCGTCGACGGGACCACCGGGCGCCTCACGGGCACGGTGAGCCTCGGCTCGACGGCGCTCGGCAGCATGGGCGTGGCGGTCGACCCGACGACACGCACGGGTTACGTCGCGAACCTGGCGGCCGGCACGGTCTCGGCCGTCGACCTGACGGCCCAGCAGGTGAAGGGCACGATCCCGGTCGAGGGCAACCCGAAGGCCCTCGCGTACGACCCGGGCACCAAGACCCTGTACGCGGCACGGACGGGCGCCTCCGCGGTGGCGGTCGTGGACCCGGAGCGGGCGACGGTGACGGAGACGATCACCACGGGCGAACGCCCGTCGGCCCTGACCCTCGACACGGAGTCCCACACGCTCTACACGGTGGCGGGAGGAGCGGTCACCCAGACCCAGCGCCGCACACCGACACCGGAACCAACGCCGACGCCGACGACCCCGACGGACCCCACGCCCACACCCACGGCCACAACCGAGCCGACCCCGACCCCCACTAAGCCCACGGCCCCCACCGAATCGACGACCTCCGTACCGTCCACAACAACACCACCCGCCACCGGCACCGTCGGCGGCGGTGACAGCCCCGGCGCCCAGGCCACCAACACCCTGGCCGCGACCGGCGGCGCCGTCCTCCCGACGGCCCTCGCCGCCACCGCTCTCGCCGTGCTCGGCGGAGCCACCGTCCTGCTCACCCGCCTCCGCACCCGACGGAACGCCGAGAGGCCCTAGGGCAGCCGGCCACGAACGCGCGCGCCCACTCCCTCCCCGGTCCGCGCGCGAACCCGGGGGCCCTGCCCCGCCGATACGACGGCCGGGCAGAGCCCCCGGACCCACCTACCTACCCACCCACCTACATCCCGTACATCCAGGGCGTCACCCCTCCGCGATCACCACCGCCGACGCGACGCCCGCGTCATGGCTGAGCGAGACGTGCCAGTGGCGGACGCCCAGCTCCGCCGCGCGGGCCGCCACCGTGCCCCGGACACGCAGGCGGGGCTGGCCGCTGGACTCGACGTAGACCTCCGCGTCCGTCCAGTGCAGGCCCGCCGGCGCGCCGAGGGCCTTGGCCACCGCCTCCTTCGCGGCGAAGCGGACCGCGAGGGACGCGGTTCCGCGCCGCTCGCCGCTCGGCAGCATCAGCTCGCGCTCGACGAAGAGTCGGCGCAACAGCCCCGGCGTCCGTTCGATCGACGCGGCGAAGCGGTCGATCTCCGCCACGTCGATCCCCACCCCGATGATCATTCGCTCACTCCACGGTCACAGATTTCGCCAGGTTCCGCGGCTGGTCCACCTCGTTGCCCCGCGCGGTCGCGAGTTCGCAGGCGAAGACCTGCAGCGGCACGGTGGAGACCAGCGGCTGAAGCAGCGTAGGCGTTGCCGGGATGCGGATCAGATGGTCGGCGTACGGGACGACGGCCTCGTCGCCCTCCTCCGCGATCACGATGGTCCGCGCTCCCCGCGCCCGGATCTCCTGGATGTTGGAGACGATCTTGCCGTGCAGGACGGACCGCCCGCGCGGCGACGGCACGACGATCACCACCGGCAGGTCCTGTTCGATGAGCGCGATCGGCCCGTGCTTCAGCTCGCCCGCCGCGAAGCCCTCGGCGTGCATGTACGCGAGTTCCTTCAGCTTCAGCGCGCCTTCGAGGGCCACGGGGTAGCCGACGTGGCGGCCGAGGAAGAGCACCGTGTTCTTGTGGGCGAGCGAGCGGGCGAGGGCCCGCACCGGCTCCATCGTCTCCAGGACGCGCTCGACCTCGTCGGCGATCCGGGCGAGTTCACGGATGACGGCGTGGATCTCGTCGCCCCACTTGGTCCCCCGCACCTGCCCGAGGTACAGCGCCAGCAGATAGCAGGCCACCAGCTGCGTCAGAAACGCCTTCGTCGACGCGACGGCGACCTCCGGCCCCGCGTGCGTGTAGAGAACGGCGTCGGACTCGCGCGGGATGGTCGACCCGTTCGTGTTGCAGACGGCCAGCACCTTGGCGCCCTGTTCGCGCGCGTGGCGCAGCGCCATCAGGGTGTCCATGGTCTCGCCGGACTGCGAGATCGCGATGACCAGGGTCCGCTGGCCGAGGATCGGGTCGCGGTAGCGGAACTCGCTGGCCAGCTCCACCTCGCAGGGGATCCTGGTCCAGTGCTCGATGGCGTACTTCGCGATCATCCCGGCGTGGAAGGCCGTGCCGCAGGCGATGATCACGATCTTGTCGGCCTCGCGCAGCACCGCGTCGGGGATGCGGACCTCGTCGAGCCGGAGCCTGCCCTCTCCGTCGATGCGGCCGAGCAGCGTGTCGGCGACGGCCTTCGGCTGCTCGGCGATCTCCTTGAGCATGAAGTAGTCGTAGCCGCCCTTCTCGGCGGCCGAGGCGTCCCAGTCCACGTGGTACGCCCGTACGTCGGCGGGGGTGCCGCCGAAGTCGGTGACCTCGACGCCCTCCCGGGACAGCTTCACGACCTGGTCCTGGCCCAGCTCGATCGCCGACCGGGTGTGCGCGATGAACGCGGCCACGTCCGAGGCGAGGAAGAACTCGCCCTCGCCGACGCCCACGACCAGGGGTGAGTTCCGCCGGGCCCCGACGACGACGTCCGGCTCGTCCGCGTGCACGGCGACCAGGGTGAACGCCCCGTCGAGCCGTCGGCACACCAGCCGCATCGCCTCCGCGAGGTCCCCGCAGGAGGAGAACTCCTCGGCGAGCAGATGGGCGACGACCTCGGTGTCCGTCTCGGACACGAGATCGTGCCCCCGCTCCTCCAGCTCCGCGCGCAGGGCGGCGAAGTTCTCGATGATCCCGTTGTGGACGACGGCCACGCGCCCCGCGTTGTCGAGATGCGGGTGCGCGTTGGTGTCGGTCGGCCCGCCGTGGGTGGCCCAGCGGGTGTGTCCGATGCCGGTGGAGCCGCTCGACAGCGGCCGGTCCACCAGCTCCTTCTCCAGGTTGACGAGCTTGCCCGCCTTCTTGGCCGAGGCGAGACCTCCGTCGGAGAGCACCGCGACACCGGCCGAGTCGTAGCCCCGGTACTCGAGCCGCTTGAGGCCCGCGATCACCACATCAAGCGCCGACTGCCCGCCGACGTACCCCACGATTCCGCACATGACGGCAGCCTACGACCGAAACCGGGCGGACGTCCGGACTCAGCCGAGCTTGGCCGCCTGCGCGTCGATGACGGGCTTCGGCAGCGCCTCGACCTTGCCCACGAGGCTGTACACGAAGAAGGACGCCAGCGTGTTGCCCTGACGGAAGGCCACGAGCTTGCTGGTCCACGGGGCCCCCTCCATCTCGGTGGTGACGGTGAAGGCGACCGCCTCCTCACCGGCGGACACGGTCTCCGGGACGATCTTGGTGACCTTCGTCTTCTCGCCGCCCATGGTGGCCGTGAAGCCGCCCGCGCATTCCGTGCCGGCCGTCTTCAGCGAGGCCAGCGCGGTCTGCGCGCCGGCGCCGTCGTGCGAACCGAGCGTGACGGCCGTGGCCGGGGCGCCGAGCGCGCCGAGGAGGTTGTCGGGCGAGCCCGTCGCGCCCTTCTCCGTCTTCGGCGTCTGCACGGCCACGCGTCGCACGCTCGCGGCCGCCCCCGACGCGATGGACGACATGGCCTCGGCGAGCGGCAGGCAGGCGGCCTTGTCCGTCGTGATGTCACCCGGCTTCGCCAGGTCGGCGGCCTTGGCCTTCTCGACCTGGTACCCCTTGAGGTCCGCCTGCTCGACGATCAGCTTCTCCAGCTCGGCCTCCGACAGCGCCTTCGCGTCGGGAGCGGCGGACGCGGACGCCGAGGCGGACGCCTTGGGCGCGTCCTTGCCCTTGTCGTCGGTCTTCTCGCCCCCGCCGCAAGCGGTGAGCAGCAGCGCCAGCGAGACGGCGCCGGCGGCGACGGTGGCGGTTCCCTTGTACGTACGCATGAGTGTGTGTCCTTCTGATACCTCCGCCGCCCTCCCGGGCGACGAATCCCCCCCGCGTGAAATCCACAGCCCACGCGGGCAACTGCACGATGATCACCCTAGGCCCGGGGTACGACAACCGGTTTACGCGTGCCGTCACGTGACCGAGCCCACGGCCCACAACCACCCCGCAACCCCGACAATGGCGGGGTGATCACTTCGCCGCCACGAAGCCAGCGCCGGCCTCCCGAGGCCACGCCCTATCTCGACCTCACCCGCGACGAGTGGAGTGCGCTGCGGGACAAGACGCCGCTGCCGCTCTCCGCCGATGAGGTCGAGCGGCTGCGGGGACTCGGTGATGTCATCGACCTGGACGAGGTCAGGGACATCTATCTACCGCTGTCCCGGCTGCTCAACCTGTACGTCCAGGCCACCAGCGGGCTGCGCGGCGCGCTCAACACCTTCCTCGGGGAGAAGGCGGAGCAGCGCGGGACGCCCTTCGTCATAGGGGTCGCCGGCTCCGTCGCCGTCGGCAAGTCGACCGTGGCCCGTCTCCTCCAGGCGCTCCTGGCCCGCTGGCCGGAGCACCCGCGCGTGGAGCTGGTCACCACCGACGGCTTCCTCTATCCGATGGAGGAGCTGAAGGCGCGCGGCCTGATGTCCCGCAAGGGTTTCCCCGAGTCGTACGACCGCCGGGCCCTGACCCGGTTCGTCGCCGACATCAAGGCCGGCAAGGACGAGGTCACCGCCCCGGTCTACTCCCACCTCATCTACGACATCGTGCCGGGCGAGCGGCTCGTGGTCCGCCGCCCCGACATCCTGATCGTGGAAGGGCTCAACGTCCTCCAGCCGGCGCTGCCCGGCAAGGACGGCCGCACGCGCGTGGGGCTCGCCGACTACTTCGACTTCTCGGTGTACGTGGACGCCCGGCCCGAGGACATCGAGGCCTGGTACCTCAACCGGTTCCGCCGGCTGCGCGAGACCGCGTTCCAGAACCCGTTCTCGTACTTCCAGAAGTACACGCAGGTCTCCGAGGAGGAGGCCCTGGACTACGCCCGCACGATGTGGCGGACCATCAACAAGGTCAACCTGCTGGAGAACGTGGCGCCGACGCGCGGCCGGGCGACCCTCGTCGTCCGCAAGGGCCCGGACCACAAGGTGCAGCGCCTGTCCCTGCGCAAACTGTGAATCCCGTTAAGGTGCGGCCATGTTGCATCTGCGGATCATCACCCCGTCCGTCCGCACGGACGCCGTCCTCGATCTGATCGACAGGACCGTGGGCACCACCCATCTGGCGGTGCTCAAGGGGGTCGCCCGCGAGCCCCAGGGCGACATCGTCCTGGTCGACGTGGCGCGCGAGGCGGGCAGTGAACTCCTGCAGGGGCTGCGGAAGTTGGACATCGACAAGGTCGGCGCGATCGCCGTCGACAACGTCGACCTGTCGATCTCCGACCGCGCCGAGAAGGCGGAGGAGGAGGCGCCGGGCGAGGCCGCGGACGCGGTGATCTGGGAGCAGCTCACGGGGACCGTGCAGGAGGAGTCCACCCTCACGATCACCTACGCGGCCCTGATGATCGTGGCGACGATGATCGCGGCCTGCGGTGTGGTCCTGGACAACGCGATCCTGATCGTGGGCGCCATGGCCGTCGGCCCCGAGTTCGGCCCGCTCGCCGGGATCAGTACGGGCCTGGTGCGGCGCGATCCGAGGGCCGCCTTCCGCTCGTCGGTCGCGCTGGTCGTCGGCTTCACCGCGGCGATCATCGCGACGACCCTGTTCAGCCTGGGGATGGACGCCATCGGCCAGTTCGAGATGAGCATGCTCGACGCGCCGCGCCCGAACACCGGCTTCATCTTCCAGCCCGACCCGTTCTCGTTCGTCGTGGCGCTCCTCGCCGGCGTGGCCGGCGTCGTCTCCCTGACCTCGTCGAAGGCGGGCGTGCTGGTCGGCGTGGCGATCTCGGTGACGACCGTCCCCGCGGCGGCGAACGCGGCCGTGGCCCTCAGCTACGGCGACTTCGCCCAGATGTGGGGCTCCGCCGAGCAGTTGCTGCTCAACCTGACCGGCATCATCATCGCCGGCGTGCTCACGCTCATCGCCTGGAAACTGCTGTGGCGCACCCAGCGGGCACGGATGACCCGCCCGCCGGGTGCGCCACGAAAGCACTGAGGCCCGAGAAGCCCAAGCTCGAAAGCGCTGGGGCTCTAGCCGAGCGCCGACTTCACCACGTCCGCCAGCCGGCCGGCCACGGCACGCGCCTGCTCGATGTCGGCGGCCTCGACCATGACCCGGACCAGCGGCTCGGTGCCCGAGGGGCGGAGCAGGACGCGGCCGGTGGAGCCCAGCTCGCGCTCGGCGTCACCGACGGCGGTCGCCAGCTCGGCCGAGGTCTTCACCCGGGTCCTGTCGACGTCGGGCACGTTGATGAGGACCTGCGGGAGCCGCTCCATCACGGCGGCCAGCTCCGCGAGGGACTTGCCGGTGGCCGCGACGCGCGCCGCCAGCATCAGACCGGTCAGGGTGCCGTCGCCGGTGGTGGCGTGGTCGAGCACGATGACGTGCCCGGACTGCTCGCCGCCGAGCGCGTAGCCGTGCTCCTTCATCGACTCCAGGACGTACCGGTCGCCGACCGCCGTCTGCACCAGCTGGAGCCCCTCGCGCTCCATGGCGAGCTTGAAGCCGAGGTTGGACATCACGGTCGCGACGACGGTGTCGCCGCGCAGCGTCCCGGCCTCGCGCATGGCGAGCGCCAGGACGGCGAGGATCTGGTCGCCGTCGATCTCCTCGCCGGACGCGTCCACGGCGAGGCAGCGGTCGGCGTCGCCGTCGTGCGCGATGCCGAGGTGGGCGCCGTGCTCGATGACGGCGGCCTTGAGCAGACCGAGGTGGGTGGAGCCGCAGCCGTCGTTGATGTTGAGGCCGTCGGGGTCGGCGCCGATCGTGACGACCTGGGCACCGGCCCGGGCGAACGCCTCGGGCGACACGCGCGCGGCCGCACCGTGCGCCTCGTCGAGGACGACCTTGAGCCCGTCGAGCCGGTTCGGCAGGACGGCCATGAGGTGGGCGACGTACTTGTCGAAGCCCTCGTCGTAGTCACGGACCCGGCCGACGCCGGCGCCGGTCGGCCGCTGCCACGGGGCGCCGGTGCGGTGCTCCTCGTAGACGGACTCGATCCGGTCCTCCAGCTCGTCGGCGAGCTTGTGGCCGCCGCGGGCGAAGAACTTGATGCCGTTGTCGGGCATCGCGTTGTGGCTGGCGGAGAGCATCACACCCAGGTCGGCGCCGAGCGCTCCGGTGAGGTACGCCACCGCCGGGGTGGGCAGGACGCCGACGCGCAGGACGTCGACTCCCGCGCTCGCGAGGCCCGCCACGACGGCGGCCTCCAGGAACTCTCCCGACGCACGGGGGTCACGCCCGACCACCGCGGTCGGCCGATGGCCCTCGAAGGTCCCCGCCTCGGCGAGCACGTGCGCCGCCGCGACCGACAGGCCGAGCGCGAGCTCAGCCGTCAGATCCGCGTTCGCCACACCGCGTACACCGTCCGTGCCGAAGAGTCGTCCCACAGCTGTCCTCCGAAACTGCTCCGAAAAAGTGCGAACCCCTGAGCGCCTGATGCCCGTTTTCGCGCCGAAGCTGTCCGAAAGGCCTCAGAGGGAGGAAAAGACGTACGCCCCGGCAGCACGGGCAGTGCCGCCGGGGCGTACGTGCAAAGCAGACCGAGCAGGCGATTAACGCTTGCTGTACTGCGGGGCCTTACGGGCCTTCTTGAGACCGGCCTTCTTGCGCTCGACCGCACGGTCGTCGCGGGAGAGGAAGCCGGCCTTCTTCAGCGCCGGGCGGTTGTTCTCGACATCCGCCTCGTTCAGCGCACGGGCCACGCCGAGGCGCAGGGCGCCGGCCTGACCCGAGACGCCGCCGCCCGAGATGCGGGCGATGACGTCGTAGCGGTTGTCGAGCTCGAGCACCTTGAAGGGCTCGTTGACTTCCTGCTGGTGCACCTTGTTGGGGAAGTAGTCCTCAAGGGTGCGACCGTTGATCTTCCACTTGCCGGTGCCCGGAACGATCCGGACGCGGGCGATGGCGTTCTTGCGACGGCCCAGGCCGGCGGCCGGCTGCGGGTCGCCGAAGCGGGAAGCCAGGGACTCGGTGGTGTACTCGCCCTCGACGGGAACCTCGGACTCGAAGGTGGTGACCTCCGCGTAGGTCTCCTCGCCCTCGACGCCCTCGACGGGGGTCTCAACAGTGGTCTCGGCCACGATTCTCCTCAGATTTCTTTCGTTCTTAGGGGGTGTGGCCGGAACTACTGCGCGACCTGGGTGATCTCGAACGGGACCGGCTGCTGGGCAGCGTGCGGGTGGTTCTCGCCCGCGTAGACCTTCAGCTTCGAGAGCATCTGACGGCCCAGGGTGTTCTTGGGGATCATGCCCTTGATGGCCTTCTCGACGGCCTTCTCGGGGTTCTTGTCCAGCAGCTCGTCGTAACGGACGGAGCGCAGACCACCCGGGAAGCCGGAGTGGCGGTAAGCCAGCTTCTGGGTCTTCTTGTTGCCGGACAGGTGGACCTTGTCAGCATTGATGATGATGACGAAGTCGCCCATGTCCATGTGGGGGGCGTACACGGGCTTGTGCTTGCCTCGGAGGAGGTTCGCAGCCGTGGTCGCCAGACGGCCCAGGACGATGTCCTGCGCGTCGATGATGTGCCACTGGCGAGTGACATCGCCGGGCTTGGGGCTGTACGTACGCACTTCGTAGCCTTCGCTTCTTCAGTGGATGGAGTCCAGACACACCTGAAGCGATCATGCAGCTGGGGCTGCACTGCCGGGACACCGCCCGTATGCGAGCCACTGGTAACTGCTCCAGGGAACCTGCGTAAGGGCCCTTCGTACGAGAACGACGAAGGGCATACGCATAACAAACCGCAACACTACCCGCGCCACCCCGGACGGGTCAAAACGCGCCCGCCCCTCCGGCCTCCCGCAGGTCCCTACCGCGCCCGCTCCACCCGCCGCTCGTCCCAGACCGGCTCGCTCGTCTCCCGCACGACCCCGTCCGAACCGAAGACCAGGAACCGGTCGAAACTCTTCGCGAACCACCGGTCGTGCGTGACGGCCATCACCGTGCCGTCGTACGAATCGAGCCCGTCCTGCAGCGCCTCCGCCGACTCCAGGTCCAGGTTGTCCGTCGGCTCGTCGAGGAGCAGCGCCGTCGTGCCGGAGAGCTCCAGGAGCAGGATCTGGAAACGGGCCTGCTGGCCGCCCGACAGCTTCTCGAAGGGCTGGTCCCCCTGCGCCTCCAGCTCGTACCGCCGCAGCACCGACATCGCCCCGCCCCGGTCCTTGGCGTGCTCCGACCAGAGGATGTCCACCAGGGAGCGCCCCTGCAGCTCCGGGTGCGCGTGGGTCTGCGCGAAGTGGCCCGCGACGACCCGGGCGCCCAGCTTCCAGTCGCCGGTGTGCGCCACCGACGGGTCCCCGGCGAGCAGCCGCAGGAAGTGCGACTTGCCCGAACCGTTCGAACCGAGGACGGCGACCCGCTCCCCGTAGTAGATCTCCAGCGAGAACGGCTTCATCAGACCCGTCAGCTCAAGGTTCTCGCAGGTCACGGCCCGTACCCCGGTCCGGCCGCCGCGCAGCCGCATCCGGATGTCCTGCTCGCGCGGCGGCTCGGGCGGCGGGCCGGCCTCCTCGAACTTCTTCAGCCGGGTCTGCGCCGCCGCGTACCGGGACGCCATCTCGTGCGAGACCGCCGCCGCCTGCCGCAGGTTGATCACCAGCTTCTTCAGCTGCGCGTGCTTCTCCTCCCAGCGCCGCTTCAGCTCCTCGAAGCGGGCGAACCGCTCGCGCCGCGCCTCGTGGAAGGTCTCGAAGCCACCGCCGTGCACCCAGACGTCCGACCCGGCCGGACCCGGCTCCACCGCGATGATCTTCTGCGCGGCCCGGGCCAGCAGCTCCCGGTCGTGCGAGATGAAGAGCACGGTCTTACGGGTCTCCCGCAGCCGCTCCTCCAGCCACCGCTTGCCGGGCACGTCGAGGTAGTTGTCCGGCTCGTCCAGGAGCAGCACCTCGTCCGTGCCGCGCAGCAGCGACTCCAGGACGAGACGCTTCTGCTCGCCGCCGCTGAGCGTGCGGACCTCACGGAACTGCGCCTTGTCGTACGGGACGCCCAGGGCGGCCATCGTGCACATGTCCCAGACGGTCTCGGCCTCGTACCCCTGGACCTCGGCCCAGTCGCTGAGCGCCTGCGCGTACGCCATCTGCGCGGCCTCGTCGTCGACGGTCATGATCAGGTGCTCGGCCGCGTCGACGGCCTTCGCGGCCTCCCGGATGCGCGGCTGGGCGACCGAGACCAGCAGGTCACGGACCGTACGGTCGTCCCGCACCGAGCCCACGAACTGCGGCATCACGCCGAGCCCGCCGCTCACGGTGACGGAGCCGCCGTGCGGCTGGAGCTCTCCGGAGATCATCCGGAGCAGCGTGGTCTTCCCGGCGCCGTTGGCCCCGACCAGGGCGACGACGGCGCCCTCCCCGACCCGGAAGGAGGCGTCCGCGAGCAGGACCCTCCCGTCGGGAAGGTAGTACTCCAGATGCGCGGCCTCGACGTGTCCCATGCAGGCCATTGTCACCGCCCGCATGGCTCGGCCCCAACCGGTTTAGGATGCGCGGCATGAGCTTTGGGGGACCGCAGTGGCCACAGGAGCCGCAGCAGCCGGGACAGCCGCAGTACGGCCGGCAGCCGGATCAGCAGCAGTACGGCCAGGGATACGGGCAGCAGGGACAGCAGTACGGGCAGCAGCCCAGCCCCTTCCCGGGCGCGACGGCCGACGGGACACCCGACTGGGGCGCCCTCGCGGACGCCTCCGCGGCGGGCCGGCGGCGTAAGCGCTGGCTCGTGATCGGCGGCGGCGCGCTCGCGGCCCTCGTCGTCGGCGCGATCGTCGCCACGGCGGTCGTGAAGAGCGGCAAGACCGACGACACGGCGAAGAACAGCACGGTCACCCCCACCGGCTCCGCCGCCCCCAGCGGCTCCCCCACGCCCGGCCCGACGTTCTCCTCCGTCGCCCCGCCGCCCCCGCCGAACCCCAAGGACTTCATCTCGGACGAGAAGAAGGACAAGGCCCCGCTCAGCGCCGAGGGGCTCTTCCCTGGCAAGAAGCTGACGATGAACGGCCGCGCCTACACCAAGGGCGCGACGTCCTCGACGACCGACTGCGCGAGCGTCGGGGAGGCCGGCCTCGGCGCGGTCCTGAAGAGGAACGGCTGCGACCGGGTGATCCGCGCCACGTACGTGAAGGACGGGGTCGCCCTCACGGTCGGCGTGGCCGTCTTCCCGAACGAGGCGGCGGCGCTGAAGGCGAAGAACCAGGCCACCGGCGGCATCGCCCCGCTGGCAGGCGCGGGCGTGAAGGACTTCTGCCGCGCGACGATCTGTCTGCGCCGGGCGAACTCGATCGGCCGGTACGCGTACTTCACCCAGGCCGGCTTCCTCGACGGCAAGAAGGTCACCAAGTCCGACCAGGCCGTCTTCCGGGCCAGCGACGACCTGGGCACCTTCGCCTTCAACCAGATCTACGCCCGCGGCAAGTCCCAGGCCGCCGCCGCGGCCGGCGCGCCTCGGTAGGTTCAGCGCTTCACCCAGATCCGGTAGTCACCCGCGCCCCGGGCGCCCTCGTACGGAATGCGTCCGAGCAGGCGGTAGTGGGCGTTGTCCCTGAGGGCCCCGGCGACGACCCGGTCCATCGGCGTGCGTCCGTCGAGCACGACCAGATCGAACCAGCCGTCGGCGAGGGCCTTGCGGTAGCCGTCCGCACCGCGGCGCACCGTTCCCCCGGGGTCCCGGTACCGGATGCCGTGGAGCGAGGTCCAGCGGGTCTGGTCGGTGCGGTCCCGCAGGTGGTACGCGACCACATCGCGCTGCGAGGCGAGGTAGCGGCCCATGGCCGGGGTGACGTGCTGCCTGAGCACGGCGTTGAGCCGGTTCGAATCGGGCGAGGAGGCGAACCGCTCGGCCGACTGGGAGATCCCCAGGCACAGCGCGACGACCCACAGGGCGCAGGCCAGCTGCGGCCGACGGAAATGGGCGCCGACGAGCCGGGTCAGCCCGACACCGGCCATGGGTGCGGCGAAGAGCAGGCCGAACCCCAGGTGCTCGTGGAGCGCGACGGAGCTCGCGAGGTGCGTCTGGAACATCGGGGCGAGCAGAGCCGTGCCGCACAGCAGCAGGCCGAGCAGCACACGCCGGGCCCGGCCGGGACCCGCGAGCCGACGGGTCCGCGGCGCTTCGTTCATCCGGCCGCGGACGGCGTACGCGACGGCACCGCCGCAGGCGGTCAGGAACAGCGGGCCACCCCACCACGCCGACCTCTCCAGCAGGTCCAGGGCCCCGTCGGTGCCGGGGCTCCGTGCCGTGAAGATGTCCCGTACGCCGTCAAGAGCGTCCGTGAAGCACAGCCCCGCCACCAGCGGCCCGGCGACACCCAGCGCGAGCAGCACGGCGCGTACGACGCTCGCCCCGCCGCGGTGCGGCCGCGCGACCAGCGCCGCGAGCAGCACGAGCGTCGGCAGGTACAGCACGGAGACGTAGGCGACGCCGACCGCCAGCGCGGCCACCGGTGCGGCGAGGAGCACCAGGGCGGGACGCTCCCGGGCTGTCCGTACGACGATCCAGGTCGCGAGGGCGAGCAGGAACATCGCCGCCGAGTCGTCCGTGGCGACGTGGCCGAGCACGACCGTGGACTGGGTCACCGCGAACAGGGCGGCCGCGGCGAGCGCCGCCCGCTCGTTGAACAGCCGCCGGGTCAGCGCGTACAGCAGCGTCGTGGCGCCGAGCATGAACAGCAGGCAGAGCAGCCGGGCGCCGGTCAGACCGAACCAGGTGTCGGCCAGGGCCGCCAGTACGGGGCTGAGGGCCGGGGCCCCCGAGAGGGGACTCCCCGCGAGGTCCGCCGGTACCGGAGTGCCGTGCAACAGGTGGGCGAGCAGCACATGGCCGGAGTTCAGATAGCGGGCCTCGTCCTGGAAGGCGGTGTTGTCCTGCCGGAGGGAGAGCGCCGCCTGAACGGCCAGGACACCGATCAGGACCGCCCGGGAGACCCAGGTACGCCGCCGGCTGCCCGCCGCGGTCCAGGCCGCTTCCGGAGTCCCGGGGACGTGGTGGGCGACCGTCTCCACGGCGGCCCCGTGGCCGGCGGGCCGCGGGGCGGGCTCGGTGATCACCCCTGGTCGTGGCTCTGTGGACGTCATCGGACCTTCCGCACATCGAAGCCGTAGATGTCGGCGGCGGCCAGCCGTCGGAACTCGGCGAGGGCCTCCGAGCCCTTCGCCAGCCGCCAGTCGGCGCGGGGCGCCTTGTGGTTGAACCAGACGAAACCGACGACGTCGCGGGCCGCCGAGACACCCTTGAACAGCTGACGCACATCGGCGGCCCTGCGACTCCCGGGCACGGCCGCGGTCTCCAGGACGATCAGCGGCTTGGGGCTGAACGTACGGATCTGCGCGATGGTCGGGCCGAAGAGCTCGTCGAACTCGTCCGGCGGGTCGACACGGGTGAAGTAGCCGACCAGACCGACCCAGTCGACGTACGCGTCTCCCGGGTAGTACGGCCGCAGGGCCACTTTCTTCATCGGGTTGATGACGTTCGGCGACCAGGTCCAGATCACGTTGGCCGCGCCGACGTCCGCGAAGACGTCGTGGATGCGCCGCCAGGCCCTGACGTACTCCTCGGGCGTGGCGTGCTCGGTCCCCCACTCCTCCCAGAAGCCGTTCATCTCGTCCGCGAAGGTGATCGCGACGGGCAGGTTCAGCGTGCGCACGGCCCTCGCGTACTCCGCGATGTACCCGTCCGAGGCGCCGTCGGCGATGTCCGCGAGGGAGGTGCGGAACGGCTCCCAGGACAGGACGGTCAGCGCGCCGGACTCCCAGGCCTTGCGCACCCCCGAGCTGTCGAACCCGTCACCCCAGGCCGCGTGGTACTCGATGAGGTTCGGGCGCTTGCCGACCATGACGGTGTAGTCGTCCACCGCCTTCATGGAGTGCGGGGCGCCCTTCATCGCGGCGCCGAAGTACTTCTTCGGCGGGTGGATCAGCGGCCGTACGTCGAAGGGGAGCTCGGGCGCGGCCTTCGACCCGGCGCTCCCCAGCTTCGGCGGTGCGGCGGCCCGCCGGTCGGGCGTGGAGCACGCGGTCAGGACGAGCGCCAGGGCGGCGGACAGCGCGACCGACGCGGGGACGCGACGGAGCATCGGTCGCATCAGTTCTCCCCTCCCGCCCGGGGCTGCACGAGAGCCCGGCCGACGATCAACGCGTAGAACAGTCCGGAGGAGAGCAGGAGGGCGAAGTCGTACGGGTCCATGGTGAGCATCCGCCAGACCGCGGCCACGACCCACAACAGGGCGGTTCCACCGCCCCACACCCACAGGCCGATCCAGAACCGCCTGGTCCCGTTCCGCTTGGCGCGGGAGGACCCGGTGGCCTGCCAGCCCATGCGGTTGCCGCGGAGGATGTCCCAGATCGCGAAGACGTGCGCCCAGCCGTACATCATGCGCACGGCCCAGGCCTCCAGCCGGTACGGGACCCGGTGCCACATCGGGAAGACGATCGTGGTGTAGACGACGCTGGGCAGCACCAGCCAGAGGTACTCGACCCGGAGCTGGTCGGGGAACGCCAGCAGCAGCACGAGCGGGATCACGGGTGCGACGAAGGTGAACAGCGCCGTGTGGAGGTAGTAGAAGAAGCCGGACAGGTAGCAGAGCCGGCTGGCGAACCGGAGCCTGGCCTGCCAGAACTTGGTGCTGCCCAGCAGGCTCATCGAGCCGGCGCACCAGCGGTACTGCTGGTTGAAGAAGGCACCGGCACTGTCCGGGCACACCCCCGCCGCCAGCGCGACCGGCACATAGCGCAGATCCCAGCCGAGGCACCGCAGGTCGAAGCCGGTGTGGACGTCCTCGGAGTGCTCGATCAGGGTGGTGCCGCCGTTCTCCTCCAGCGCCGCGCGCCGGTAGACGGCGCAGCTCCCGACGCAGATGGCGCCGTCGGAGCGCTGCCGGGAGACCTGGACGGCCCGGTAGAACAACTCCTGTACGGCGCCCGCGCCGCGTTCGATCCAGTTCTGGGCGTCAGTCACGCGGAAGAACTGCGGGGACTGGACGATGGCGGTCCGCTCGTCCGCCTCCATGTACGGGAGCAGTTCCTCCAGCAGATCGGCGCGCGGGGCGAAGTCGGCGTCGAGGATGAGGACGTACGCACCGTCCGACTGCCCGAAGCCGAAGTGGAGGTTCCCCGCCTTCTTGAACCATCCGCGCTCGGGGCGGGTGCCGTAGCGGAAGCCGAAGTCGGCCGCCATCGCCCGCAGCTCGGGGCAGCCCGAGTCGTCCAGGACGAACGGCTCGCAGACACCCGGATACCGGTCGGCCAGCCCCCGCACATGGGTCCAGGTGTTGCGCAGGACCTCGATGGGCTCGCCGCACACCGGCAGGAAGACATCGACCGAGGGGTAGGTGGCGGGACTCCACTCGCGCACCAGTCGGCGATGACGCTCGGCGTCGAAGTCGCCGGTGAAGGCGTTCACCCGCAGCGAGATCAGGTAGTAGACCACCGTGAACGTGAGCACGGGGGCGATCATCCACAGGAGGGGCGTGGAGGTCGCGAGTCTGAACTGACTCATCACCAGGCACGCCATGCTGATCAGCGAACCGGCCGTCAGGACCCAGAGGCGACGTCTCGCGTACGCGTCTCTCTCGTCGTCCGAGGGCGGCATCGGCAGCAGGCCGGTCGGCGCTGCCGCCGCCGTCGATCCGGGACCGCCCACGAGCGGTCCCGCTGGCGCTGCTGCTCTCATCTCAGAACTCCCGACCGGCCTCCTCGCACCGAACGGGGCGACGTGCCGGAAATCTAGGACGCTCTGTGACCAACCTCACCATGACGTGGCTGTGCGTAATCGGCATTTAACCCGAAATGCCGAAAAGCCGAAAAATCAGCAACAGCCACTTCCGGGCAGGGTCCGCTTGTTCCTGGCCTCCAGATTGCGGGCGGCCAGGAGCTCGTCGGCCGGGTAGCCGACCTCTTCGAGCGTCAGCCCGTGCGGCCGTACGACGTGCACGGCGGAGTCCCGCACACCCGCGGCGAGCACCTTCCCGGGCCAGTCCACCGGCCGGTGGCCGTCGCCGACGAAGAGCAGCGCGCCGACGAGCGAGCGGACCATGTTGTGGCAGAAGGCGTCGGCCTTCACCGTCGCTTCGAGGACCCCGCCGGGCCGCCGCTCCCACCGCAGCTCCTGGAGCGTACGGATGGTGGTGGCGCCCTCGCGCTTCTTGCAGTACGCGGCGAAGTCGTGCTCGCCGACGAGCCGCTCGGCGGCGGCGTTCATGGCGTCCATGTCGAGCGTCCAGTCGTGCCACAGGACGTGCCCGCGCAGCAGCGGGTCGACCCCGCCGGGGTTGTCGGTCACGCGGTAGACGTACCGCCGCCAGATCGCGGAGAACCGCGCGTTGAACCCGCTGGGAGCCTCGGTGAGCCGCCACACCCGCACATCGTGCGAGAGCCGCCCGGCGAGCCTGCGCAGCAGCTTGTCCTGGTGCTCGGCCCACAGCTCGACGGGCAGGTCGACGTGCGCGACCTGGCCGCGGGCGTGCACACCGGCGTCCGTACGGCCGGCGACGGTCAGCTCGTACGTCTCGGTGGAGCGCGTGACCGTCTTCAGGGCGTCCTCGATGTCACCCTGCACGGTCCGCCGCCCGTTGGCCTGCTTGGCCCAGCCGGAGAAGTCCTTGCCGTCGTAGGAAAGGTCAAGCCGTACCCGTACGAACCCGGGCTCCACGAAGTCACTCACGCGGTAAATCCTCTCAAGCCTCTCAAGACACGGGAACGGGCCCGCACCCCTGAGGGTGCGGGCCCGCCCACGAGATCGTCAGAACGCTTACGCGTCCTTCGACTCCTCGGCCGGCGCCTCAGCGGCGTCCTCGACCTTGGTGTCCTCGACCTTGGCGGCCTCGTCGGCCTCCTTGACGGCGCGCTTGGCAGCGGCCTCGGCCTCGGCGACGGTCGCCTTCTTGGCGATCTCGCCCTCGACCAGCTCGATCACAGCCATCGGGGCGTTGTCGCCACGACGGTTGCCGATCTTGGTGATACGGGTGTAGCCACCCGGGCGCTCGGAGTAGCGCGGGGCGATCTCGGTGAAGAGCGTGTGGACGATGCCCTTGTCCGTGATCGTCTGCAGCACCAGGCGACGGTTGTGGATGTCGCCCTTCTTCGCCTTGGTGATCAGGCGCTCGGCGACCGGACGCAGGCGGCGAGCCTTGGCCTCGGTCGTGGTGATGCGGCCGTGCTCGAAGAGGGACTTCGCCAGGTTGGCGAGCAGCAGACGCTCGTGAGCGGCACTGCCACCGAGGCGGGCACCCTTGGCGGGACGCGGCATGGTGTTTCTCCTTGTGATCTGCACCGGCCGTATGAGGTACCGGTGTCAGTGTCCGAGCGGGCGGTTACCCGTCGGAGACCCGCGCCCCGTGAGGGGCGCGGGGAACTGCGCGACCAGCCACAGCCGGTCCGCAGCAGATATCAGTACTGCTCGGTCTCGACGAAGCCCGCGTCCGCGTCGTCATCGGCGCCGAAGGCGTCGGCGGCGGCGGTCGGGTCGAATCCGGGCGGGCTGTCCTTGAGGGCCAGGCCCATGCCGGCCAGCTTCGCCTTGACCTCGTCGATCGACTTCGCACCGAAGTTGCGGATGTCGAGCAGGTCGGCCTCGGAGCGCGCCACGAGCTCACCCACGGAGTGGATGCCCTCACGCTTGAGGCAGTTGTACGAACGAACGGTGAGCTCGAGCTCCTCGATCGGCAGCGCCAGATCGGCGGCAAGGGCGGCGTCCGTGGGGGACGGGCCCATGTCGATGCCCTCGGCGTCGATGTTGAGCTCGCGCGCCAGACCGAACAGCTCGACCAGCGTCTTACCGGCGGACGCCATGGCGTCGCGCGGCCGCATGGCCTGCTTGGTCTCGACGTCGACGATCAGCTTGTCGAAGTCGGTGCGCTGCTCGACACGGGTCGCCTCGACCTTGTACGTGACCTTGAGCACCGGCGAGTAGATGGAGTCGACCGGGATACGGCCGATCTCCTGGCCCACCTGCTTGTTCTGCACGGCGGAGACGTAGCCGCGACCGCGCTCGACGGTCAGCTCCATCTCCAGCTTGCCCTTGCCGTTGAGCGTGGCGAGCACCAGGTCGGGGTTGTGCACCTCGACACCGGCCGGCGGGGCGATGTCAGCAGCGGTGACCAGGCCGGGACCCTGCTTGCGCAGGTACATCACGACCGGCTCGTCGTGCTCCGAGGAGACGACCAGCTGCTTGATGTTCAGGATGAGGTCGGTGACGTCCTCCTTGACGCCCGGCACGGTGGTGAACTCGTGCAGGACACCGTCGATCCGGATGGACGTGACTGCGGCGCCCGGGATCGAGGAGAGGAGGGTACGGCGGAGGCTGTTGCCGAGCGTGTAGCCGAAGCCCGGCTCCAGGGGCTCGATGACGAACCGCGAACGGAACTCGTCGACGACCTCTTCGGTCAGCGAGGGACGCTGAGCGATCAGCATGGTGTGAATCCTTCGGTTGTGGACGCCCACTATTTGACGTCCGACAGAGAGGTACTACCAAGGGTACGGGCGGCACCCCTCCGAAGAGGTGTACCGCCCAACCCTCAAAACAACCGTTGCCGGTCGTACATCAGACGCAGAGCGTCAGACGCGACGACGCTTCGGCGGACGGCAGCCGTTGTGCGGCGTGGGGGTGACGTCCTGGATCGAGCCGACCTCGAGGCCGGTGGCCTGGAGGGAGCGGATCGCGGTCTCACGGCCGGAGCCGGGACCCTTGACGAAGACGTCGACCTTGCGCATGCCGTGCTCCTGCGCGCGGCGAGCGGCCGACTCGGCGGCCATCTGCGCGGCGAACGGGGTGGACTTGCGCGAGCCCTTGAAGCCGACGTGGCCGGCGGAGGCCCAGGAGATCACGTTGCCCGAGGGGTCCGTGATCGAGACGATCGTGTTGTTGAACGTGCTCTTGATGTGCGCGTGGCCGTGAGCGACGTTCTTCTTTTCCTTGCGGCGCACCTTCTTGGCAGCGCCCTGACGACCCTTGGGGGGCATCTATTACTCCTACGGGAGGTGGTCGGTCCTACAGCGAAGACCGCTTGGTCGAGCGTCCGCTGAGGACTACTTCTTGCCCGGCTTCTTCTTACCGGCGATGGCGCGACGCGGGCCCTTGCGGGTACGGGCGTTCGTGCTGGTGCGCTGTCCGTGCACGGGCAGGCCACGACGGTGACGGATGCCCTGGTAGCACTGGATCTCGATCTTGCGGCGGATGTCGCCCTGGATCTCGCGGCGGAGGTCACCCTCGGTCTGGAGGTTGGCGTCCACGTACTCGCGGATCTTGACCAGGTCCTCTTCGGCCAGGTCACGAACGCGGGTGTTCGGGTTCACGCCGGTCGAGGCGAGGATCTCCTTGGACCGGGTACGCCCGATACCGAAGACGTAGGTGAGTGCGATCTCCACACGCTTTTCGCGCGGGATGTCAACACCGGAAACGCGTGCCATTCAATGGCTCCTGTGTGTTCGGGGGTCTTCCGCAGTGCCGCTCCCCATTCGCCGTATGAGGTACGAATCGGGTCTCCGGCCCCCGCCGGAGGTGCCGCCGACCCTTGCGGGCTGGGCGGGCTCTGCGTATGTACGAATTGCTTGCGTCGCGCGAAGAACTGCGGGGTGCAGGTCGGTCGGCGTGCGTCAGCCCTGGCGCTGCTTGTGGCGCAGGTTGTCGCAGATGACCATGACCCGACCGTGACGGCGGATCACCTTGCACTTGTCGCAGATCTTCTTGACGCTCGGCTTGACCTTCATGGGATGTGAGGTTCTCCGGGTCAGTGCCACCACCCGCGGCAGAGCCGGGGTGCGGGCAAGATCTACTTGTACCGGTAGACGATGCGGCCGCGCGTCAGGTCGTACGGAGAGAGCTCCACGACGACCCGGTCGTCCGGAAGGATCCGGATGTAGTGCATCCGCATCTTGCCGGAGATGTGCGCGAGGACTTTGTGACCGTTCTGGAGCTCCACCTTGAACATGGCGTTCGGCAGAGACTCGATCACGGTGCCCTCGATCTCGATGGCACCTTGCTTCTTGGCCACTCTTCGCCCTTCGAATCGGCTACCTTGATCGACTCCCGATCCGTGTGCGGACACACGGGTACACGAGAGCCGACGCATCAGTCTACGTCAGGCCCCTGGAAAAGACGAATCCGGAGAGTTTGCCCACCCGGAAAGATCCTTACGCAAGGAGCCACGCCGCACTACGAAGCCCTTACGCCAGCGGATCCGGCGCCGCCACGACGCCCAGCTCGGCAAGCTTCGCCTTGCCTCCGACCCATTCCTCGACGCAGCCCTCGCGGGCTCGGCGCCCTGGGGGCGCCTCACAGGCTTCGGGCAGCTGCGCCGGCCTCCGACCGGCGGAGCCGGGGCGAGGGGCAGAGCGACCCGCGCGCTCGCCTACGCCAGCGGGTCCGGCGCCGCCACGACGCCCAGCTCGGCAAGCTTCGCCTTGCCGCCGTCCGGGGCGGTCAGGACCAGCGGGCCGTCCTCCGTCAGGGCGATCGAGTGCTCCCAGTGGGAGGACCAGGTGCCGTCCGTGGAGACGACCGTCCAGTCGTCCGCAAGGACCTCCGTGTGCGGGGTGCCGAGCGCGACCATCGGCTCGATCGCCAGGCAGAAGCCGGGGACCAGCTTCGGGCCCTTGCCGCGCTTGCGGGTGACGTAGTTCAGCAGGTGCGGGTCCATGTGCATCTCGGTGCCGATGCCGTGGCCGCCGTAGTCCTCGACGATGCCGTACTTGCCGCCGCCGGGCTTCGGCTGGCGGCGGATGTACGTCTCGATCGCCCGCGAGATGTCCACCAGGCGGTTGCCGGCCTTCATCGCGGCGATACCGGCCCACATCGACTCCTCGGTCACCCGGGAGAGCTCGACCAGCTCCGGGGCGTGACCGGTGCCGACGAAGGCCGTGTACGCGGCGTCGCCGTGCCAGCCGTCGATGATCGCGCCGGCGTCGATGGAGATGATGTCGCCGTCCTTGAGGACGGTCTTCTCGTCCGGGATGCCGTGTACGACGACCTCGTTCACCGAGGTGCAGATCGTGGCGGGGAAGCCGCCGTACCCGAGGAAGTTCGACTTCGCGCCGTGGTCCGCGATGACCTTGCGGGCGACCTCGTCGAGGTCCTTCGTCGTCGCTCCCGGCACGGCCGCCTCGCGTGTGGCCGCGTGGATGGCTGCGACGACCAGCCCCGCCTCGCGCATCTTCGCGATCTGCTCAGGGGTCTTGATCTGCACCATCGTGACGGGGGCCTTTCCTTGCGAGTACACGGACAGAACAACGATACGGCCGCGGCGCCCCCCAGGGGCACCGCGGCCGTGTCGTACGAACCAGGGCTACTTCTTGAGCGCGGCCATCGCCTTCGCGGTGACCTCGTCCACCTTGCCGAGCGCCGAGATCGTCACGACCAGGTTCTGCGCCCGGTAGTAGTCGATGATCGGCTCGGTCTGCGTGTGGTAGACCTCCAGGCGCCGGCGGACGGTCTCCTCGGAGTCGTCGTCGCGCTGGAAGAGCTCGCCGCCGCAGACGTCACAGACGCCCTCGGTCTTCGGAGCGTTGTACGTCAGGTGGAACACGTGCGCGCTGTCGTTGCGGCAGATGCGGCGACCCGCGATCCGCTTCACGACCTCGTCCTCGGGGACCTCCAGGTCCAGGACCGCGTCCAGCTGCATGTCCTCGGCCTTCAGGACCACGTCCAGCGCCTCGGCCTGAGCCACGTTGCGCGGGAAGCCGTCGAGCAGGAAGCCGTTGACGGCGTCGGCCTGCTCCATGCGGTCCTTGGCCATCCCGATGGTCACCTCGTCGGGCACGAGGTCGCCGGCGTCCATGTACGCCTTTGCCTTCATGCCCAGCTCCGTGCCCTGCGAGATGTTGGCACGGAACAGGTCACCGGTGGAGATGTGCGGAATTTCCAGGTTCTTGGCAAGGAACGCGGCCTGCGTACCCTTCCCGGCCCCGGGCGGTCCGACGAGGACGATTCGCATCAGCGGAGGAACCCTTCGTAATTGCGCTGCTGGAGCTGGCTCTCGATCTGCTTCACGGTCTCCAGCCCCACACCCACGATGATGAGGATGCTCGTCCCACCGAAGGGGAAGTTGGCATTGGCACCGCCGAAGCCCGCCAACGCCATCGTCGGCACAAGAGCGATCAGACCCAGATACAGCGAGCCCGGCCAAGTGATCCTGTTGAGCACGTAGCTCAGGTACTCGGCAGTAGGTCGACCAGCCCGGATACCCGGGATGAAGCCACCATACTTCTTCATGTTGTCCGCGACTTCCTCGGGGTTGAACGAGATCGCCACGTAGAAGAAGGCGAAGAACACGATCAGGAGGAAGTACGTAGCGATGTAGTAGGGGTGGTCACCCTTGACGAAGTGGGCTTCGATCCAGGTCTTCCACCCTGCGGACGAGCTCGAGAACTGAGCGATCAAGGCCGGGATGTAGAGCAGCGACGAGGCGAAGATGACAGGAATCACACCTGCCTGGTTCACCTTGAGCGGGATGTAAGTGGACGTACCGCCGTAGGACCTGCGGCCGATCATCCGCTTCGCGTACTGCACCGGGATGCGACGCTGGGCCTGCTCGACGAAGACGACGAGGCCGACCATCGCGAATCCGACGAGGATCACGGTGCCGAACTCGATCCAGCCGTCGGCCAGGTCACCCTCGACCTTGATCTTCCACAGCGCGCCGGGGAAGCCGGCGGCGATCGAGATGAACATCAGGATCGACATGCCGTTGCCGATGCCGCGGTCGGTGATGACCTCACCCATCCACATGACCACCGCGGTACCGGCGGTCATCGTGATGACCATCGTGGTGATGGTGAAGATCGACGGGTTCGGAACGACCTGGTTGGCGACCGTGCAGCCGCTGAACAGCGCACCGCTCTTCGCCGTGGCGACGAGGCCGGTCCCCTGGAGGACGGCGAGCGCGATCGTCAGATAACGCGTGTACTGCGTGATCTTGGCCGTGCCCGACTGTCCCTCCTTCTTGAGGGCCTCGAGGCGGGGGATCACCACGGTCAGCAGCTGCAGGATGATGCTCGCCGTGATGTACGGCATGATGCCGAGCGCGAAGATCGTGATCTGCAGCAGCGCCCCGCCACTGAACATGTTCACCAGACCGAACAGGGAGTTGTTGCCCTGGCTCGCCTGGTCCACACACTGCTGGACGGCCTGGTAACTGACACCGGGTACGGGGATGTGCGCCCCGAGCCGGTACAGCACGATGATGCCGAGCGTGAAGAGAATCTTCTTGCGCAGGTCGGGCGTCTTGAACGCCCGGGCGAACGCGGTGAGCACGGTGCCTCCTGCGACCCCCGCGTTACGCGCGTGAGGGTGACGGTTTGAAGTGTGAGCAATTACAGAACACGGCAGCCGCACGCAACAAGCGCAGACTGCCGGGGAAGCTAACAGCCGCTACCATACCCGCCCCTACAGCCAGCGGGAAACGTCTCTCAGGCACGTCAACCCGGTATCGGCCACCGTTCGAGCGGATCGTGCCCCCAGGGCCGGTTACGGGAGTCCTGTACGACCGTTGACATGCCCTCAGGGGCCAGGGCGGCACGGAGGGTCGCAAGAAGCCCGGCCGGCTCCCCCGAGGGGGAACCGGCCGGGCTCAGTGCTGTCAGGCCGAGACTCAGACGAGCTCGGTGACGGTGCCACCAGCGGCGGCGATCTTCTCCTTGGCGGAGCCGGAGACGGCGTCAACCGAAACCTGCAGCGCCACGGTGATCTCGCCGGTGCCGAGCACCTTGACGAGCTGGTTCTTGCGAACCGCACCCTTGGCGACCAGATCGGCCACCGTGACCTCGCCACCCTGCGGGTAGAGCGCGGCCAGCTTGTCCAGGTTCACGACCTGGAACTCGGTGCGGAACGGGTTCTTGAAGCCCTTGAGCTTCGGCAGACGCATGTGGAGGGGCATCTGCCCACCCTCGAAGCGCTGCGGAACCTGGTAACGGGCCTTGGTGCCCTTGGTACCACGACCGGCCGTCTTACCCTTCGACGCCTCACCACGACCCACACGGGTCTTGGCGGTCTTGGCGCCCGGGGCGGGACGGAGGTTGTGGACCTTCAGCGGGTTGTTCTCCGCCATGTCAGTCGACCTCCTCAACCGTCACGAGGTGGCGGACGGTGTGCACCATTCCGCGGAACTCGGGGCGGTCCTCCTTGACGACCACGTCGTTCAGGCGCTTGAGCCCGAGCGAACGCAGGGTGTCGCGGTGGTTCTGCTTGCTGCCGATGTACGACTTCGTCTGCGTGATCTTGAGGCGAGCCATTACGCACCCGCTCCCGCACGTGCACGAAGCAGAGCCGCGGGGGCGACGTCCTCGAGGGGCAGACCACGGCGAGCCGCGATCTCCTCGGGACGCTGCAGGCCCTTGAGGGCCGCCACGGTCGCGTGCACGATGTTGATCGCGTTCGAAGAGCCGAGCGACTTCGACAGGATGTCGTGAACGCCGGCGCACTCCAGAACGGCGCGCACCGGGCCACCGGCGATAACACCGGTACCGGGGGAAGCCGGCTTCAGCAGCACGACGCCCGCGGCACGCTCACCCGTGATCGGGTGCGGGATGGTGCCCTGGATGCGGGGAACCTTGAAGAAGTTCTTCTTGGCTTCCTCGACACCCTTGGCGATGGCCGCGGGAACTTCCTTGGCCTTGCCGTAACCGACACCTACGGTGCCGTCACCATCGCCCACCACGACCAGCGCGGTGAAGCTGAAGCGACGACCACCCTTGACAACCTTGGCGACGCGGTTGATCGCGACAACGCGCTCAACGTACGCGGTCTTCTCGGCGGCAGGGCCACCGTCGCGGCCCTTCCGGTCCCGCCGCTCGCCGCCACCGGCACCGCTTCCGCGGCGCTGGGGTCCAGCCATTGGATTACCTCTCTCTGTTACGTCCGTTAGTCCCGGAACCGGGGCTTAGAACTTCAGCCCGGCTTCGCGGGCGGCGTCAGCCAGAGCGGCAATGCGCCCGGCGTACCTGTTGCCACCACGGTCGAACACGACAGTCTCGACACCAGCGGCCTTGGCGCGCTCGGCGACAAGAGCGCCGACCTGCTTGGCCTGCGTCGACTTGTCACCCTCGCCACCGCGGATCGACGCGTCCAGGTTCGACGCGGACGCAAGGGTGTGACCCTTGAGGTCGTCGATGACCTGAGCGGTGATGCCCCGGTTGGAACGCGTCACGACGAGGCGCGGACGCTCCGCCGTACCCGACACGTTCTTGCGGATGCGGATGTGGCGGCGAGCCTTGGCCGCACGCTTGTAAGCGTCGCCCTTGGCGATCTTCACACCGTATGCCATGGCTTACTTACCAGCCTTTCCGACCTTGCGGCGGATGACCTCGCCGGCGTACTTGACGCCCTTGGCCTTGTACGGGTCGGGCTTCCGCAGCTTGCGGATGTTCGCCGCGACCTCGCCGACCTTCTGCTTGTCGATGCCCTCGACCGAGAACTTGGTCGGGGACTCGACCTTGAACGAGATGCCCTCGGGCGCCTCGACCAGGATCGGGTGGCTGTAGCCGAGCTGGAACTCCAGGCTGGAGCCCTTCGCGGCAACGCGGTAACCGACACCGCTGATCTCGAGCGCCTTCACGTAACCCTGGGTCACACCGGTGATCATGTTGGCCACCAGCGTGCGGGACAGGCCGTGGAGGGCCTTGTTCTGACGCTCGTCGTTCGGGCGGGTGACGTTGAGAACGCCGTCCTCACCCTTAACGATGTCGATCGGCGCGGCAACGGTGTGGCTCAGGGTGCCCTTGGAACCCTTCACCGTGACCGCGCGGCCCTCGATGGTGACGTCCACGCCGGCGGGAACCTGGATAGGCAGCTTGCCAATACGCGACATTAGCTATTCCTCCGTTCCCGACTACCAGACGTAGGCGAGGACTTCCCCACCTACGCCCTTCTTGCCTGCCTGCTGGCCGGTCAGGAGACCGTGGGACGTGGAGATGATCGCCACGCCCAGGCCACCGAGAACCTTCGGCAGGTTGGTGGACTTCGCGTAAACCCGGAGGCCCGGCTTCGAGATCCGCTTGATGCCCGCGATGGAGCGCTCACGGTTCGGACCGAACTTGAGCTCGAGGACGAGGTTCTTGCCGACTTCGGCGTCCTCGACCTTCCAGCCCGTGATGAAGCCCTCCTGCTGGAGGATTTCCGCGATGTGAGACTTGATCTTGCTGTGCGGCATCGTCACGGTGTCGTGGTATGCCGAGTTCGCGTTACGCAGACGAGTCAGCATGTCCGCGATCGGATCAGTCATGGTCATGAATTGGCCTTCGGCCTCTCTCGCCGGGGTTTCCTGTATGCGCCATCCCTCTCCCCACACAGGGGCGGGACGGGTGCGGCGCGGGGACCTACGGCGTAGTAAGTCGTACGGGCGGCAGACGCCCAACCCTCCTAGCCTAAGCCATGGAAGGGTGGGCCTCTGCCAACCCATTGCTTACCGAGAGACTCCGGTTATCCCAGAAGTACGGGGATTACCAGGAGCTCTTGGTCACGCCCGGCAGCTCGCCACGGTGAGCCATCTCACGAAGGCACACGCGGCACAGGCCGAACTTGCGGTACACGGAGTGGGGACGGCCACAGCGCTGGCAGCGCGTGTAGCCGCGCACGCCGAACTTAGGCTTGCGGGCAGCCTTCGCGATGAGGGACTTCTTCGCCATCTCGCTTACGCCTCCTTGAAGGGGAAGCCGAGGTGACGGAGAAGGGCGCGGCCCTCAGCGTCGTTGGTCGCCGTGGTGACCACGGTGATGTCCATACCCCGGACACGGTCGATCTTGTCCTGGTCGATCTCGTGGAACATGACCTGCTCCGTGAGACCGAAGGTGTAGTTGCCACGCCCGTCGAACTGCTTGGGGGACAGACCACGGAAGTCGCGGATGCGCGGAAGCGCGAGCGACAGGGTGCGGTCCAGGAACTCCCACATGCGGTCGCCACGGAGGGTGACGTGCGCACCGATCGGCTGGCCCTCACGCAGCTTGAACTGCGCGATGGACTTGCGAGCCTTGGTGACGGCCGGCTTCTGACCGGTGATCGTGGTGAGGTCGCGGATGGCGCCCTCGATCAGCTTGGAGTCGCGGGCGGCGTCGCCCACACCCATGTTGACCACGACCTTGACGAGACCGGGGATCTGCATGACGTTCTCGTACGAGAACTCCTCACGCAGCTTGCCCGCGATCTCCTCGCGGTACTTCGTCTTGAGACGCGGAGTGGTGGTGGTAGCCATCAGATGTCCTCACCCGTCCGCTTGGCAACGCGGATCTTGTTGCCCTCGTCGTCGAAGCGGTAACCGACGCGCGTGACGACCTTCTTGCCGTCCTTCTCAACGACCAGCTGGACGTTGGAGACGTGGACAGGCGCCTCGGTCGTGACGATGCCACCGGCCTGCGACGGGCCGGCCTTGGTGTGCTTCTTGACCCGGTTGACACCCTCGACCAGGACGCGGTTCTCGCGGGGGAAGGCCGTGATGACCTTGCCCTGCTTGCCCTTGTCCTTACCGGTGATGACCTGAACCAGGTCGCCCTTCTTGATCTTCATGCTTACAGCACCTCCGGCGCGAGCGAGATGATCTTCATGAACTTCTTCTCGCGCAGCTCACGGCCGACCGGGCCGAAGATACGGGTGCCGCGAGGGTCGCCGTCGTTCTTGAGAATGACAGCGGCGTTCTCGTCGAAGCGGATGTACGAGCCGTCCTGGCGGCGGCGCTCCTTGACGGTGCGAACGATGACAGCCTTGACGACGTCACCCTTCTTCACGTTGCCGCCGGGGATCGCGTCCTTGACGGTGGCGACGATGACGTCACCGATGCCCGCGTAGCGGCGACCGGAGCCACCGAGAACACGGATGCAAAGGATCTCCTTGGCACCAGTGTTGTCGGCGACACGCAGTCGCGACTCCTGCTGGATCACGTCTATCTCCTGATTGTCTGCCGGTTCCCGGCAGGGGCACCGAAGTGCCCCTGCCGAGCCTGGCGGAACGAACTCGAAGGGTTACCCCTTCAAGTGCTTACTTGGCCTTCTCGAGGATCTCGATGACGCGCCAGTGCTTCGTGGCGGACAGCTTCCGGGTCTCCATCAGGAGGACGCGGTCGCCGATGCCGGCAGCGTTGGTCTCGTCGTGAGCCTTGAGCTTGTTCGTACGGCGGATGACCTTGCCGTACAGCGCGTGCTTGACGCGGTCCTCGACAGCGACGACGACGGTCTTGTCCATCTTGTCGCTGACGACCAGGCCCTCGCGGACCTTGCGAGCGTTGCGCTCGGTCTTCTGCTCAGTCACATTGCTCTCGCTCATCAGGCGTTCTCCACCGTCTCGATGCCCAGCTCGCGCTCACGCATCAGGGTGTAGATCCGGGCGATGTCCTTACGGACGGACTTGAGCCGACCGTGGTTCTCGAGCTGGCCCGTCGCCGCCTGGAAGCGGAGGTTGAACAGCTCTTCCTTGGCCTCGCGGAGCTTGTTGAGAAGCTCTTCGTTGCCCAGCTCGCGCAGCTCGGACGCCTTGGTACCGGCGGTCATCACAGCTCACCTGCTTCGCGCTTAACGATCTTGCACTTCATCGGCAGCTTGTGGGCCGCACGGGTCAGGGCCTCGCGCGCGATCTTCTCGTTCGGGTAGGACAGCTCGAACATCACCCGACCGGGCTTGACGTTCGCGATCCACCACTCCGGCGAACCCTTACCGGAACCCATGCGGGTCTCGGCAGGCTTCTTGGTCAGCGGGCGGTCCGGGTAGATGTTGATCCAGACCTTGCCGCCACGCTTGATGTGGCGGGTCATCGCGATACGAGCCGCCTCGATCTGGCGGTTCGTCACGTACGCCGGCGTGAGGGCCTGAATGCCGTACTCGCCGAACGCAACCTGCGTGCCACCCTTGCTCATACCCGAGCGCTTGGGGTGGTGCTGCTTGCGGTGCTTGACCCTACGGGGGATCAGCATTTCGGTCAGGCCTCCGTTCCGGTGCTCTCAGCCGGAGCGGCAGCGGCGGCGGGAGCGTCGGCCTTGGGGGCCTCGGCAGCCGGCGCGGACTGCTGCTGCGGCTTGCGGCCGCGGCCGCCACGCTCGCCACCACGGCCACCACGGCCGGCGGGACGGTCGCCAGCGCCACCCGCACCACGGGCCGGGCGGTTACCCGCACGGGCCGCAGCGTTCTCGGCGCGGACCTCGGCGATGTTCTTGACGTCGCCCTTGTAGATCCAGACCTTCACGCCGATGCGGCCGAAGGTCGTCTTGGCCTCGAAGAAGCCGTAGTCGACGTTCGCACGGAGGGTGTGCAGGGGCACGCGGCCCTCGCGGTAGAACTCCGAGCGGGACATCTCGGCGCCGCCGAGGCGACCGCCGCACTGGATCTTGATGCCCTTGGCGCCGGCCTTCATCGTGCCCTGCATGCTCTTACGCATGGCGCGACGGAAGGAGACGCGGGAGGAGAGCTGCTCGGCAACGGCCTGAGCAACCAGCTGAGCGTCCATCTCGGGGTTCTTGACCTCGAGGATGTTCAGCTGGACCTGCTTGCCCGTGAGCTTCTCGAGGTCACCGCGGATGCGGTCGGCCTCGGCGCCACGGCGGCCGATGACGATGCCGGGACGCGCGGTGTGGATGTCCACCCGCACGCGGTCACGGGTGCGCTCGATCTCAACCTTCGAGATGCCGGCGCGCTCCATGCCGGACGTCATCATCCGACGGATGGCGACGTCTTCCTTGACGTAGTCCTTGTACAGCTTGTCGGCGTACCAACGGGACTTGAAGTCCGTGGTGATGCCGAGCCGGAACCCATGCGGGTTAACCTTCTGGCCCATTACCGGGTTCCTTCCTTGCTGCTGACGACCACGGTGATGTGGCTGGTCCGCTTACGGATCCGGTAGGCACGGCCCTGAGCACGCGGACGGAACCGCTTCAGGGTCGGGCCCTCATCCACGAACGCCTCGCTGATGAACAGCGAAGAGGCGTCACTGTGGTCGTAGTTGTGCGCGGCGTTGGCAATGGCGCTGTCAAGCACCTTGCCGACCGGCACGCTCGCGGCCTGCGGGGCGAAACGCAGGACCGCCTGAGCCTCCGTGGCATCCATGCCACGGATAAGGTCCACCACTCGGCGGGCCTTCATGGGCGTAACGCGGATGTACCGCGCCTGGGCCCTGGCTTCCATGGTTGTCCTTCCAGTGTCTGTCATGGTCATTCCACCCCGCTACTAGCGGCGCTTCGACTTCCGGTCGTCCTTGACGTGACCCCGGAAGGTGCGCGTCGGCGAGAACTCGCCGAGCTTGTGGCCGACCATCGACTCGGTGACAAACACCGGAATGTGGGTCTTGCCGTTGTGCACCGCGATCGTGTGGCCGAGGAAGGCCGGGATGATCATCGAGCGACGGGACCAGGTCTTGATGACGTTCTTGGTACCAGCTTCGTTCTGAGCGTCCACCTTCTTTACGAGGTGGCCGTCAACGAAGGGTCCCTTCTTGAGACTGCGCGGCATCTAAACCCGCTCCTAGCGCTTCTTGTTCGTCTTGCGGCGGCGGACGATGTACTTGTCGCTGGCCTTGTTACGGTCGCGAGTACGCATTTCCTTCTTGCCCCACGGGGACACGGGGTGTCGACCACCGCTGGTCTTACCCTCACCACCACCGTGCGGGTGGTCGACCGGGTTCATCGCGACACCACGGACGGTCGGGCGAACGCCCTTCCACCGCATACGGCCGGCCTTGCCCCAGTTGATGTTCGACTGCTCGGCGTTGCCGACCTCACCGACGGTCGCGCGGCAGCGCGCGTCGACCAGGCGGATCTCACCGGAAGGCATACGAAGGTGGGCCATCGTGCCCTCCTTCGCGAGCAGCTGCACCGAAGCACCCGCGGAACGGGCGAACTTGGCGCCACCACCGGGACGGAGCTCGATCGCGTGGATCGTGGTACCGACCGGGATGTTGCGGAGCGCGAGGTTGTTGCCCGGCTTGATGTCGGCGCCAGGGCCGTTCTCAATCCGGTCACCCTGCTGCAGACCGCGCGGCGCGATGATGTAGCGCTTCTCGCCGTCGGCGTAGTGCAGCAGCGCGATGCGCGCGGTGCGGTTGGGGTCGTACTCGATGTGCGCGACCTTGGCCGGCACGCCGTCCTTGTCGTGACGACGGAAGTCGATCACGCGGTAGGCGCGCTTGTGTCCGCCACCCTGGTGGCGAACGGTGATCCGACCGGCGTTGTTACGGCCGCCCTTGCTGTGCAGCGGGCGAACCAGCGACTTCTCCGGCGTGGACCGCGTGATCTCGACGAAGTCGGCTACGGAGGAGCCACGACGGCCCGGCGTAGTCGGCTTGTACTTGCGGATTCCCATTTCTCAGTCCTCGTCCGATTCCGGACGACTCGACCGCCGTCAGGCGGTCGGGCCGCCGAAGATGTCGATACGGTTGCCCTCGGCAAGGGTCACGATGGCGCGCTTGGTGTCCTTGCGCTTACCGAAACCGGCCTTGGTGCGCTTGCGCTTGCCCTGGCGGTTGATCGTGTTGACCCCGGTGACCTTGACCGAGAAGACCGCCTCGACGGCCTGCTTGATCTGAGTCTTGTTGGCGCCGGGCGCAACGATGAACGTGTACTTGTTCTCGTCGAGCAGCGCGTAGCTCTTCTCGGAAACAACCGGCTTGACGAGGATGTCACGCGGGTCCGTGAAGGTCTTGCTGGTGATCGTGGCCTCGGACATCAGGCCTCGCTCCCTTCGTTGTCAGCGGCCTTGGGGCCAGACACGAAGGACTCGAGGGCGGCCTGGGTGAAGACCACGTCGTCGGATCGCATCACGTCGTACGTGTTCAGCTGGCCCGGCTCCAGGATGTGCACCTGGGGCAGGTTGCGGGCGGACAGCCACGCGGCCTCGTCGGCGCGGTCGACGACCAGGAGCAGGTTCTTGCGCTCCGAGATCTTGCCGAACAGCGTCTTGGCGGCCTTGGTGGAGATGCCGCTCTCGACCACGCCGGAGACGACGTGGATGCGGGAGTGGTTCGCCCGGTCGGAGAGGGCACCGCGGAGGGCGGCGACCTTCATCTTCTTGGGGGTCCGCTGCGAGTAGTCACGCGGCACGGGACCGTGCACGACGCCACCACCGGCGAACTGCGGGGCGCGGGTCGAACCCTGACGGGCGCGGCCGGTGCCCTTCTGGCGGTACGGCTTCTTGCCACCACCACGGACCTCGCCACGACGCTTGACCTTGTGCGTGCCCTGACGGGCGGCGGCCAGCTGCGCGACGACGACCTGGTGGATCAGCGGGATGCTGATCTTGGCCTCGAAGATCTCGGCCGGGAGCTCGACGGTCCCGGTCTTGTCGCCGGAGGGCGACAGAATGTCAATGGTGCTCATATCCTCAGGCCCCCTTGGCCGCGGTGCGGACCAGGACGAGGCCGCCGTTCGGACCAGGAACCGCACCCTTGATCAGGAGCAGGCCCTTCTCCGCGTCAACGGCGTGAACGGTCAGGTTCTGGGTGGTCACGCGCTCGTTACCCATCCGGCCGGCCATGCGCATGCCCTTGAAAACACGGCCGGGGGTGGCGCAGCCACCGATCGAACCGGGCTTACGGTGCACGCGGTGGGCACCGTGGGAGGCCTTGCCACCACGGAAGTTGTGGCGCTTCATGACACCGGCGAAGCCCTTGCCCTTGCTCTTACCGGTGACGTCGACCTTCACACCGGCCTCGAAGAGCTCGGCGGTGATTTCCTGGCCGAGCGTGTACTCGGAGGCGTCAGCGGTGCGGAGCTCCACAAGGTGACGGCGCGGGGTGACGTCGGCCTTGGCGAAGTGGCCCTTGAGGGGCTTGTTCACCTTGCGCGGGTCGATCTCGCCGAAGGCGATCTGGACCGACTCGTAGCCGTCGATGTCGTTCGTACGCACCTGGGTCACGACATTGGGGCCGGCCTTGACGACGGTCACCGGGACAACCCGGTTGTTCTCGTCCCAGACCTGCGTCATGCCGAGCTTCTCGCCCAGGATGCCCTTGATGTTCTTAGCCATCTCGCGCGTCACCTCAGAGCTTGATCTCGATGTCGACGCCCGCCGGGAGGTCGAGGCGCATGAGCGAGTCAACCGTCTTCGGCGTGGGGTCGAGGATGTCGATGAGGCGCTTGTGCGTGCGCATCTCGAAGTGCTCGCGCGAGTCCTTGTACTTGTGCGGCGACTTGATGACGCAGTACACGTTCTTCTCAGTGGGCAGCGGCACCGGGCCCGCGACCGACGCACCAGTACGCGTCACCGTCTCGACGATCTTCTTCGCCGAGGAATCGATGACCTCGTGGTCGTAGGCCTTGAGCCGGATGCGGATCTTCTGTCCCGCCATGGCTACTCAGTAGTCCTTTGTCTTGGTTAACGCTCTGGTACTCGGGGGTTCTCTTGACTCCGCCTCCGACCCACGCGGTCGGGCGTGTCGCACTCCCTCTACGCAGAAATCCCTAGGGATCTCCCAACCAAGGGGGTGCGGTTCCCAGAACCGCGAAGCCGGGGGGCAGAACACCACCCGAGCGCCTGGCCGGTACCCCGCTGACACTTCCCGGAAGATTCCCGTACGTCCGACCCGAGGGGTCGACGAGTACTGTGGGACTCGCTTCCGGTCCTCCCGACGGGAGGCGCGCAGCATCGGCACTCAACCGAGCAACCCCAGCAGTCTGCCATACGGGATGCGGGCCTGGCCAATCGAGCCGGAGAGAATACCCCGCACGTGACGCAAGTCAAACGCCGACCCTCCGGGGTGGGGGCCCTTCGGGGCGGACGGGTGGGGGCGGGCGCGCTGGGGGCCGGGTGCGCCGGTCGGGTCGGTGTCGGCACGGTACGAGTGCGCAGGTCGGGCGCGGTCCGCGGCGGGGGCGTTCGGGTCGGTCGCGGCCCTGCGGTCAGCCGGGTTCGGTCGTACGCCGGGCGGGCACCGCCCAGGACGCGAGACCGAGCAGCAGCACCAGCACGCACGGAACCCCCAGCACCACCGCCGGGCGCACGCCCTCATGCAGCAGCCAGCCACCCAGCAGGCCCCCCACGAACATCGCGCCGATCGAGGCGAACCGCCGCCCCTCATGCCGGGCCCCCGAACCGATGCGCGGGTCGGCGACGTGCGGCAGGCCGCCGAGGAAGGCGGTCAGGGCACGGGTGGACAGCGTCGTGGGCACGTCCGGGACCCGTACCCGCAGCGTGGTGATGTTACGTACCCCCATGGCGGCGGCGACCAGGGCGACCACCACGAAATGGTGCCCGCCCACGGGCCCCGCGGGCGGCCCGTCGACCCCGGTACGCCACGCGACGAGCGCCCCACCCCCCAGGAGCACCCCCTCGGCGAGCAACGCGGGAGCGAACCACCGACGCTCACGCGCGTCCACGCTCGACTCGAGCAGCGACCCGAGCACCGCGCCGACCACGAACCCGGCGCAGGAGACCCCGGCGGCGGCCGGCGAGAGCCCGGCGGCGCCGGTGAGCGCGAACGCGAGCAGAAGCAGGTTCCCGGTCTGCATCGCGGTGAAGACCGGCCCGAGCGCGAGAAAGCTGACGGCCTCGATCATCCCGGTCGTCATCGTGAGCACGACCATGATCGAGGTGAGCGCACCCCCGGCCCTGGGCTTCATACCCGGACCCTAGGACGCGGGTGATCGCCCCGCCCGGAGGCCGGGCGGGATCAGCGCTGACTGGCGTACGCGACGAAGCCCGCCCAGGCGCGGGGGGCGAAGGCGAGAAGGGGGCCTTCGGTGACCTTGGAGTCACGGACGTGGATGGTGGCGGGGGTGGTGGCGACCTCGATGCAGTCTTCACCGTTCGAGCTGCTGCTGTAGCTGCTCTTGAACCACTCCAGCTCGGGTGCGTGGATCATGTCTCTCCCAGCAGTTGTTCGATGAAGGCCCGCGACTCCACCGGGGTGAGAGCCTGAGCCCGGATGATGCCATAGCGGAGCTCCAAGATCCGGAGCCTTTTCGGGTCGGACACCGGGCGCCCATTGAAGTCGCCATCGGAGCGCCCCACGGCTGTGCCGTCCCCGAATTTCAGCACCTCGATCAGCCCGGCCGTGCCGGGGTGGTCAGCGCGCGCGGTCGGCATCACCTGGATGTCGACGTTGGGCAACTCCCCCACCTCCAGCAGACGTTCGAGCTGAGCCCGCAGCACCATTCTCCCTCCGATGGGACGTCGCAGCGTCGCCTCTTCCTGGACGAAGCTGAGCTCGGGCCCCGGAGACCGCTCGAACACCGACTGCCGATCGACCCGTGCGGCCACCAGCCGCTCCAGCTCCTCCAATTCATACGCCGGGCGCCACGTGCGCAGCAGCGCCCAGGCGAACTCCTTCGTCTGGAGGAGACCGTGAATGTTGATGGTGCTGTAGAGGCCGAACTCGACCGCTCGCGCCTCCAGCTTCTTCAGATCCCGCACCTTCTTCGGGTACCGGACCTCCACCACGTCCGTCTTCATGGCCGAGATGAGCCCGCCGGCCCCCACGACCTCGTCCACCCTGTCCAGGAACTCGGGGCGCGGGATGCGTGCCCCGCGCTCGATCTTGCGGATCATGTCCTCGCCGTACCCGACGAGCTCTCCGAAATCGACCGCGCGGAGGCCTGCCGCCTCTCGCCACAGCCTGATCTGGCGGCCCACAGCCGCCACGACCGCCGCTCCGGACTCGTCGTCCGGGTCGACCTCCCAGCCCGGCTCGTCCGTCCCCTTGTCGTCCACCATGTCCACGCTCATGCGCGCCCACCTCCTCAGCCGCCCCTACCCGGAGGGCCACCCCGGACAGCCGGGACAGGACCGGACAGTCTCGGGACAGTCACCGTACGTAAGGGCCAGTTCGCTGGGCAGCGTACGCACACCCGGCCACGCTGAGTGACATGAATCCGGAACGAACCCAACTCTTGGCGCCTGTACGCCAGTTCGACATCCAGCTCTCCGCGACGCCTCGTGGCGCCCGCCTCGCCCGGCTCCTGGCCGTCGAGCAGCTGCGCACCTGGGGCCTTGAGGCGGCCTCGGAGGCAACGGCGCACGTCGTAGCCGAGCTGGCCGCGAACGCCGTGACCCACG
The DNA here is from genome assembly GCF_042718575.1 of Streptomyces sp. NPDC058579. Taxonomy (NCBI): domain Bacteria; kingdom Bacillati; phylum Actinomycetota; class Actinomycetes; order Kitasatosporales; family Streptomycetaceae; genus Streptomyces; species Streptomyces sp. NPDC058579. The sequence continues at coordinate 189,758 of NZ_JBHXPI010000010.1, forward strand.
GCCGCGTCCCCGGCAGAGACTTCCGCCTGGCGCTCCGCGCCACGGAGGCCGCCCTCCGTATCGAGGTGACGGACACCCGGGGTGACCGCCTTCCGTACGCGGGATCGGGGCACGGACTGGTGCTCGTCCAGGCGCTGGCGGATCGGTGGGGCGTCACCTCGGGGCCGGTTCCGCGGAAGACGGTCTGGGCGGAGATCGGGACCGCGTCGCGGGCGGCCGCGAGGCGGTGACGCACGACGCTTATAAGGGATAAAGAAACAAGAGCAGAAATACCCCTCCCAACCCCTCCAGCCTCCCCCGAGGCCCGAGGGGCCGCTCGCTGCGGCCCGCCGTCACTCGCACGGGTGATCTGCGCCAACTGGGCTGGATTTGGGGCCGGTTGCCTGGCATATGCTCTCGCCACACAACCCCAGACAGACGTCGGCCCCCGGCCGGGACTAGCGATCCCGATCGAGGGCCTGACCAACACGGAAGTAGTAGCTTCCCGATGGCTTACTCGCAGCCTAGCGCGCCCCCGCGCGCCTCCGGGCTCATTCACGTCAACGTCCGGCACACGACCCGCTACACGGTCGTCGGCAACCACCTCGCCCAGCACCGCAAGCTCTCGCTGCTCGCCATCGGGCTGGCCGTCCACCTCCAGTCGCTGCCCGCCGGATCCTCGGTCGGGATCAAGGCCCTGGCCGCCTGGTTCCCCGAGAGCGAGCTACGGATCGCCGGCGCCATGCATGAGCTGGAGGACCACGGCTACCTGGAGCGCTTCAACGAACGCCTGCCCAACGGCCGCCTGGCGCCCCGCACGATCTCGTACAACCGACCAGGGGCTGAAGCGGCGCCCGAGCGGACGACACCCCGGGACACCGTGCCGCCCCCGGCTACCGAGCCTCCCCCGCGCACCGGGCCTTCTCCGGGCACCAGGCCTTCTCCGGGTACCGAGCCTCCTCCGCCGCCGGAGTCTCCGGCCCGGCCAGAGCATCGCTCGGAACCCGTACCCCGCCCCGTAACCCCGGCTCCGCCACCCACTCCGCCCGCGCCGCTCGCTCAAGCGCACCGACCCGCCGCTGACGTCCTCGCCGGCCTGCGCCTCCATGAGCCCCGGCTTCTACTCGCCGAACGGGACATCCACCGCCTGGCTCCCGCCGTAGCCACCTGGCTGGAACGCGGCGCCCACCCCAAGGCCATCGTCCGCACGCTCGCCGCGAACCTCCCCGACAACCTGGCCCATCCCGCCGGCCTCCTGGCCCACCGCCTCACCGCCCTGCTCCCACCCCCGCTACCGGCAGCGGCCCAGGCCCCCGAGCCCCTCCAGAACTGCGACACCTGCGACCGCGCCTACAGAGCCCCGGAACCAGGCCACTGCCGCGAGTGCCGACCGACCTTCGAAGCACGGGCCGCCTGAGCAGTTCGAGGCCCTGGCCCCGGTGAGCTTCTGGTGGGGCCGCCCTCTCTCCGAGAGTCGCACCTTCCACCGCCGCGTCAAGGGCGCTCCCTGCGGTCGCGTCGCTCCGCGATGGCCTACGGCCACCCTTGACCCGGCGCCTCCAGGCGCGAAAACACTCTCGGAGGGCGGCCCGGGGGCGTGGCCACGGGGGAGGCCGGGGATCGCTGCCGTGGCGGGTGCCGCCTGCGGCCCGGTGGGTGGGGGGCCGGGCATCGCTCCGGTAGCGGGAGTAGCTGCCACCCGGTGGGTGGGGGCTCGGTTCGCAGCGGGGGTGGGGCGTCGGTGCGGGTCGGTGGTGGGTGCGCGGCAGTGGAATGGGGCGGTGACGGCACCGGCTCAGCGACTGACGCCGGGCGGGCGGCCGGGCTTCAGGCCCGGCTGGTCAGTCCGAGTGGATGCGGCGTAGCCCCTGCCCGATCGGCCGGAAAGCCGCCAGCCGCCAGGACATAGGCCAGCGAGCCAGGAGTAGAGGAAGGGAGCGCGCCTTCATCGGGTGCACGTTTCCCCCCGAAGTCGCTACCGACGCCCGGTATGCACCGCTTTAGCCATGGCTCGGGTGCGGATACTCGGAGTTCGCTGCACTTAGGGCGCGCCGGGCGGGCGCAGGCCGCCCCACCGCCCGCCCGGCTGCCGCCGCCAGGTACCTAGGACCCACCGGGAGTGACCGGCGGGGCATGAAGCCCGACCGAACGGCAACCGCCAGACGCTGAGCCCCTGCCGTCACCGCCCCACGCCACCACCGCGCACCCCCGAGCCGACCAGCACCAACTCACCCGCCCCCGCCGCGAACCGAGCCCCCACCCACCGGACGGCAGCCGCCCCGCGACCGAAGCGATACCCGGCCCCTCATCCACCGGGAGCAAGGAACTCGCCCCACCCGGCCCATCCCCGAGCGCTCACCCACCGGGCCGCAGGCCGCCCCCGCACCGCAGCGATCCCCGGCCCCCACCCCACCGGGCACAAGGGACCCGCCCCGCCCGGCCAATCCCCGAGCCCCCACCCACCGGCCCGCAGGCCGCCCCCACGACCGGAGCGATACCCGGACCCCCCACCCACCGGCCGCCACCCCGCCCCGCCACCGCAGCGATCCCCGGCCTCCCCGGTGGCCACGCCCCCCGGCCGCCCCCCGAGTAAAAGCAGGCGACCGGAGGTGGTGGGTCAAGGGTGGAGCGAAGCGCAATCGGCGAAGCCGACGCGACGAAGGAGCGCCCTTGACGCACCACCGGAGGTCGCCACACTCAGAACGAGGGCGGCCGAACCAGAAACCCGCCAGACCCCCCGACCACGACCGCCTCAGAGACCCGAAGCCCCCGAGGCCCCGGAACACGACCCGCCCAGAGACCCGCCGCCCACGAACGCCCCGGAACCCGACCCGCACCGAGACCCGCAGCCCGCCAGGGCCTCCGCCCCATGAGCCCGGCGAGTGAGTCCCGTCCTCGCGGGCAGTCGCCTCGCGTGCGTACCAGCGACGAGATCTATCACCGGGTTCTGTGGGACGACCGGTTCGATCCCGAGCGGTTCGTGATGGGGATCCATGAGCGGGGGACGGACGAGCCTAAGCGCGTCGCGCTCGCCGACTTCGTGCCCGGTGGGCATGTGCCCTGGCATCGGGTCGTGTTGTTCGAGGTCGACGGGCTTGTCGTCTGGGATCGGGGCACCGGGGTCGACCGGCTCGATGCCGTGTTGCCGGACCGGGTCGAGGGGCCCTTGCCGCCCGGGGAGGTGCTCGTCGTGCCGCCGAGCGGGCGGACCGCCGTCGCGTGGATTCCGCCCCGCCCGCTGTGGCCCGCCATCCAGCACGTCCGCCGCGCGCACGACCGCCAGGTCCACCGCTGGCCGCCGCACGTGAACGTGCTCTTCGGCTTCGTACCGGAGGCCGACTTCGAGCGGGCTGTCCCGCTCGTCGCGGCGGCGGTGCGGGAGGTGCCGCCGTTCCGGGCCCGGCTGGAGGGCGTGCACTGGTTCGGGCACCGTGAGGACGCCACCGTATGGCTCGACCCGTGCGCGGACGGCGACGCGCCGTGGGCCCGGCTGCGGGAGGGCCTGGAGGCGCGGTTCCCGCTGTGCGGGGACCAGGCCAGGGGCTTCACCCCGCACCTCTCCCTCGGCCGCAGCCGCGACCCGCACACCCTCGCCACCACCGCCGAGGCCCTCCTCGGCAGCGCGACCGCCCGGGTCAAGGACGTCGTGCTGCTGTCGCGGAGGGAGGACGGTCCTATGCGGGTTCGGGTGACCGTCGCGCTCGGGAGCGGAGAGGTGGCCACGGCCCCCCAACTCAGCTTCGCGTGAGCCTTCCGCACTCCTTCGGGAGGTCCGTCAGGTCCTTGCTGCGGTCGTACGGGTCCGTGGCCGGGCCCGACGGGTCCGTGCCCGGTGACGCCGTGTGGTCCTCGGTGAACATCGGGTGGAAGAACCCGTCCTTCGGCCGGTCGCACTCGTCGTTGCCGACGCTCGAGTTCATCCGGCTCACCGACAGCTTGCCCTTGGTCGCCCGGTACACGTCCGGGTCGGGCAGCGCGAAGGTGATCTGGCGGCGCGCGACCGTCCGCGCGACCTCGTCGGCGCCCGGCCGCACCTTCACCACCGGGTAGACGAAGGTGTAGTCCGTGTGGATCAGGACGTAGTTCGCGTACGCGCCCTTGCCGTTCTCCAGCGTCATCCGCCCCCGGGTCTTGACCACGGACCCCACGAGCTTCGCCTCCGCCGGGCTGAACCGGCTGAACAGATGGGTGGGGTCGTTCTTCTCCGTGGCTCTGGTCAGGCCCTTCTCCATGCCGGAGCGGACATCGGGCTGGTGCGGGTCGAGCAGCGCCAACGCCGCCGTCGGCCTGCCTCCGTTGACGACGGCCGGGTCGAGGTTGGCGGCGACGAGGAAGTCCTTCGTCGTCTTCAGCGCGGCCGCGACCTCGTTCTTCGACATCCAGCCGACGGCCGTGGCCTGCGGCGTCTCGATCCCGGCGGCCCCGTCCGTCCACCGCAGCGCCGGCGAGCCCCGGAACGGCTCGCTCAGCGTCGGGCCTTCCGCGAACGCCTCCTCGGACGGCGCCGCCGTGGGGCGGGCGCTCTCGGCCGCAAGCGGAGTGGTCTCCCCCGGGCCCCCGAGCCCCTCGGGCAGGTGGTCGGTGACTAGCTGCGGGCGGAAGGCGACGAGCAGGACGGCTGCGGCCGCTGCGAAGCCCACGGCCCCCTTCACCTTGCGCTTCCGCCCGCCGCCGCCGCGTCCGTTCGTCTCCTGCCAGGCCGGGCCGGTGCGCCAGCCCTCGGGCTCCCGTGCGGGCGCCGAACGAGAAGCCCCACCCGTACCGACCCCGACCCCGTCCCTCTTCGCCGCCTCGACGAACGCCGCCCACTCCTCGTCGGAGACCGACGGATCCTTCTCGCTCACGCTGCTCCCCCACCCCTGATCACGCCTTCGCAGCGGAGAGTGTCACGGCACCCGTCACTCGATGCGCGCGGGGCAGGGACTGTTGATCTTCCTGTGACCTGGCCGTTCACCCCACCTCCCCCACCCCCACCCCTCCCTCACCCCCCGGTCACATGAGCGAATTTCCGGGCAACCTCCCTGTTCGAAAACCCGTCTAGCCAGTCGCGGCAGCGGGCCTGGAGCAGGCCTCCCGCGGATTCCAGGGCACGTGCGCGTGGTACGGGGGGAAAGCAACAGTGGACGGTTTCGGGCTGCTCAAGAAGGGTCTCCTCCGTCGCCGCGGGATTCTCGCGGCAGGCGCCGCCCTCGGTGCCACCGCCTTCGGTTCGACGGTTCTCTCCGGGTGTTCCGTGCCCGAGGCGCCCCGCCGCGCGCAGCCCGTCGCCGACCCCGCGCCCGGGGTACCGATCGTCAGTACCCGCCGCGAGCAGGTCATGCAGTTCGCCGCGCACCCGGACGACGACCTGTACTTCATGAACCCGGACACCCAGCGCATGCTCGACGCCGGTGTCCCGCTGGTCTCCGTCTACGTCACGGCCGGCGAGCACACCGGTGTGAACCGGATCAAGGGCATGCCGCCGGCCAAGCCCGACCGGGCCGCCTACTCGTCCTCGCGCCACCAGGGTCTGCGCCAGGCGTACGCGACGCTCCTCGGGCTCGACAAGTTCACCCCCTGGGAGAAGGGCGTCACCACGCTCCGCGGCGGGCGCCGCGCCGAGATCAACACGCTCATGAACGGCGGCCGCCGGGTCGAGCTGATCTTCCTCAACCTGCCCGAGCACGCCCCCCGGCGCTACATGGCCCTGGTCAACCTCTGGAAGGACCGCGCGCTCGAACTGCGTACGCACCTCTCCGCGGACTCCCCCGTCGACCGCCCCGACACGTACGACCACGACCAGCTGATCGATGTCCTCGTCGGCCTCCTCGACCGCTACCGGCCGACCGTCGTCCACACCCTCGACCCCGACCCGGACATCCAGATCAGCACCGCGGCCGCCCGCAAGCGCGACGCCGAGCAGCCCGGCTACTCCGACCACGGCGTGCACACCGCCGTCGCCGAATTCTCCTGGGCCGCGCTCATACGCTGGGTCGCCGAGGCCCAGAAGGGGCCGGGGCAGATACCCGCGTTCGTGGCGACGGCCTTCCGCGGGTACTACAACCGGCACTGGCCCAAGAACCTCCCCCCACAGGTCCTCAAGGAGAAGGCCGGCCACCTCTTCAACTACGGCGGCAATCCCGAGTGGCAGTGCGGCAACCCCTCCGGCTGCGGTGACTACGGCATCGGCGGCGGCAGTCCCCTCAGGCAGGGCAAGGGCTGGGTACGGGCCACCCACTACCGCTGGCCCGGCGCGGGCCCGGCCGTCGTCGTCCGGCCCGACGGGCGGCTCGACGCCTACGGGGTGCTCGGGCTTCGCGCCGTCCGCTGGCGGGAGACGGAGCGCGGCACCGGCCTGTGGGGCGAGCCGACGGACCTGGGCGGCGGTCCGCTCGCGCCCGCGCTCGGCTCGGCGACGCTGCCCGACGGCCGGGTCCTGCTCTTCGGGGTGCGGTTCGCCTCGCTCACGGGGCGCGGCGGGCCGAACAAGCGGGAGGTCGTCCTGCTCGAACAGCGCTCCCCCGACGGCCCGTTCCTCGCCTGGCGCGGTCTGGGCAACCCGGAGCGCAAGGACGACCGGGGCCGCCGCATAGGCGTACCGGTCGCGGTGACCGGCCCCGACGGACGGGTCCACCTCTTCATACGTAACGCGGAGAAGGGCGTGTCGACGCGCGTACGGTCCACCGACGGCACCTGGTCCCCGTGGCGCGTGCTGCCCGGAGCCGAGGAGATCCAGGACGGTCTGGACGCCGTGGTCGACGCCGACGGACGCGTCCACGTCCTCGCCGCGGGCCGGAAGTCCGTCCAGCACTGGATCGACTCCGTCCCGGCCGCCCCGCTCCCCCTCTCGGGCGACCCGGTCGCCGCCGTACCGGGCCGGGGCCGTACCGGGCTCGACGTGTACTACCGCAAGCCCGCCGCCAAGGAGCTGCTGTCGCAGCGTCGCGGGAACGCGTCCTTCGACGGGTACGGCCCCGTGGCCGCGGCGGCCGACGGAGCCGGAACGGTTCTCCTCGGCCGGGACCTGCGCGGGCGGATCCAACTACGCCGGGGCGGCCGGCTCTGGACCCGTAACCAGGGAGCGGTGGCCGTGCAGAGCTCGGCCCTGCGGCTGCTCCCGGGCGGCCCGGTCGCCGTCGGCCTGGGCGCGGACGCCCACCCGTGGGTGTGGCGGCCGACGAACCGGTCCGGGGCGACCTCGCACTCGTAGGTCGTGTAACCAGGTCGTGTAACCAGGTCGTGTAACCAGGTCGTGTAACCAGGTCGTGTAACCAACTG
>NZ_JBHXPI010000011.1:0-183766 GCF_042718575.1 Streptomyces sp. NPDC058579
TCACCCCTGACCACTACGACGCCTGGCTCGACCCCCACCACCAGAACACCGAAGACCTCCGAGCCCTGCTCACCCAACCCGCGGAAGGACAACTCGACGCCCGACCCGTCTCCATGGCCGTGAACAACGTCCGCAACAACGGCCCGCATCTCCTCGACCAGGTCTGAGGGCCCTGTCAGTGCGGCCGGGCGAAACTCAGCCCACGTAACACGACCTCCATACACAAACCTCCATCAGGCGGTCGCCGTTGGAGCCGACGTCGACCCGTCGGGCGCCTGGGGACCCCACCGCGTCGGGCCCTGACGAAACTCCGAGGCCACGGGGCCAGGGTGTAGCGGACGACGGTGGTCTCGCAGCCCAGTCCTTGACCTACCAGTGCACTGGTAGGTCTACCGTCGGTATGGAAGGGCGAACGACGGCGTGGAGGACTGGGCGGATGCGGATCACGGTACTGACGGTGGCGGACTGCCCCAACGCGCAGCCCGCGCTGGAGCGGGTGACCGCCGCACTCGATGGACGACAGGCTCAGGTGGAGCTGGTCGAGGTGGCGGACGAGGCCGAGGCGTCCCGTTTGGGCATGTGCGGGTCGCCGACGATCCTGATCGACGGCACCGACCCGTTCGCGCCGCCCGGGGCTGTGCCAAGCATGTCGTGCCGCCTGTACAGGAACGCCGACGGCGCCGTGTCGGGCGTGCCGGACGAGTCCGCCCTCCGCCAGGCCCTCGCCGGGGCGGCACCACGGGGCCGTGCTGCGGAAGCCTCGGACTGCTGCACCCCACAGCCGCCGGATGCGCTGGACGTGGTCGGCCGGGCCGGCCGGGGGCGCCGCGCGCCGGCCGAGAACGGCCTGCGCGCGGTGCACCAGCAGATCCTGCGCCACTTCGCCGCCACCGGGGTCGCCCCCGCCGCACGGATGCTTCAGCCGGTGGCGGCCGGCGCGAGGCGGAACGCCACCGAGGTGCTTGCCGAACTGGCCGACGAGGACTTCCTCACCCTGGACCAGACCGGCAACATCTGCGCCGCCTACCCGTTCTCCGCTGTCCCCACCCGCCACAGGGTCCGCCTCGAAAGCGGGGTGGAAGTCTGGTCGATGTGCGCCATCGACGCCCTGGGCATCCCGGCCATGCTCGGCCAGGACGCGGTGATCTCCTCCACCGACCCGGTCAGCGGCGCCCCCGTCACCGTCACCTCCACCACGGGCACCGTCCGGTGGAAACCGGCGACCGCGGTGGTGTTCGTCGGGCAGCGTCCGGGCGGCGGGCCCGCCGCCTCCGCCTGCTGTGACGCACTGAACTTCTTCACCGACGCCGCGACCGCCCGCACCTGGACAAGCCAACACCCCGACATCCCCGGCCAGCTGATCGACCAGCCGACCGCCGAACGCATCGCCCGCCAGACTTTCGGCCCGCTGCTCGCCCCTTGAAGGCCACATAACCCGCGCGGGGAGTGTGGGCCAGGTTCGTCTCTCTGGTCAGCGCCAGGTCCAGAAGAGGAGTGCCGCCCGCCAGTCCACATTCCCCGCCAGTCCGACCGCAGCGATGGTCGAGGAATGCGGCGGGCAGTGGGCAGGCTGCTCCGTCGTAGTCGACCAGACGACCCCGGCCCGGCGGGCAGACCTGAACGTCCGCAGCATCATCACCGCCGCCGAGCGCGGCCGCGCGCCGAGCGGGAGGTGCGCGCGCTCACCCGGTGGGACCGCCGGCTGACTCCCGCCGCACGGTCTCGGCGACGCCGGCCAGTGCCGCGCCGAGTTGGCGGCGCTGGGCAGCGGTCAGGGGGTCGAACACGAGTCGCCGCACCTGCGCCACGTGCCCGGGCGCGCTGTCGACGACCTTCTGCCGACCGCTGTCGGTCAGGGTGGCCAGGGTGTAGCGCCCGTCGCTCGGGTCGACTCGACGGACGATCCACTCCCGCGCCTCGAAACGGTCCATCAGCTTCGACAGCCGCGGGAGCGCGCTGTTGCAGTCCCGGGCCAACTCGCTGAACCGCATGGTGGCGTCATCCGCCATCGACAACCGGGCGAGCACCCCGTACTCGAAGTTCGAGATCCCCGCGTCGCGCTGCAGTTGACGGTCCAGGGCCGCGGGCAGCGCGATGACGACGGTGAGAAGGTCCTGCCAAAGTTCCTGCTGCTCGGCGTCGAGCCACGGTGACGATGCGTCCATACGACCCATCCTACTTGCCCAGGCAAGAGACATCTCTTGCCTGGGCAAGTTATCGTCACCTACCGTATGAGTTGCCCAGGCAACTCAATCTCGGCTTCAAGGAGCCATCTGTGATCAAGATCAGCATCTTCCTGACCCGGCGGGCAGACCTCACCCATGAGGAGTTCGTGGACTACTGGCCGAAGCACACCGCGCTGATCACGAGCCTGCCCGGCGGAGAGGTCCCGGTCCGGCGCTACGTCCAACTCCTGCCCACCGACGACGAGATCCCCGGCATAAGCACAGCCGTCTACGACGGTGTCGCCGAGGTGTGGGTCGACACCATCGCGGACGCCGCCCGCTGGTTCACCTCCGACACCTACACCACGGCCGTCGCCGCGGACGAGGAGAACTTCCTCGACCGCTCCAAGACCCGCTTCTTCTACGCCACCGAGAGCCAGATCTTCGGCTGAGCACCGCCGTCGGAGCCGGCAGCCGGCCCCACAGGTGAATCACGCCGAACGCGGCCCGGGCGACCTGCCGATGAGGCCGCCCGGGCCGGACCCGCCCCAACCGGCAAGGAGCGACACGCCATGACGACCATGCCCACCCTGCACACGCCCCGCATCCCCGCCGGGGCATACGACGATCACCTCGCCCAGGTCCTCCCCCGGGCCCACGAACAGCGGCTCTGGACCCCCGCCGACGGGGCGCTGCCGAGCCTGTTCATCAGCCACGGAGCGCCCTTCACCCTCGACGATCCGCAGTGGCTCGACGACCTGTTCACCTGGGCGCAGTCCCTGCCCAAACCGAAAGCCATCGTGATCATCTCAGCGCACTGGGAGGACGCGCCGGCCGCGATCTCGGGCGCGGCGGCGGGCACCCCGCTCCACTACGACTTCAGCGGCTTCCACCCCCGCTACAAGACCCTGCCCTACGCGACCCCGGACGCGACCGACCTCGCCCGTCGGCTCGCGGCCACGCTCAGCCCGGCGACCACGGTGCACGAGCACCGTGTCCGGGGTCTCGACCACGGCGCGTTCATCCCGCTCATGGCCATGTATCCCGCGGCCGACATTCCGGTCGTCCAACTGTCGATGCCCAGCCTCGACCCCGCCGCGTTGCTCAAGCTCGGGGCACGTCTCCGGTCCCTGCGCGATGAAGGCATCCTGGTCATCGGCTCGGGCTTCATGACCCACAGCTTCGCGGTCTTCCGCCGCCCGGACCTCGCCGCACACACCAGAGCCTTCGACGAGTGGGCCGTAGACGCACTCGACCGGGGCGATGTCGACGCCCTCACCGACTACCGGCACAAGGCACCCGGCGCCTCGGTCGCCCACCCGACGGCCGACCACTACGTGCCGTGGTCGGCGTCCTGCTGCGCTCCTGACTGCGTCTCAGCGCGCGGGGCCGGACAGGAGCAGAGCGTTGAGGCCGGCGTAGTCGAAGCCGCCCTCCAGTGCGCTCGTCGTGCCCTTCTCCAGCAGTTCGCAAGCGGCCCGCTGGACGAGCCCGTACGCTGCCTCGGCGATGAAGGATCCCGCGCTGATGCGCGCGGCTCCCGCGTCGGCGAGCTCGGACACGGACAGTGCGCCGGGTCCGGCCAGGACGTTCACAGGCAGCGGTTGAGAGCTGACGAGCGTGCCGACTGTCTGGGCGTCCGGTGTGCCGAGAACGAAGATGCCGTCCGCGCCGGCTGCCCCGTAGGCGCGGGCGCGGGCGAGCGTTGCGTCCAGCCAGGCCGAGCGGTCACCGGGCGGCAGGCGATGCGTGTCGATGCGGGCGTTGATGAACAGCGGAATGCCGGTCTCGTCCGCGGCCTCGCGGGCCGCTGCGATCCGGTGGGCCTGCTCGGTGACGGGACGCAGGGTGTCCTCCAGATTGATCCCCACAGCTCCGGCCGCAAGCACGCCTCGCACGGTCTCGGCGACGCCGGCCGAGTCGGTCGCGTAGCCGCGTTCGATGTCGGCGGTGACGGGCACGTCGATAACGGCCGCGATCCGGGCGATCGCGCCGAGCGCCTGGTCCCGGGTCAGATGATCGCCGTCGCCGTGGCCCAGTGACCAGGCGACCCCGGCACTGGTGGTCGCCATCGCACGAGCGCCCGCGTTCGCCACGACACGAGCGGAAGCGCCGTCCCATGCGTTGGGCAGGACCAGGGGCGCGCCTGGTACGTGCAGGGAACGGAACAGCTGTGCCATGTCAAGAAGTGTTGCCATGAGCGGCATTGGACCACGCGAGGTCAAACCCGAGGCGATGACGTCGAGCACCGTCGGAGCAAGCGATTCTCCATCCGTTCGGCTCCACGCCCGACTCCAGAGACGTTCTCCTGCGGCGGGGAGGACAATGGGGCCGCTGCCGTCCGGCCGACCTCGGAAGCCGGCTTGACGTCATCGCCGGCCCGGCCCCGGCAACTGCGCCGAGTGGGACCTCGGCAAGCCCGCCGACCGAACGATCCGGCCCGCATAGCGCCATGCGCAGGTCGAGCATCCCCGCGACCGGGCGCGAGACCGACAGGTGCGGCCAGTCCTTGTTCTTCGCCCGCTTCTTCGGCCGGCGCGGAGGAGATCTCGCGGACGGAGTCCTCGTTGCGGGCCCACAGGATGGGGGCTTCGCCCCGGACGGATGTGGGCGGTGCCCGCGCGATCGCCGTGCGTCAGACGAGGTCCAGGAGTTGCTTGTGCGTTCCGGCGAACCCGCTGCACTCGTCGACGAGTCGTATCTCCATCGTCCAGTGGGCGCGGAACCCCGCGCGGTCCATGCGGCGCAGGGGTTTGCTGTTCTCCGGGGCTATCAACTCCTCCCCTCGCGCCGGCGCAGAGTTGCCCTCGGCCGCGGTGCCCGTCAAGCGGCCGACGTGCCATGTGCCCAGCTCCCAACCTGCCTTGTGGGCGAAAGCGCGGACTTCGGCATGCAGTTGACCGCCGGTGATGTTCTCGTCTCTCCGGAATACTCCTCGGCTGTCCACGAACACCCCGTGCAGATCCTTGACGAGCCGGCGCTGGCCAGGATCCTCGCCGAAGACGACCGTACGGGCGAAACCCGTCTCGTGACCGACCATCAGCGGGCTGAGATCCACCACCACGAGGTCGTCGATCCCGATCGCTCGATTCGGGATCCGCTGCCCGGTGGCGAGCACCGTGTGAGGTCCGGACCGCACGAGCCGCCCCGGGCCCGACAGCATCGGACCCGTGACCTCCCGGGCAATGCTGCGGATCTCACTCTCGGCCTCGCTCTCGTACCTGCCCGGGGCGATGACACCCTCCTCCATCGCTCGGTCGAACACGGCCCGCGCCATTCGCTCGGCCTCCAGCAGCCGGAGCACCCGCAGCCGCTCGTCCATCCGGTCGCGTACCGTCATCGCGCCATTCCTCGTCCTGAGCCTCCCACCGCGATGGCCGCGGGTGACAAGCGGGGCAGATGGTGGTGATGCCTGCCTCCTCACGCGGCCGGGCCGAAAGTAGCACCGGAGAAACGCCCCTCATGAGTGGTTGATCCCCAGAGGTATTCGGTGAATCGCCCCTTTGACGTTGGTCGAATCACCAGAAGCCGCTGTTCCACCCCTCCCGCCGAGCCGAGAGCGCGGCCCGCCACGGCCGCCCCTCGACCTCGACGACCTCCTCGCGGAGAACAACCTCCGCCCCGCCCTGGAGACGACCGGCTGGCACGTCGACGAGTACGAGGACGCCGCCCACCACTTCCTCGCCCGCGCCGTTCTTCGGGCCTGATCTGCCCGCGACTGGGCCACTCCCCTGGCGACACATCCAAATCACTGAACCGCATCTGCACACTGAATTAGTCGATCAACCAAGCATTCGTGAGCTGATTGCGATCTGTGAGCAGCATATGCAGGATGGAGGGCGCGGCTGTCGCCGCGGAGGCCACCGATCAGGTCGCCGCCGCGCCGGCCTTCCCTCCGTTACCGCTGTTCCTGCTCACAAGGCGAGGTAAGGCAGATGACGACACGTTCGCACGACGGCAGCGCCGGCGACGTCGACTACGGCGCGAGCGGCTCCGGGTACTCCACCTACCGCCGGCCGGACGGACGCGTCGCCCGACAGATCGCCCAGGCCCTGGGAGAAGCTCGAACCGTCCTCAACGTCGGGGCGGGGGCCGGTTCGTACGAGAACGTCGGCGGCATCGTGACGGCTGTAGAGCCGTCCGCCTCGATGCGCGCGCAACGGCCGGACGGGCTTACCCGGGCAGTCGACGCCGTCGCCGAGGACCTGCCCTTCGCCGATGGCGAGTTCGACTCCGCGATGACGATGTTCAGCGTCCACCAGTGGAGCGACGTGACCGCTGGACTGCGCGAGATGCGGCGCGTGGCCGTCGGTCCTGTCGTGGTGCTGACCTGCGACCCCGCGCTCGTCCGGAACTTCTGGCTGTACGAGTACGCGCCCGAGGTCCTCGACACGGAGGCGCGCCGCTACCCTCCCCTCGACGAGATCACCGCAGCCCTCGGCGGGACGGTCACCGTCGAGGCCGTACCGATTCCGCTCGACTGTACGGACGGCTTCAACGAGGCGTACTACGGCCGCCCCGAGATGCTCCTCGACCCCGCCGCCCGCCAGGCGTGCTCCGCCTGGAGCTTCGTCGACGACGACGCCCGCGAGCACTTCGACCGCACCCTGCGCCGCGACCTGGACTCCGGATCCTGGGACGAGCGGTTCGGGCACCTGCGCACGCAGCCGACCTACGAGGGCTCGCTCGTCGTCGTCCGTGCGACGCCCTGACCGCGCCGAGGCCGCATCCCCGCAAGGATTCGCCGGACGGACACTGCGATACCCGGTGCGGTGCCGGCCGTCAGTACACGTCGCGGACGTAGCGTTTGTCCGAGGCCAGGCGGCGGACGTAGGCAGCGGCCTCGTCTTGGGTCATGCCGCCGAGCGTGGTGGCGATGTCCTTGAGGGCTTGGTCGACGTCCTTGGCCATGCGGGAGGCGTCACCGCAGACGTAGAAGTGGGCGCCGTCCTGGAGCCATTGCCACAAGCGGGGGCCCTGTTCGCGCATGCGGTCCTGGACGTAGACCTTGTTGCGCTGGTCGCGGGAGAAGGCGAGGTCGAGGCGGTTGAGGTGGCCGGATGCCTGGTACGCCTGAAGTTCCTCGCGGTAGTAGGAGTCGGTGGCCTGGCGCTGTTCGCCGAAGAAGAGCCAGTTGGGGCCGGTGTGGCCGCGGGCCTGGCGGTCTTCGAGGAACCCGACGAAGGGGGCGACGCCGGTTCCGGGGCCGACCATGATCATGGGGGTGGCGGGGTCGGCGGGCGGGCGGAAGTGCGGTGAGCGCTGGACGAAGACCTGGACCGGGCCGTCGTCGGCGTGATCTGCGAGGTAGCTGGAGCAGACGCCTTTGCGGTCGCGGCCGAGGTCGTTGGTGTAGCGGAGTACGGAGACGGTGAGGCGGACCTCGCCGGGGTGCGCGAGCGGGCTGGAGGATATCGAGTACAGGCGCGGTTGGAGGCGCTTGAGGATGCTCGCCCATTCCGGTGCCGAGGCGCGGACAGGGAATTCGGCGACGACGTCGGCGGCCTGCCGGCCCCAGCTCCACTGCGCGAGGGCGTCCTTGTTGTCGGACCGCAGCAGCCGCTTCAGTTCGTGGTTGCCGGTGCGGTCCGTCACGAATTTCAGCAGATCGGTGCTGATGCGGGCGATGTCCAGGCGGGTGCGCAGGGCTTCTTCGAAAGGGAGGGCCGTGTCATCGCCGAGGTCGACGGGTTCGTCGGGGTCCAGGCCGGTGAGGGCGAGCCATTCGGCGACGAGCGGGGCGCCGTTGGCCGGCCAGACACCGAGGGCGTCGCCTGCGTCGTAGGCGAGTTCGCCGTCACGGGTGTCGAAGGCGAACTGCCGGACCTCCTTGTCGGAACCGGGAAGGCTCAGCAGCCTGTTGCCGACGAGGAGAGTGGCGAAGGGCGATGCCTTGGTATAGCCCGCCGGTGGCGGTGTCGTTCTTGTGGGCGAGGCGACCGGGGTTGTCGCGACGGTGGCTGCGGGGGCGGTCGTCTCGGTCGCGCCCGCGCGCACGGGTTGCCGTTCGTCGGCGGTGGCCAGGGCGGTGACGACCTGGCCGAGCCACTCTTGGGCCGGCTCCTCGAAGTCGGGCTCGCAGTCGGTGCGGGGGACGAGCCGGGTGGCGCCGAGGGCGTCGAAGCGTTCGTCGAGGCGGCGGCCATAGCCGCAGAAGTCGTCGTAGCTGGAGTCGCCGAAGGCCAGGACCGCGTAGCGGATTCCTTCCAACCGTCCCGCGTCCGGGGCGGAGAGTGCCCGCCAGAAATCGGTGCCGATGTCGGGGGCGTCGCCATCGCCGAAGGTGCTGGTGACGAGAAGTACGTCAGTGTCCGGCGTGAGGCTTGCCGGGGAGGCGGCGGTCATCGGCAGCAGTTCGGCGGTACGACCGGACTCGGTGAGGTGGGTGGCTGCGGTGGTGGCGAACTCCTCGGCGTTGCCGGTCTGCGAGGCCCACAGGATGACCAGGCGGCGCGTCGGCACCGCCGAGTCGGCGGCCGGGGCGCCGGTCTGCGCGGGCATAGGAGCCGGTGCGGCGGTGGGAGGCGCGGCCGTACGGGAGAAGATGCCGGCGAGCACACCGTCGGCCCACAGGGCGTTGTCCGCGGTGAGCGGCGCACCCGGCGGCAGGACGGGCACGCCTCCGTCGGGCGGGGCGACGGCGAGGCCGGAGAGGAATCCGGACAGGTACCGGCGCTCCGGCTCGGCCAGGGCCGCGGGGGCGAGATCGGTGATGCCGAACAGGGTGGCGAGCGCGTGGACGGCGGAGTCCGCCGGGGCCGCCACGGCGGGCGTCGGCGACGGGAGGGCAGTCACCGGCGCTGCTTGCCGGGCGGGTTCGGCCTGGACGGGTTCGGGCTCGGCGCTCGGGCGCGTCGCCGGGACGCGTGCGGCCGTCTTGGCGAGGGTGACGGCGCAGACCTTGAGTTCGGGCTGGAAGGAGATCGGGTCGACGGCGTCGTTGGTGACGGCGTTGATGCTGAGGTATTCGCCGAACAGGTCGTTCCAGTGGAAGGGCGCGAAGCACGTTCCCGGCCGGACCCGGTCGGTGACCACTGCGGGCAGGACGGCACGCCCACGCCTGGAGGCAATCTCCATCTGGTCGCCCTCGACGACACCCAGCCTGTCGGCGTCCGCGGGGTGGACCTCCACGAACGGTCCGGGGTTGAGCTTCGCGAGCTTGGCGACCTTGCCGGTCTTGGTCATGGTGTGCCACTGGTGCTGCAGGCGACCGGTGTTGAGGACGAACGGGTAGTCGTCGTCGGGGAGTTCGGCCGCGGGCAGGTGGGGGCGGCCGAAGAACTGGGCGCGTCCGCTCGCGGTCGGGAAGGCCAGCCGGGGGCGGTTGCCGTCCTCGCGTTCCAGGAGGGTCTGGCTGACGCCGTCGTTGAGGTAGCGGATCGGGTTGCGATCAGGGCCGTCGGCGGTGGGTGCCGGCCACTGGACGGGGGTGGTGCGCAGCCGGTCGTAGGTCACGCCGCGCAGGTCCCAGCCGGTCTTGGGGTTCCACGCCTGCTTGAGCTCCTCGAAGACCTCCTCCGAAGTGGCGTACGTGAACGCTTCCGCGAAGCCCATCTCGCAGGCCACCCGGGCGATCAGCTGCCAGTCGGACAGCGCCTGCCCGGGCGGGTCGACGACGCCTTGCACGAGGGTGAGGTTCCGCTCCGAATTGATCATGATGCCGGCGGACTCCGCCCACAGCGTCGCGGGCAGGACGATGTCCGCGTAGGCGTTGGTCTCGGTCTCGGCGAAGACGTCCTGGGTGATGACGAGTTCGGCTGCCTCCAGGCCGGCGATGACGGTCTTGCGGTTGCCGACCGAGGCGACGGGGTTGGTGCAGATGATCCAGCACGCCTTGATGTCACCGGCGGCCATGCGCTCGAACATCTCGACCGTTCCGCGCCCGACCTCGGTCCGCAGTGAGCCCTCGGGGATGTTCCACAGGTTCTCGATGGAAGCGCGCTCGGCCTCGACCAGGACCGAGCGCTGGCCGGGCAGACCGGGACCCATGTAGCCCATCTCGCGCCCGCCCATCGCGTTGGGCTGGCCGGTCAGCGAGAACGGGCCCGATCCCGGACGGCAGATGGCGCCGGTGGCGAGGTGCAGGTTGACCAGGGCGTTCGTGTTCCAGGTGCCGTGGGTGGACTGGTTGAGGCCCATGGTCCAGCAGCTCATCCACTCGCCGGCCTCGCCGATCCAGGCAGCGGCCTGCCGGATGTCGTCCTCCGGGATGCCGGTGATCTCCGCGACCTTCTCAGGCGGATAGTCCGCGAGGAAGGCCGGCATCTCCTCCCAGCCTTCGGTGAACTCGGCGATGAACGCCTCGTCCGTGTGGCCGTTCACGACCAGCAGGTGCAGCAGGCCGTTGAGCAGGGCGAGATCGGTGCCCGGCTTGATCTGCAGGAAGAGGTCGGCCTTGTCGGCGGTGGCGTTGCGGCGCGGGTCGACAACGATCAGCTTGGCCCCGGACGACTTGATCCTGTCCATCATCCGCAGGAAGAGGATCGGATGGCAGTCGGCCATGTTGGCGCCGATGACGAAGAACGCGTCCGCGTGGTCGAAGTCCTGGTAGGAGCCGGGCGGGCCGTCCGCGCCCAGTGACAGCTTGTAGCCGGTGCCTGCCGACGCCATGCACAGCCGGGAGTTGGACTCGATCTGGTTGGTGCGGACGAAGCCCTTGGCCAGCTTGTTCGCCAAGTACTGCGCCTCCAGCGACATCTGACCGCTGACGTAGAAGGACAGCGCGTCCGGGCCGTGCTCGTCCAGGATCGCCCGCAGCCGGCCCGCGACCGCGGTGATCGCCTCGTCCACGCCCGTCTCGGCGGGCTCGGCACCGCGCTCGGCCCGCACCAGCGCCGTCGTGATCCGTCCGTCCGCGGCCATCATGTCCGCGCTGGTGGCCCCCTTGGTGCACAGGCGGCCGAAGTTGGCGGGGTGCGCCTTGTCCCCGGACGCCTTCGCCGCGCGGCGGCGGCCGTCGGCAGGGTCCCGCGTGATGTCGAGCACGATTCCGCAGCCGACGCCGCAGTACGAGCAGACCGTGCGGACGCTGCTGCCGTCCATCGAGCCAGATGCCACCGAATCCCCGCCCCACCGCGCGTGTACCGTCCCAAGCCGGGATGGACCCGCCGACGGCGAGCCCCATCCCACGATCAGCACCGTAGGAAGATCGAATTTCCAGCCTGTCACACACTGGAATTGTCCGGGGTTACACCCCGCGCACATTCTGGGACGGGTCCGTGTGAGGTGAGGATGCTGAACGCCAAGAACGCGGCGGGTGAGCAGCGGGCGTGGTGGACCGTCCGCGCATCCGACCACGCATCCGCAGGGCGGGGGCTGCCGCCTCCTCGTACCGTACGGGAGACTTCATGCTGCCCGGCTGCGTGGGTCTATCTGGAGCGCGAGTTGGCCGAACAGTCGACACCCTTCGGCTAGAGAGCGGGGTGGCCGGTTCGAAGGAGCACCCGCGGACACCGAGACCCCAGGGGGTCGCGCATGCTGCTACGCCAGTTGGAGTACCTGGTCGCGCTCGCCCGCGAGCGGCACTTCGTCCGCGCGGCGGCCGCGTGCTACGTCTCCCAGCCATCGCTGTCCGCCGCGATCCGGCGCCTCGAACACGAACTGGGCGTGCCGATCGTGCGCCGGGGGCGGAGGTATGAGGGGCTCACGCCGGAGGGCGAAGTGGTCCTGGTGTGGGCGCACCGGATCCTCGCCGAACAGGAGGCGCTGAGGCAGCAGTTGTCGGCGATGCACGACGGACTGACCGGCACCCTCCGCCTCGGGGTGGTGCCCACCGCACTGCCCACCGCGTCCTTGCTGACGAACCCGTTCTGTGAGCGCCACCCCCGGGTCAGGGTGAGCATCGAGTCGCTCTCCTCGGAAGCGATCCGGCGCGGGCTGACCGAGTTCGAGCTGGACGCGGCGATGACGTACCTCGACGACGAGGCGCTGGCCGGCCTGCGACGGCTACCGCTGTACGAGGAGAGGTACGTCCTCCTCACCCCCGTCGACGGGCCTCTCGGCAGCGCGTCCACGGCCCGCTGGGCGCAGGCTGCCGCCCTCCCGTTGTGTCTGCTCAACTCCCGTATGCGCAACCGCCGCATCATCGACGAGTGCTTCGCCGCGGACGGTGCCAGGGCGGCCCCCGCGATCGAGTCGGACACCGTCGCCGGCATCTACGCCCATCTGCCCGGCGGGCGCTGGTCCTGCGTGATCTCGCATGCGTGGCTGCACATGTTCGGCGTACCCGACGGACTGCGCGTGGTTCCGCTCGACGGCCCGGCGCACGGTCCGCGCGTCGGACTGGTGACCGGCCCGGACGACCCGCCGTCCATCCTCACCGGTGCACTGCTGACGGTGGCCCGGGAGGCGGACGTACGACAAGCCCTGGACGAACTCCTGCGCACAAGCGCACCAAGCCCACCGACTACCGCGGCGTCGCCCTCCCATCCCGCATCCGCGAGACCATCGAGCGGTACGCAGACGAGCACGGCGCGGTCGACGGCTACCTCCTCCACCACTTCTTCGCCTCGAACTGCGATCGCGCGCTAGTACTTGGCCGTTAGGAGAACTCCGACCGGACCGAGTCGACGTCATCCTCTCCGCGCGACCGGAGGTCTCCCGGCGACAGCGTGGGCACGGGATCGGGGACCGGTAGTCCTCTCCGCGCAAGCACAGGCGTTCCAAGAGTCGGCATCGCGCACAACTACCTGGTCTGGTTCTCTCCGCGCAATCGGAGTTGATCCATCCGGCGGCCGGCACCCCGGCGCGAAGCCATTTCGTGAGGTCAGGCCACGGAGCACGAGCGGGTGTTCCGCGCATAGCCGGGACCCTTCAGCCCCGCAGGCTTCCCAGAGTCGGCATCACCCGAATCCGAGCAAGGACGCACCGGTGCGCGCCCTCGACCGCGCGTCGATGTTTGCGGCATGATGCGCGTTCGCAAAGCTCGTTTCGTCCGACGAGAACTGATGCATCATCAGGAAACTCAGCATTTACTCAGCATCAGTACCGCCCAGAACCACCCCTCGCCGCCGCAGACCGCCAAGATCAATAATTCGCCTCGCCTGGCCTGACCTGCAAAAACCCAGCCCAGCCGCTCGCCTGCTCATCTCACCAGGAGGTACCCATGAGGATGCTAATCAACGTTCCGGAGACCGTCGTCGCCGACGCGCTGCGTGGCATGGCCGCCGCGCATCCCGAGCTCAGGGTCGATGTGGAGAACCGGGTCGTGGTGCGGGGGGACGCGCCCGTTGCCGGGAAGGTGGGGCTGGTTTCCGGGGGCGGGTCTGGGCATGAGCCTTTGCATGGGGGGTTTGTGGGGCCCGGGATGTTGGCGGCCGCTTGTCCTGGGGAGGTGTTCACCTCGCCCGTGCCCGATCAGATGGTGCGGGCCGCCGCCGCGGTGGACAGTGGGGCCGGGGTGTTGTTCGTCGTCAAGAACTACACCGGGGACGTCCTCAACTTCGAGATGGCCGCCGAGCTCGCCGAGGACGAGGGCATTCAGATCGCCAAGGTGCTCGTGGACGACGACGTGGCCGTGACGGACAGTCTCTACACGGCCGGGCGGCGCGGTACCGGGGCGACGCTCTTCGTGGAGAAGATCGCCGGGGCCGCCGCCGAGGAGGGGGTGTCTCTGGAGCGGGTGGAGGCGATCGCGCGGCGGGTGAACGAGCGGTCGCGGAGTTTCGGCGTGGCGTTGAGTGCCTGCACCACGCCCGCGAAGGGCAGTCCTACCTTTGAACTGCCCGAGGGAGAGCTGGAGTTGGGGGTGGGGATTCATGGTGAACCCGGGCGGGAGCGGCGGGCGATGATGACCTCTCGCGAGATCGCCGACTTCGCCGTCCACGCCGTACTGGAGGACCTTCAGCCGTCCGGTCCCGTACTCGCCCTGGTGAACGGGATGGGGGCCACGCCCCTGCTCGAGCTGTACGGGTTCAACGCCGAGGTGCAGCGGGTGCTGGCCGAGCGCGGGGTGCCCGTCGCCCGCACGCTGGTCGGGAACTACGTGACCTCGCTCGACATGGCCGGCTGTTCGGTGACGCTCTGCGAGGCCGACGAGGAGCTGCTGCGGCTCTGGGACGCGCCCGTGCAGACGGCCGCTCTGCGATGGGGTCGGTGAGAGGGGAAATGAACCAGGTCGAGCAGTTCGACGTCGATTTCTTCCGTCGGTGGCTTGCTGCCGCCGCTGCCGCCGTCTACCGGGAGGCCGGCCGTCTCACCGAGCTCGACTCGGCGATCGGCGACGCTGACCACGGCGCCAATCTGAAGCGGGGGTTCGCCGCCGTCACGGAAGTGCTGGACAAGGAGCCGCCCGCCACGCCCGGGGCCGTACTCGTCCTCGCCGGGCGGCAGTTGATCTCCACCGTCGGCGGGGCGTCCGGGCCGCTGTACGGGACGCTGCTGCGCCGCACCGGCAAGGCGCTCGGCGACGCCGGGGCGGTGACGCGGCAGGAGCTGGCGGCGGCGCTGGCCACCGGGGTCGCCGCCGTGGGTCAGCTCGGCGGGGCCCAGGTCGGCGACAAGACGATGCTGGACGCGCTCGTGCCCGCGGCCGAGGCGCTCGGCGACTCCTTCGCCGCCGCCCGGGACGCGGCCGAGGCCGGCGCCCTGGCGACCGTACCCCTGCGGGCGCGCAAGGGCAGGGCCAGCTATCTGGGCGAGCGGTCGGTCGGGCACCAGGACCCCGGGGCGACGTCGTCGGCGCTGCTGATCGCCGCGCTCGCGGAGGTGGCCGCCGCATGACCGGTCAGGTGGGCATCGTCCTGGTCTCGCACAGCGCGGCCGTGGCCGACTCCGTCGCCGCCCTGGCCCGGGGGCTTGCGGGCGGCGGGGCGACCGCGCCCGTGGCCGCCGCCGGAGGCACCCCCGACGGGGGGCTCGGCACCAGCTCCGAGCGGATCGTCAAGGCGGCACGCGCGGTCGACGGGGGCGCCGGGGTGGCCCTCCTCGTCGACCTCGGCAGCGCCGTCCTGACCGTCAAGGCGCTCCTCGCCGAGGGGGACGAGCTGCCGGACGGAGCCCGTCTCGTGGACGCGCCCTTCGTCGAGGGCGCCGTCGCCGCGCTCGTCACGGCGAGCGCGGGCGGGGACCTGGACGCGGTGACCGCCGCGGCGGCGGAGGCGTACACCTACCGGAAGGAGTGAGCGAGGGGCTCAACAGCGTGAGGGGGCGCGCGGGAGATCTGTCACACACCGTCCGGGGGCGCACCGATGTTGTGATGTACCTGGTCAACCCACTAATGTCACAGCGCCTTGGTGTACGGGAAACCGGTGCGGTACCGGTGCGGCCCTCGCCACTGTGATCGGGAAGTCCGGCTCCATCCCTCCGGGGAAGCCACTGGACCGCCGCGGGAGACCGCGGCGGTGTGGGAAGGCGGAGCCGCGGCGGCATGACCCGTCAGCCAGGAGACCGGCCGAGGTGCGTTGTCCATCCACGAGGTGCTGGAGAGGGTCTCCCAACCATGCATATAGCCGAGGGGTATCTACCCCCGTTGCACGCGGCCGCCTGGGGCGTCGCGTCTGCTCCTTTTGTCGTCCACGGCGTCCGCGCGCTGACCCGTGAGGTCAAGGCCAACCCCGAGTCCACTCTGCTGCTCGGCGCGTCCGGCGCGTTCACCTTCGTCCTGTCCGCGCTCAAGATTCCGTCGGTCACGGGCAGTTGCTCGCACCCGACCGGTACGGGTCTGGGCGCGATCCTGTTCCGACCGCCGGTGATGGCGGTCCTGGGCACGATCACCCTGTTGTTCCAGGCGCTGCTGCTCGCGCACGGCGGGCTCACCACACTCGGCGCCAACGTGTTCTCGATGGCGATCGTCGGGCCGTGGGCCGGATTCGGTACGTACTGGCTGCTGCGCCGGTTCGACGTGCCGCTCATGGTGAGCGTGTTCTTCGGCGCGTTCGTCGCGGACCTGTCGACGTACTGCGTGACCAGTGTCCAGCTCGCGCTGGCCTTCCCCGACCCGGGGAGCGGTGTGGCCGGGGCGCTGGCCAAGTTCGGCTCCATCTTCGCCGTCACGCAGCTGCCGCTCGCCGTCAGCGAGGGGCTGCTCACGGTCCTCGTGATGCGGCTGCTCAAGCAGTCCAGCAAGGCGGACCTGACCCGGCTCGGGGTCCTGCTCCCGTCCCGGAAGAAGAACGAGAACGCGGAGGCGAGCGCCTGATGAGCCGGAACGCGAAGATCAACTCCCTGCTCCTGCTCGTCGTCGCGGCCCTGGCTGTGCTCCCGCTGGTCCTGGGCCTCGGCGACCACAAGGAGGAGCCGTTCGCGGGCGCGGACGCCGAGGCGGAGGCGGCGATCACGGAGATCGCTCCCGACTACGAGCCGTGGTTCAGCCCGCTCTACGAGCCGGCCTCCGGCGAGATCGAGTCGGCGCTGTTCGCCCTGCAGGCCGCGCTCGGCGCCGGTGTGCTGGCGTACTACTTCGGCGTGCACCGGGGCCGTAAGCAGGGCGAGGCCCGCGCCGAGGCGAAGGCGCTGCGGTCGGGGGCGGCGTCCGGCTCGGCGGCGTCCGGCGACGCGTAACCGCCGCCGGTGCTGCCGATCGACGCGGCGGCGCACAGCAGTCGCTGGCGCCGCCGTCACCCGTGCGAGAAGGCCGTGCTCGGCTTCGGCCTGACACTGTGCGCGGTCTGTCTGCCGCCGTGGCCGGGCGCCGTCCTGGTCGCGGCGGCCACCCTGGCCGTCCTCCTCGGTCCCGCGGGCGTGCCCGGGCGCCAGCTGTGGCGCGCCTTCCGCATCCCGCTGGGCTTCTGTGTGACGGGGGCGATCCCGCTCCTGTTCGAGGTGGGCGGGGCGCGAGGGCTCGTCGCGCTCGCGCCGGACGGGCCGGTCCACGCCGGTGAGCTGCTGCTGCGGACCTCATCGGCGTCCCTGGGCGTCCTGCTGTTCGCCTTCACCACGCCCGTGTCGGACCTGCTGCCCCGGCTTGTACGGGCCGGGGTGCCGGCGCCCGTGGTGGATGTGGCGCTGGTGATGTACCGGATCAGCTTTCTTCTTTTGGATTCAATATCCAAAATCCGACAGGCGCAGGCGGCCCGGCTCGGGCTGACGACCCGGGCGGCGACCTGGCGTTCGCTCGCCGGGCTCGGCGCGACGGCGTTCGTCCGCGCCTTCGACCGGGCGCAGCGGCTCCAGACCGGGCTCGCCGGACGGGGCTACGACGGGACGCTGCGCGTCCTGGTGCCCGAGGCCGCGGTATCGGGCCGCTTCCTGGCCTCGACGGCCGGCCTGCTCACCGGGCTCGTCGCCCTCACTCTCGTACTGGAAAGGTCCCTGCCGTGAGCCCCGCACCCCCTGTCGTGGAACTGGTGAAGGCCACGTTCGCCTACGAGGACGGTCCCGTGGTCCTCGTAGGCATCGACTTCGCCGTGCCGGAGGGCCGGGCGCTCGCGCTGCTCGGCCGCAACGGCGGCGGCAAGACGACGCTGCTGCGACTGCTGAGCGGGGGCCTGCGCTGCGGCAGCGGGTCACTCCGGCTCGACGGTACGGACGTGTCGTACGACCGGAAGGGGCTGACACGCCTGCGGACGACCGTGCAGCTGGTGGTCCAGGACCCGGACGACCAGCTCTTCGCGGCCTCGGTCGGACAGGACGTGTCGTTCGGGCCGATGAACCTGGGGCTGCCGGAGGAGGAGGTACGGCTCCGGGTGCGCGAGGCCCTGGAGGCCCTGGACATCGTCGCCCTGGAGGACCGGCCGACCCATCTGCTCTCGTACGGGCAGCGGAAGCGGGCGGCGATCGCGGGCGCCGTGGCGATGCGCCCCCGGGTCCTCATCATGGACGAGCCGACCGCCGGGCTCGATCCGCACGGGCAGGAGCGGCTCCTGGAGGTGCTCGGCCGGCTGCGCGACTCGGGCACGACGTTGGTGATGGCGACCCACGACGTCGACCTGGCGCTGCGCTGGGCCGACGAGGCCGCCGTCCTCACCCCGGAGGGCTTGCGGACGGGCCCGATCGAGACGCTGCTCGCCGACGACGCGCTCCTGGACGCGGCCCGCCTGCGCCGCCCGTGGGGCATGGCGGTCACCCGCCTCCTCCGCGCCCACGGCCTGCTCGCCGCGGACACGCCCGGTCCGCGCACGGCGGAGGAGCTCGCGGTGTGGGCGGGGGCGACGGCGGCGGAATAGCGCGGATACCCAGTAGGGCGCATACCGAGTGGGGCGGATACCGAGCAGGGCGGTCACCCAGCAGGGCGGTTACCGAGCAGGACGGTTACCGATTAGTAGTACAGATCACTCGGGCAGCCTTCTGCAACTAGTTGCATAACAGGGTCGGGGTCACCTACAACAAGGGGTGACCACCCTGCGCGAGGAGGCGCCCCCCATGAACGCGACCCCGACCCCGTACCCGCACCTGCTGAGCCCGCTCGACCTCGGGTTCACCACCCTGCCCAACCGGGTGCTCATGGGTTCCATGCACGTCGGCCTCGAAGAGGCCGAGAACGGGTTCGCGCGCATGGCCGCCTTCTACGCCGAGCGCGCCCGCGGCGGCGTCGGGCTCATCGTGACCGGCGGCATCGCGCCCAACGAGGCCGGCCGGCCGTGGGACGGCGGAGCGAAGCTGACCTC
Source organism: Streptomyces sp. NPDC058579 (assembly GCF_042718575.1). Classification (NCBI taxonomy): domain Bacteria; kingdom Bacillati; phylum Actinomycetota; class Actinomycetes; order Kitasatosporales; family Streptomycetaceae; genus Streptomyces; species Streptomyces sp. NPDC058579. The sequence goes on from NZ_JBHXPI010000011.1 coordinate 18,710, forward strand.
GGACGAGGAGGTCGCCGAGCACCGGCTCATCACCGACGCCGTGCACACCGAGGGCGGGCGGATCGCGATGCAGATCCTGCACTTCGGCCGGTACGCGTACCACCCCGGGCTCGTCGCCCCGAGCGCGATCCAGGCGCCGATCAGCCCCTTCGTACCCAACGAGCTGACCGACGCCGAGGTCGAGCGGACGGTGGAGGACTACGCCCGCTGCGCCGAGCTCGCCAAGGAAGCCGGGTACGACGGCGTCGAGGTCATGGGCTCCGAGGGCTACCTCATCAACGAGTTCATCGCGTCCGCCACCAACCACCGCACCGACCGCTGGGGCGGCAGCTACGCGAACCGGGTGCGCTTCCCGCTGGAGATCGTCCGCCGCATCCGCGAGCAGGTCGGCGAGGACTTCATCGTCATCTACCGCCTCTCGATGCTGGACCTGATCCCGGGCGGCTCGACGCTGGAGGAGGTCGTCTCCCTCGCCAAGGAGATCGAGGCCGCCGGCGCGACCATCATCAACACCGGCATCGGCTGGCACGAGGCCCGGATCCCGACCATCGCGACCTCTGTCCCGCGCGGCGCGTACACCTGGGTCACCCAGAAGCTGATGGGCTCGGTGAGCATCCCGCTCGTCACCAGCAACCGCATCAACACCCCCGAGGTCGCCGAGCGGATCCTCGCCGAGGGCCGCGCCGACATCGTCTCCATGGCCCGCCCCTTCCTGGCCGACCCCGACTTCGTCGCCAAGGCCGCCGCGGACCGCGCCGACACGATCAACACCTGCATCGGCTGCAACCAGGCCTGCCTGGACCACACCTTCAGCCTGAAGATCACCTCCTGTCTGGTGAACCCGCGCGCCTGCCACGAGACCGAACTGGTCCTCTCCCCCACCCGGCTGGCCAAGCGGATCGCCGTCGTCGGCGCGGGCCCGGCCGGTCTCGCCTTCTCCGTCTCCGCCGCCGAACGCGGCCACTCCGTCACCCTGTTCGACGCGGCTAACGAGATCGGCGGCCAGCTGAACGTCGCCAAGCGCGTACCGGGCAAGGAGGAGTTCGACGAGACGCTCCGCTACTACCGCGTCCAGCTCGACGCGCGCGGGGTCGAGGTCCGCCTGAACACCCCGGTCGCGGCGACCGACCTGGACGGCTACGACGAAGTCGTCGTCGCCACCGGCGTCACTCCGCGCACCCCGGAGATCGAGGGCGTCGACCACCCGAGCGTCGTCAGCTACCTCGACGTCCTGCGCGACGGCGCGCCCGTCGGCGAGCGCGTCGCGATCCTGGGCGCGGGCGGCATCGGCTTCGACGTCGCCGAGTACCTCACGGACGGCGGCGAGGGCGCGAGCCAGGACCCCGAGACGTACTTCAAGCAGTGGGGCGTCGACACCTCGTACGAGGGCCGGGGCGGGCTGCGCGCCGCCGAGCGGCCCCGGCCGCCGCGCCAGGTCCACCTGCTCCAGCGCAAGACCACCAAGGTCGGCGCCGGTCTCGGCAAGACGACCGGCTGGATCCACCGCGCGGAGATGAAGCACCGGGGCGTCACGATGGTCGCGGGCGTGGCGTACGAGCGGATCGACGACGAGGGCCTGCACCTCACCGTCGACGGCGAGCCGCAGATCGTCCCCGTCGACACCGTCGTCCTGTGCACCGGCCAGGAGCCGCGCCGCGGTCTGTACGAGGAGCTGATCGCCGCGGGCCGCACTGCGCACCTCATCGGCGGGGCGGACGTGGCCGCCGAACTGGACGCCAAGCGCGCGATCGACCAGGGCACGCGGCTCGCCGCCACCCTGTGATCGCGCCGGACGCGACCTCCGCCGTCCCGACGGCCCGAACCTAGGATGCGTGCATGTCCCTCCCGCACGCGATCCTCACGGCGCTGCTCGAGAAGCCGTCCTCCGGCCTCGAACTGACGCGCCGCTTCGACCGCTCGATCGGCTACTTCTGGTCCGCCACGCACCAGCAGATCTATCGCGAGCTGGGCAAGCTGGAGCAGGCGGGGCACATCCGCGCCCTGCCCGCTCCGGTGCCGGCGCGCGGCCAGAAGAAGGAGTACGAGGTGCTGCCCGCGGGCCGCACGGAGCTGGCCGACTGGGTCGCCCGCACCGAGGACCCCAAGCCGCTGCGCTCCGCCCTCCTGCTGCGGATGCGCGCGGCGGCGGTGGTCGGGGCACCGGGCATGCGCGAGGAGCTTCGCCGCCATCTCGCCCTGCACCAGCGGCAGTTGGACGAATACCGGGCGATCGAGGTACGGGACTTCCCGGCCGAGCGCCGGGAGACCGAACCGGACCGGCTGCGCCACCTCGTCCTACGGGGCGGGATCGACCTGGAGCGCTTCTGGGTGGAGTGGCTGACACAGGCGCTGGCCGAGCTGGAGGGCTGAGCGCGCCGCCGTATTGCGGTCGCACGTGTGAGAAAGGCGCCTGAACAGGCTCGTGCCTGTCAGGCGCCTTCCCTCGCGTCCGGGCTAACGCGTCAGTGCTTCTTCTTCCTTCCGCTCAGCCAGCTGACGATCGGCGACACGGCCTCCTGCGCCACCGACGACAGCTCCTGCAGTGCGTGGGACCCCTTCTTGGCGAGGTGCGCACCGGCGCTGATCCACCGGGACTGCCCGAGGAAGAGGACACTCAGGCCCGCGATGGCGGCCTGCTTCTTGAACTCCTTGCTGTTCCAGCCGTAGCCGACCCCGTAGAACACCGCGCTGGTGGCGTCGAGGATCGCCGCGCCGACGCCGATCCCGAAGCCCGCCGCGACGATGAGGGCGCCCGCGTGCGGGAAGACCAGGCCGACGCCGATACCGACGAGGCCCACTCCGACGCCCGCGAACCCCGCGACGACGGCGGCCTGGTGCGTGTAGTTGGCCCACCACTTGGCGCTGCCCGGCTCCGGTCCGCTCTTGACGGTGTCGTAGTCGGCGACGTCGCACTGGTTCTTGCCGGACTGCTTGGCCGCCTGTGCCTCTTCGGCGGCCAGCTTGGCCTTCACCGCGGCCTCGGCCCTCTTCTTCTCCCCTTCGATGCGGCGGGCCTCGCTCGCGGCGGCGGCCGCGGTGTCCCGGTCCTGGTTGGCCTGCCACTCCGCGGCGCGGGCGTTGGCGGCGGAGGCCTGCGCGGCGTTGGCGGAGGCGATCGCGCTGCGGGCGGACTCCATGGCACGCGTGGCGGAGTAGTTGGCCGAGCGCGCGGCGATCCGGGCGTTGGAGGCCGCGTTCTTGGCCTGGTCGGCGGACTTCCGCGCGTTCGCGGCCGACTGCTCCGCGTCCTTCGCGAGGTTGTTCGCCTGCTCCGCGGCGCCGGCGGCCTTGTCCGCCGACAGCTGCGCCTTCTGCGCCCACTGCACCGCCTCGGCGGCTGCCTGGCGGGCGTACGCCGCCGCCTCCTGGGCGCGGCCGGCGTCCTCCTGTGCCTTGTGGGCGATCTTCGCGGCCGCGGCGATCGCGCCCTGCATGGCGGCGATGTGGGTGTCGGAGTCGTGGTCGAGCTGTGCGGACTCGTACTGCATCGACGCGATGAAGTTGCGGCGCATCCACGCCGGGCCCTCCATCGCGACCTGGGCATGCGCCTTGGTGTACCGGCCTCCGGTGTGGAGCAGCGTCGCGGTCGCGACCGCGTCGTCCTCCCGCAGCGTCTTCTCGAGGGTGACGGTGAGGAACTCGTAGAGCGCCTGCGGGGTTCCGGCACTCAGCGCCGCGTTGGCCGCCGCCGTCACCGCGCGGCCCGGGTTCTCGGCCAGTACGCGGTTGACCGCGACGCGGTTGTCCGTGGCCGCGGCCTGGACCGCGCCGGCGCCGAGGAACTTCGACACGGCGTCCGCGGCCGTGCTCTCCAACGCCGCGGTCGCGGCGAAGGCGACGTCCGGGGTGGAGGTCCGCGCGATGAAGAGCGCGTTCTCCCGGTCGTCCTGCCCCTGGGCGATCTGCCGGTCGACCTCGATCCAGGCGTGGATCTCGGACTCCGTGCCGGCCAGGGCGAACCGCGCGGCCTCCAGGGACCAGGCGCCCTTGGCATCCATCATGGCGAGGGCGGCCTGGCGACCGAGCGCGGTGGCACCCGTGGTGTCCCCCGCCGCGAGGGCCGACTCGGCTCGGGCGATGAGGTCCTTCGTGGCCTGGGTGATCTGCTCGGCCTGGGTCCGCTTCCGTTCGATCTCGGCCCGCTCCCGGGCCTCGATCTCCCCGAGCAGACGCACCTCTTCGAGCGCCCGCTGCGTGTCCTCGTCCAGGCGCTGCCACTCGGCCTCGCGGGCGGCCTTCTCCACGTCGACCGCCTTGAGCACGGCCTCGGTCGCCGTGTTCGCGGCCAGCGTGGCCTCGTTGGCGAACTCGGTCGACTTGTTCGCGTACTCCACCGCCTGACCCGCGTACTGCGCGGCCCACTCGGCGGCGACGGCGGCCTTCTCCGCATGGTCGGCCGCGTCGTTGGCGGCGTCGCGCGCGGCACGGGCGGCGGCCGCGGCCGCCTTGGCCAGGGCCTGTGCCGTACCCGCCGCGTTGGTGGCGATCGTGGCGTTGGCGCCGGCGATCCGCGCCTGGCGCTCGGCCTCGGCGGCCTCCGCCTGCGCCGCTCCCGAAGCCGCGGCGGCGGCCGACGAGGCGTTCGCGGCCGCTGTGGCGTTGCGCGCCGCGGACGCTGCGGCGAGGCCCGCGCCGGCCGAGGCCTCCGAGGCGGCGGCGGCGTGGGTGGCGGCCTCCGCCGCGCTGCGCGCCTTGGCCGCGGCGTTCCGTGCGGCGACGGCGGCGTCCTTGGCGAGGCCCGCCTTGCCCGCGTCCTTGGAGGCGCCGATGGCGGCGTGGTACGCCCGCGCGGCGGCGGAGCCGGCGGTGGCGGCTGCCTGGCTCGCGGCGGCGGCCGCGTACGAGGCACGGCGAGAGGCCTGGACGGCGGCGTGGGAGGCGTTGATCGCGACCCGGGCGGCGTCGGCGGCGCCCTTCGCGGCCTCGCCGGCCTTGCGGGCCGCCTTGCCGGCCTTCACCACGTCGTCCTGCGCCGCCTGGGCCTCGACGGCGGCCTTCTCCGCGGCCTCCTTGGCCTTGCCCGCCGCTTCCACGGCACGGGCGGATGCCTCTTCCGCCTCCTTCGTCTTCGCGTCGGCCTTCTTGCCCTCGCGTTCGACGACGGCGACGAGTTCCTCGATGGTCGCGCGCTCCTGGTCGCGGGCGCGAGCGATGTGCTGGCCGGTCTCGAGGAACCAGTCGACGTCGCCCTCGGTGCCGGACAGGGCCCGGTCGGCGTACTTCTGGACCTCCGGCCCCGCCTGCACCAGCATCTTGGAGACCTCGACGCGCATGTCCTGCAGTCGCGCGGTGTGCTGCCCCTCGCTCAGGAAGGCCTCGAGCGCCGCCTGGGAGCCGTCGTTCAGGGCCGCGCTGCCGGCCTTGTTCACCCCCTTGCCGCCCTGGCCCATCACGGTGGCCGTGGCCACCCGGAGGTCTTCGAGGATGCCGGCCCTGAAGCCGCCCGCGAGGTACGCGGCGATGGCGGCGTTGCCGCCGTTGATCGCGGCGTTGGCCTCCCGTCGCGTGCCCTTTCCGCCGACCGCGAGGCCGCTCATCAGGGCGACGCGGTTGTCCTCCGCCGTCTCGATGGCGAGCCTGACGTTGAGGAAGTTCTGCACATCGGCGTCGGAGCCGGTCAGCGCGGCCGCCGCGGCGGCCCGGACGGCTCTGCCGCCGAGAATCCACTCTCTGACGACCTTCGCCCGCTCGGTGTCCGGCAGCAGGAACGGGTCGCCGTCGTCGTCGCCGCCGGCCGGCGGTGTGTCGGCCCAGGCGGCCACGGGGTTGAGCACGAGGCTCGACGTGGTGATGACGGCCGTGGTGGCGGCGATCGCGCCGAGAACGCGCCGCCTACTCCAATAGGTGGTGTCCAAAACGATCCTTCGCTTTCGACGCCTGGCACGCCGCAAAACAGTGCGGTCCGAGCCAGGACAGCAAGAATGAGGCGCGCTTTTGCCCGCCGGAACATGACTGGCGTGACGAGGTCCGGCGGCGCGCGGCATGACCATACGCGGCCCGATCGAAGTTAGCTAGACGGTAGTTGATGAGGAATCAATTCCCGTTTATGACCTGCGGCTTGAACCGTGACCCTCCTGGCTCGAACTCACCGCCCAAATCGGTTGGAAGCTCCATAGTCTGCACATTTCCATCGCGCCAACCTCACCGAGACCGTGATCCAGGTCACTCAAGGAGGGCGGTTCGCCACCCCCTAAGCCCGCTCCCGTTCGGGCACAGGAGGCGTTGACGGAGTGTCACCCCCGTTTTTGGGGCTTGATTTACGCGCCATTCGATCGGTTAGTATCCGGGGCGAAGTTGGGGGCTTCCACGAAGAGACGACCCGTCTTTGACGCATCTCTCATTGACTGGACACAAGCCTTCACACCCTTTTGGCACGCCTTTTCCGGGTCACACCCGGAACCGACTAATGGGACAGAGATGAAGGCACGCAGGACACTTGTCCGCACAGTGGCCACGGCCCTGGCCGCCGGCGCCCTGGCATGGGTGGGGATCACCGGCGGCTCCGGCGCCGGCTCCTCCGACGCGAACGGCACGAACAGCACGAACGGCACGAACGCCGTGGCGATGAAGGCCGTCGCCGAGGAAGGACCGGGCTACGCCGTCGAGGACTTCGGCTACCCCAACGCCGACAAGATCCTCGCCGAGAAGAAGATCACCCTCAAGCGCGGGGACGGCCACATCCTCCTCGCCGACTGCGGCAGCGCCCCCGACCTGATGGAGGTCTGGACGCGCCAGGACGAGGAGAGGTTCTGCTTCAAGATCACCGGTAACCAGGGCTACCTGGCCCTGGAGCTCCCGGCCGTCTACTCGATCAAGGGCAACAACTACTCGGCCGAGGTCGACATGACCGTCGGCACCGAGGAGAAGTCCTTCGACATCAGGAAGAACGCGTGGACCCCGGTCGGCGAGAGCGTCGACCCGCAGGCCCGCGACTTCATGCTCATGGAGATCCGCGCCAGCAAGTAGGCCTCCCTGCACGGCAGTCGGCCCGGCGCCGACACCGTGCCCATGCCCTCAAGCTCCCAGCCCTTGCTTCCAGGAAGTGAAATGAAGCGTCCGAACCCCGCAAGACCCTCGCTCGGAGTCGCCCTCGGCGCGGCTCTTCTCGCCGCCCCGCTCACGCTCACGGGCCTCACCGCCGGCACGGCGCAGGCGGCCGTCGGCACGCCCGCCGCGGCCGGTTCGCTCAACCACACCGTTCAGCTGTCGGTGGGCGCGTGGCCCGAGAACCGGGGCTGTTCCGCCACCCTGGTGGACGAGCTCTGGCTGGCCACCGCCGCCAGCTGTTTCGCCGAGCGCCCCGGTGACGCGGTGCCCGCCGGCAAGCCCGCGCGCAAGACGACCGCCACCCTGAGCGACGGCACGGTGCTCACCGTCACCGAGCTGGTGCCGCGCACGGACCGCGACCTGGTCCTCGCCCGCCTGGACCGCGCGGCGAAGGGTGTCACGCCGGTCAAGCTCGCCTCGGCCGTGCCCGCGGTCGGCGCCAAGGTCTCGGCGGCCGGCTTCGGCCGCACCAAGACCGAGTGGGTGCCGGACAAGATCCACAAGGCCGGCTTCACCGTCACGAGCACCACCGCCGCGGACCTGGCGCTCGACTCCACCAACGGCACCGACGTGCTGTGCAAGGGCGACACCGGCGGCCCGGTCCTCGACTCGGCCGGCAACCTGCTCGGCGTCAACAGCCGCTCGTGGCAGGGTGGTTGCTTCGGCGCGCCCGTCACCGAGACCCGTACCGGCGCCATCGCCGCCCGCACCGACGGCCTCGCCTCCTGGATCGAGACCGTCAAGCAGAGCCCCTTCATCCTCAAGGCCGGGGACATACTGCGGCCCGGCGAGATGATCTCGTCCCAGCACGGCAAGCTCATCATGCAGACCAACGGCGACCTGGTCCTGTACCACCGCACCGGCGCCGAGAACGAGGGCGGCGCCCTGTGGATCTCCGGCACCGGCGGCAACCCGGGCGCGTTCGCCAAGATGCAGGCCGACGGCAACTTCGTCGTCTACAAGAAGGACGGCAAGGAGACCGATCCGTCCACCGCACTGTGGAAGTCCGGTACGCACAACAACGCCGGCGCCCGCGTGGAGCTGCAGTCCGACGCCAATCTCGTCGTCTACACCAAGGACGGCGGCTGGGGACGGGGCGGCCACCTGTGGCACTCCGACACCTACCTCCGCGGTGACAAGCTCACCTCCGGCGCGAAGCTGATGCCCGGTGCCTGGCTGACCAACGGCCAGACCGTGCTGATGATGGACATCCAGGGCAACGCCCTGCTCCGCGACGCGGTCACCGGCCGCGAGCTGTGGGGCAAGTACACCTGGAGCTGGCGCTCGTACCTGCACATGCAGGACGACGGCAACCTGGTCCTCTACAAGGCCGACGGCGGCCAGGGCAAGGGCGGCAACCTCTGGGCCACCCAGACGTGGAACGGCGCCGGCGCGTACACCTCGCTCGACGGCAACTCCCTCGTCGTCCACGCGAGCGACGGCGGCCCCCGCTGGGCCAACTCCACGCTGATCGGCGCGCAGTCCGGCCGCTGCCTGGACTGGAACGGCGCCACCGGCGCGATGATCTGGGACTGCTGGGCCGGTGAGAACCAGCGTTGGGACGCCACCGCGGCCAAGGAGCTGCGTGTGGGCGGCGACAGGTGCCTGACCGCCGACAAGGGCGCGAACCAGGGCGCCCGGGTCTCGGTCACGCCGTGCGACGGCACCGACGAGCAGAAGTGGAACGTCAACGCCGACTCCACCATCACCGCCGTGCTCAACCCCGGCCAGTGCATGAACGTCTGGGGCCAGGCCACGGCCAACGGCTCCGGGCTCGGCCTGTGGCAGTGCAACGGCGGCGCCAACACCAAGTGGGCCCGTCCCTGACCTTCCGACGAGGGGGTGGGCCGCTCTACGGCCCGCCCCCGACCGGTCCACGCGTCACCACGGTATCCGGGGTTACGGGGGTACCCGCGGATACGGAGGCGACCGGGGACACGGGGGGAACGGGGAACACGAGGGCAGCGGGGGTGACGGCGGTGACGGGGGACACGGCAGGCACCGCGGACATTGCGCGGGAGACGCCGACCAGGAGGTCGCGGTGTTCGGCTTCGGCGGCGCGCAGCGCCCGGGCCGCCGCCGCGGCCTCCTCCTTGTCGGCGGGTCCGCCGAGGGCGCGGGCGGCGGCCGCCGCCTTGAACATGGCGGCCAGGCCGGTCGCGACGCTCTCGGCCTCCGTCGCTCCGCCGGCGCGGGCCCGGGCGCAGGCGTCCGCGCGCAACTCCTCCGAGCAGTACGCCAGAAGCTCCAGCGTCCGGTCGTGGATGTCGGTCATGCGGTCCGTGAGGCGCCGGCCGGGACCTGCGTACCAGGGAGTGGTGAGGCGCACCCTGGTCCGGCGATCGGCGGGGCAGCGGACGGCGCGCCACAGCGGGCCGAGGGCCCGGAGGGTCCTCAGTGGCCCGATCACCCGCTCTGCGAGCCAGGGTCCTGCGACCGGGATCAGGAAGCCGAGGGCGACGAGGAGGGTGCCGAGGGCGGCGAAGGACATGCCCGCGCGGTTGATCGGTTCGCCGTCGCGGCCCTGCCAGACGACCACGATCGCGACGAACTTCGCCACCCCGTACGTGAGGTTGGTCAGGAACCCGGCGCCCAGGAAGCTGAGCCCGAGGCGCAGCGAGGCGCCCGTCGCCGTCCGCCATTCGCGGCCGCCCCAGTGGATGTCGCGTGCCCAGTTCCAGCACCCGGCGGCCGCCAGGGCGGCCGCGGTCGTGGTCGTGAGGAGGCAGAGCAGCACCATCTCGCGGATGAAGGGGCTGTTGGCGTAGTAGGTCTCGAAGTCGCTCGGCCGTTCCACGGGCGCGTCGCCCAGGGCGAAGAGGCCGGCGAGAAGGATCGCGACGCCGCCGTGGCACCAGATGTAGAGCCGGACCCGGCGGTGGGTGCGGGGCTTCGACCGGGTGTCCTCCCGCCAGTTCTGCAGAAGGACCAGGCAGGCGCACGCGTAGGCGCAGAGGAGGCAGTAGACGAGCACCACGGAGAAGTTGCTGACGCCGGTCATCGCGTTGACCGCCACGATCGTCGGCGGTGCGGCGAAGAAGAACGCCGCGGCCTGCAGGAAGATCGTGGTGTTGACGCTGCGCACCACAGGACTGCGCCAATTCTTCACCAGGTAGGGGAATTTGACGACCAGTACGAGGGCGAGTGCCGCGGCGGGGATGTAGAGGTTCACGTTCTCTCGCCCCGTCAGCCCTTGAGTGACGCCCAGATGCGGCCGGTGGCACCCACCGAGCGATTCGTGCTGTGCGCGCCCTCCAGGTAGGGCCTGACCTTGTCGGCGAGCATCCGGCCGAACGTCTCGGCGCGCCGCTCCTCCGCGAGGTCCGGCTCCGTACGGGCGGCGACGTGTCTGACCGCGTCGCTCAGGCTCCAGCGGTCACCCAGCATGCGCGCCGCGGCCATCGCGCCCGCGGTGCCGCCGTGACCACTGTGCCCTTCCTTGAGGTGCCACAACTCGTGCCCGAGGATGACGATCTGATGCAGTGGCGAGGTGTTCGCCTCGAGCGCGATGAGGTCGTAGTCACCCATGTCGAGCCAGAGGCCGGTCACGGTCTCCGGCGGGAACTCCTCGAGCATCAGACGGACTTCGGCTCCCCTGAGCTTCGCCGCGCTCGCGCAGATGGCGTTCAGAAGCTCCACCGGCCCTTCGGGCAGCGGCTCCCCCAGACCCGCGCACAGCTCGTCACGATGGCGCTTCATCTCACGCGAACCCAGCACCGAGTGCCCCCACTTGATTCGATCCCGACGCACAGCCCCCCGTACATCGTTCGTTGCGCTCTACCGCTGGTCAGCCACGGTTTTCGGTCCACCGCGGTCAACCGACGCCATTGTGCCCCACTCCCGGTTCGAGAGCGGCGCGGGTCTCCCGTGCGCGTTCCTCGCGGGAGCGACGGGCGACGGATTCGATCAGGGCGATCAGGGGCTGGGCTGTGTCGTCCGGTACGTCGACCAGGGCTCGGGCCGCGAAGGCGACGACGCCGAGCTCCGGGTCCACTCCGCCCGCGGGCACTCCGTTGCGCAGCCGCTGGAGGTCCTGGTCCTGGCGCTCCACGGTCCGCTCCAGCAGGTCCTTGTGGATCTGCTGGAGGACGCGGTCCAGCGCCTCGGCGGGTTCGGCGACCAGGAACTCGATCCTCTCCCCGAAGAACGCCGCGATCCCGGCGGCGTGGTCGAGGTTCGGCACCTTGCCCGTCTTGATCATCTTGTCGAGCCACTGTGCGCTGGTCCCCACGGCGGTGGCGATCTCCGCGAGCGAGTGGGGCCGTCTGATGCCCGAATCGGCCGTCCGCAGCCGGGTCGCGCGCAGGAACAGGATCCGTTCGACCACGCGACGGTGGCGCGCCTCGACCGAGTCCGCGCCGGTCCCGGTTCCGCTCCCGCTTCCGGTCCCGTCGAGCGGTTCGCCCCGCAGCAGCTTCTCGATCTCCTCCACCGACACTCCGGAGGCGTACGAGAGCCCGCCCTCGCCCTCCACCCGCAGGACGTCCCCGCGGTGCAGACCGATGCGGTCCAGCAGTGCGTCGATCCGACGCACCGTGCCCACCAGGTCCGGAGCAGGTCCCTCAGCCACACGCACTCCCGGGGTCGTTGAACGAGGCCGCTCAAGGCTAGCAATCGCCGCCGGCGTCATCACCAGGGCGTCCGCCCTCCGAGCCGCCCCTCGCCGGCCGCCTTCCGCCAGGCCCCGTCGCGCAGCAGGCGCAGTCCGTTGAGCCCCACCAGGACCGTCGACCCCTCGTGCCCCGCCACGCCGAGCGGAAGCGGCAGGTGACCCGCCAGGTCCCAGACGACGAGGGCCCCGATGCAGGTGCCCGCGATCACCAGATTCTGGACGACCAGACGGCGGGCGCGGCGGGAGAGGGCCACGACGGCGGGGACGGCGACCAGTTCGTCGCGTACGACGACGGCGTCGGCGGTCTCCAGTGCCAGGTCGGAGCCGGCCCGGCCCATGGCGATGCCGCTGTGGGCTGCGGCCAGGGCGGGGGCGTCGTTGACGCCGTCCCCGACCACGAGGACCCGCGACCCGGTCCGCTCCCACTCCCGCACGACGGCGACCTTGTCCTCGGGCAGCAGCCCGGACCGTACGTCGGTGATGCCGGTCCGCTCGGCGATCCGGGCGGCCGCGCCCGCGTTGTCGCCGGTCAGCAGGGCGGGGGTGACGCCGGTGAGGCGGGCCAGCGCGGCGACCGCCTCGGGGGCGCCGTCGCGGAGCCGGTCGGCGAAGGCGAGGACCGCGACGCGGGTGCCGTCGACGAGGACCTCGACTGCGGTGTCGGCGTGCTCGCCCGCCGCCCGGCGCACCCGTACCTCCCGCCCCTCGACCGTGGCCCGTACGCCGTCGCCCGGGATCGACGTGAAGTCGCTCGCCTCGGGAATGCGCAGTCCACGCGCGCGTGCCGCGGCCACGACGGCGCGGGCGAGCGGGTGTTCGCTGGGCAGTTCGGCCGCGGCGGCGAGGGCGAGCGCTTCCTCGTCGCCCTCGATGGCGGTGACGCGCGGCGCGCCCTCGGTCAGGGTGCCGGTCTTGTCGAGCGCGACCCGGTCGACCGCGCCCAGGCGCTCCATGACCACGGCGGACTTGACGAGGACGCCGTGCCGGCCGGCCGTGGCGATGGCGGAGAGCAGCGGCGGCATGGTGGCGAGGACGACCGCGCAGGGCGAGGCCACGATCATGAAGGTCATGGCGCGCAGGAGGGTGGGGGTGAGCTCGGCGCCGAAGGCGAGGGGGATCGCGAAGAGCGCGAGGGTGGCGACGACGACGCCGACGGAGTAGCGCTGTTCGATCTTCTCGACGAAGAGCTGGGTGGGTGCCTTGGTGGCGCTCGCCTCCTCGACGAGGGCGACGATCCGGGCCACGACGGAGTCGGCCGCGTCCTTGTCGACCCGTACGCGCAGCGCGCCCGTGCCGTTGAGGGTGGAGGCGAAGACCTCGTCGCCGGGCGCCTTGGGCGCGGGCAGCGGCTCCCCGGTGATGCCGGCCTGGTCGACGTCGCTGGCCCCGTCGAGCACGGTGCCGTCGGCGGGCAGCCGCTCCCCCGGCCGTACGAGGACGGTGTCGCCGATCCGCAGGTCGGCGACGTCCACCGGCTCCTCGGTCCCGGCGGCCGTGAGGCGTACCGCCCGCGCGGGCGCCAGGTCGAGCAGTCCGCGCACGGAGTCGGCGGTGCGGCGAGTGGCGAGCGCCTCCAGGGCGCCGGAGACAGCGAAGATGACGATCAGCAGGCCGCCGTCGAGGTACTGGCCGATCGCGGCGGCGCCGAGGGCGGCGACCACCATGAGCAGGTCGACGTCGAGGGTCTTCTCGCGCAGCGCCGCGAGGCCCTCCCGGCCGGGTTCCCAGCCGCCGGCGGCGTAGCAGACCGCGTAGAGCGGGCCCCAGGCCCAGGCGGGGGCTCCGGCCAGGTCGAGGGGCAGGGCGAGGAGGAAGGCGAGCGCGGACAGCGCGGCCCAGCGGACCTCGGGCAGGGCCCACGCGCGCGTGCGCCGGTGGGAGGACGCGGCCCTGTCGGGGGAAGCGGCGGTCCGCGCGTCGAGCACCGGGGAAGCCATGGGCGGGCACCTCTTCGAACGTGGGCGGCGTGGCTGACGCGCCCACCATAGCGGAATACATGAAGAGGTCTTCATTCATGAGTTTCGCGCCTACGACTGCGTTCCAGGGCCGCGACTACGATGAGGCCATGGGACACGGAGCGAACGGCGGGACGACCCCGGCAACCCACCTGGACGCGGAGTCCGCGGCCACGATCGCCGCCACCCTCCAGGCCCTCGCGACGCCCTCGCGGCTGATGATCCTCACCCGGCTGCGGCAGGGGCCGTGCGGAGTGACCGAACTGGCCTCCGCCGTCGACATGGAACAGTCCGCCGTCTCCCACCAACTGCGCCTGCTGCGCGCGCTGGGCCTGGTGACCGGCGTGCGGCAGGGCCGGCGGATCGAGTACAGCCTGTACGACAACCACGTCGCCCAACTCCTCGACGAGGCCGTGTACCACATCGAGCATCTGCGGCTCGGCGCACGTGATGTGCCCCGGGAGACGGTGGATACTGGTACGTCCTAGACCGAACTTCTTTGAAAGGGCGGGGATGACCGACGAGTTGGGGCACCGCGAGACACGTCACGCGGTGGTCATCGGGGGAAGTCTCGCGGGCCTGCTGGCGGCGCGCGTACTCAGCGAACACGCGGAGCGGGTCACGGTCGTCGAGCGCGACCGCTTCCCGGAGGGACCGGACGCCCGGCCGGGCGTCCCCCAGTCGCGGCACGTGCACGTGCTGCTCGACTCCGGGCAGCAGGCTCTCGACGAGCTGCTCCCCGGTTTCATGGCCGAACTGCGCGAGCTCGGCGCGCCCCGGGTGGGCATGCCCGAGGACATGGTGCAGTGGCAGAACGGACGCTGGTTCAGCCGTCTTCCGGCCACCACCCACCTCTACACCGGGCCCCGGGCCCAGTTGGAGTGGCTGGTTCGGCGCCGGGTCGCCGCCGATCCGAGGATCGAGATCGTGGAGGGCACCGAGACCGTCGGTCTCCTCGGTGACGCCGGCCGCGTGCGCGGCGTCCTCGTACGCGAGCGGGGCGCCGGCAAGGAGCGGGAGAGCCGCGGCCTGGAGGCGGACCTGGTGGTCGACGCCGCGGGGCGCGGCACGCATGCCCCGGACTGGCTCGCGGCCATCGGCGCGGAGGCCCCGCACGAGGAGACGATCGACACCGGACTCGGCTACGCGACCCGCGTGTACCGCGGGCCCGCCGACCCCGGCATGGACGCCGTGGGCTTCAACATCGTCCCCAATCCCGGGCAGGTGTACGGCGGTGTCGCGCTGCCCATGGGGGACGGACTCCACCTGGTCACGCTCTCCGGGCTCCGGAACGACCTGCCGCCCACCGACGAGGAGGGGTTCGAGGCGTTCGCGGCGAAGCTCCCGCACCCCGTCCTGAGCGAGTGGATGGCGAAGGCGACGCCCCAGTCCCCGGTGCACGGCTTCCGGCAGACGGCCAACGTCCGCCGCCGGTACGACCGTCCCGGCCGCCGGCCGGCCGGCTTCCTCGCCGTCGGCGACGCCCTGTGCGCCTTCAACCCGGTGTACGGGCAGGGCATGGCCGTCGCCGCGATGAGCGCGGTCGCCCTGCGCCGGGTCCTCACCGACCCCCGGCGGACGCCCACCACACGGACCGTCCAGAAGGCGCTGCTCGACGCGTCCAAGCAGGCCTGGGACATCGCGGCCGGGGCGGACCGGAAGATGCCGGGCGCGACGGGGAACGGGATCACCACGCGCGCGGTGGACCGGCCGGTGGGCTGGTACCTGCACCGGCTCCAGCAGCGGTACGGCGGGGATCCCGTGGTGGGCGCCGCGTTCCGCTCCGTCCTGACCCTGAAGGAGCCGATGAGCGCCCTCTTCGCCCCGGCCGTCGCCCGGCAGGTGCTCTTCGGCCCGGTGCCGGAGACTCCGTCGGAGCCGCCGATGCGGCGCCAGGGCTAGTCCGACTCCTTTCGGGCCAGGGCTGGTCCGGCTCTCTCTTTATCGGGCCAGGGCCGGTCCGGCTCCTGGCCGCGGATCGCCGGTTACGGGTTCGGCGGGTGCCGGGCGGGTGTCAGACGCCCGGCGCCGCCGTGATCACGCCCGCGGCGATCGCCGCGCCGAGGGCCGCGTAGTCGTCGGCGTTCTGGTCCGTGTAGCGGATCGCGAAATCGGCGATGGCACGGTCGAAGACGTCCGAGGAGCCGAGGTAGGCGGCGATGGCGATGCGGTCGCCGGAGCGGGCGTGGGCGCGGGCCAGGGTGCGGCCACAGAGACCCGCGTACGCGCGGAGCATCGCCGGGGACATCAGCTCGACCTCGGCCGAGCCCTTCATGTCGCGCAACTGCCGCCAGTAGAAGTGCCGTTTCTCCGGTCCGGTCATCCAGCCGAGGAAGATGTCGCTCGCGGCCTGCGTCAGGCGCTGGCCCCGTACGACTCGCTGCCCCTGGTGCCCGTACAGGGTCGGCGGCAGATACGCCTCCAGGACGGAGCGGCCGGCCTCCTTGATCTGGAGCATCAGCGGGTCGCCGTCGTCGCGGCCCTCCAGGAGGAGGATGAAGCAGCGGGTGCCGACGCTGCCGACGCCGACGACCTTGCGGGCGGCGTCCACGTAGTGGAAGCGGTCCAGGAGGAGCCGGCGCTCCTCGGAGAGCGAGCTGCGGTAGTCGCTGAAGACCTTGCCGAGAGTGACCCGGTCGATGTCGGTGGCCCGTTCGAGGAGCGGGGGGTCGTCGACGATGCGCCGGTTCCCCTTCTCGTCCAGGGTCGTGAGTTTGCCGAACGCCTGGAGGCTCGTGCGACGGCGGGCCTTGGCGAGGCGGCTCTCGAACGTGGCGCGGCGGCTCCGGCGCACCAGCGGGGCCAGGTCGTCGGCGTCGATCCGCTCGTACCAGACGGCGAGTTCACCGAGGCCGGCGAGGCGGCTCATGGCCTCGCGGTACGCCTCGCCGACGACGAGGGCGGCCTGGTGGGCCTTGGCCTTGCTGGTGCCGTTCTGGAGGGCGGCGACGGCCACGCTGGCGGCGAGCCGCTTGACGTCCCACTCGAAGGGTCCGGGCAGGGTCTCGTCGAAATCGTTCACATCGAAGAGGAGCGCCCGTTCGGGTGAGGCGTAGACGCCGAAGTTGAGCAGATGGGCGTCGCCGCAGAGCTGGACGGTGAGTCCGGTGTGCCGTTGCGGGGCGAGGTCGGCGGCCATGACGGCGGCCGCGCCGCGCAGGAACGCGAACGGCGAGACGGCCATCCTCCCGTACCGGATCGGGACCAGTTCGGGCACCCGGTCGACGGACTGCCGCTCCAGGACGCTCAAGGGGTCGAGGCGCTGCGAGGAAGGTATCCAGCGGCCGTGGGAGGACCGCGGCACCCTCTTGCGGGCCGCCTTTCCCGCCTCGGCCCGCGCCGCCGGTGTCGTCATCCGGCCTCACCCGCCTCTTCCGCAGCCACGTTCGGTTGAGACTCATTACAAGGTCAGATGGCGCGGTCCGCACTCCGGGGCGCCCCGGCTTTCGGCCACTCCCCTTCGCCACCCCTTCCTTAATGGTTTAGACCAATGATAGGAATTGATCACCCCTGCGGACCAGACTGTCACGCTGAGCAAAGAGAGGGGTTGCATCACCATGACCGAAGCCGCACCCGCACCGGAGCCCGAGCACCTCACGGCGGTCCCGCTCTACCTGAGAGTCGCCGCGGCCCTGCGGGAGGACCTCGCCGGCCGGCACATCGCACCCGGCAGCCGGCTCCCGTCCGAGCGCTCCCTCGCCCACCGCTACCACGTCAACCGGCAGACGGTCCGCAGCGCGCTCCAACTGCTGCGCGAGGAACGGCTGGTCGTCACCGACCGGCGCGGCACCTTCGCTGCGGGCGGCGGACACGAGCCGGGCGAACCCGCCCTGACGGTGCGCCGGCAGCTCTTCCCCGGCGGCACGGAGGCAGCCGACGCCCTCGTGCGCACCTCGCTCACCTGGGAGGCGCCGCCGGCCGGACTCATGACGCGACTCGGGCTCGTACCCGGCGAGCCGACCCTCGTCCACCGTCACGTCGTCCTCTCGCCCGGCGGGACACCGATGCAGCGGTCGGTGTCCTGGTTCTCGCGGTCGGCGCTGAGCGAGATCCCGCAGCTCGCCAAGTACCGGCGGACCAGGGGCTCCGTCCTCCACCCGGACATGCGGCTGCTCTACCACTGGATGCACCAGGCCGGACTCCGGCTCACCCGCCGGGAGTCGATCGGAGTGCCACCGGGCGGCCCGACGGGCGTCGGGGGCGGGGCGCCCCGGCTGGCCGTCCACCGGGTGGTGTGCGACCAGCACGGGCACGCGCTGGAGATCACGGACATCGACTGCGCGGCGCAGGGGGTCTCCTGGACCTACGAGTTCAGCGGCTGACGCGGGGAGATCGGATCCAATATCCAGGATCATGGATCCAATATCCGATGTCCAATATCCGATATCTGAGTCCGCGATCACGGATCCCATGCGCTGGATCCGACATCCAATGCTGCGGATCCGTCAGACGATCCCCTCCTCGATCTCCGCCTCCTCACGCGTCGTTCCGTACGCCGACGGCGTGCCGTACGAGCGTCGCGCCACGTACCACCACACGCTGGCCAGGACGAGGACCACGGCCAGTGCGATGACCGCGTAGTTCATCGAGTCGATCGTCACCGGCGACTTCTGGGGCAGGCAGAAGAGCACGGTGACGATCGCGACCCAGCCGACGGCGATCCAGCCGATCGGGCGGCTCCAGCGGCCCAGGTTCCACGGCCCCGGGGTGAACCGTTTCCCCGCGCGCAGGCGCAGGTAGATGGGGATCGCGTAGGCGGGCGTGATGCCGATGACGTTGATCGCGGTGACGGCGCCGTAGGCGGTGGCGGAGTAGAGGGACGGGGACGGCGAGGAGGGCGGCGACGCCGACGGCGAGCCAGACCGCCGGCACCGGGGTCTGCGTCCGGCTGCTGACCTTCCGCCAGAGGGCCGAGCCCGGCAGGGCGTTGTCGCGGCTGAAGGCGAAGACCATCCGGCTGGCGGCGGCCACCTCGGCGTTGCCGCAGAAGAGCTGGGCCACGATCACCACGAGCAGCAGCGCGGTGGCGGCGCTCGAGCCGAGCGCGTCGAGGAGGATCTGCGCCGGCGGTACGCCCGTGGCGCTGTTCTGGGTGCCCGCGTAGTCCTGGATCGCGAAGGTCAGTCCGGCGAGCAGGGCGAAACCGGCGATCCACGAGACCCAGATGGCCCGCACGATGCCCTTGGCGGCTCTGACCGAGGCGTTGGAGGTCTCCTCGGAGAGATGGGCGGAGGCGTCGTAGCCGGAGAAGGTGTACTGGGCGAGGAGCAGGCCGACGGCGGCGACGTAGAACGGGTTGGCCCAGCCGGTGTCGTTGACGAACTCGGTGAAGACGAACTCGGCTGACTGGTGGCGGTCGGGGACGAACGCCAGCGCGCCGACGATCACGGCCACGCCCGCGAGGTGCCACCAGACGCTGATGGAGTTGAGCACGCTGACGAGTCGTACGCCGAAGAGGTTGAGGACGGCGTGCAGCAGCAGGATGGCGAGGAAGATCAGGAAGGTCGATTCGGCGGTGGGCACGATGCCCCACTGGAGGTTGAGGAAGGCTCCGGTGAACAGGGCGGCGCCGTAGTCGATGCCGGCGATCGCGCCGAGCAGCCCGAGGAGGTTGAGCCAGCCGGTGTACCAGCCCCAGCGTCGGCCGCCCAGCCGGTCGGCCATGTAGTAGAGCGCGCCGGAGGTCGGATAGGCGCTGGTTACCTCGGCGAGCGCGAGGCCGACGCAGAGCACGAAGAGCCCGACGCCCGCCCAGCCCCACAGCATGACGGCGGGGCCCCCGGTGCCGAGGCCGAAACCGTAGAGCGTCATGCATCCGGAGAGGATCGAGATCACGGAGAAGCTGATGGCGAAGTTGCCGAAGCCGCCCATGCGACGGGCCAGGACGGGCTGGTAGCCGAGTTCTCTCAGCCGGGCCTCGTCGTCGTCCTGGCCGCCGCCCTCGCGGGGCCTGAGTGTCTCGTCGACGGGGGCGGTGCGGGACATGCCGGTACCTCCAGGGTGGGGGGAAGAGGGCGGAGCGGGGGGTCAGGGGTCGAGACAGCGGGCGCGGGCGCGTACGAAGAACTCGGTGGCGAGGGCCCGGTCGTCGGGGCGGTCGGTGCGGTACGCCCAGGGCAGCACCGTGTGGTACGGCCCGAGGGCCTCGAAGACACGGGCGGCGTCCGCGAAGCGCTGAGCGCCGAAGAGGGCGTGGGCGAGGTGGTTGAGGTCGAGTAGGGAGGCCTCGTCGGTGGCGCAGAAGAGGAACCAGGAGTGGAGGGCCTGATGGGCGTCACGGACGGCGTCCTCGGCGACCCAGTGCAGGTCGAGGGCGTGCGTGTGGCCGTGCTCCCGTCGGTAGCGCTCCACGCGGACGTACAGCGGCAGGGCGTGCAGGGCCGAGCCGGTGGGGGCCGAACCGGCGGCCCACTGCGCGTAGTTGACGGCCTCGGAGAACGAGCCCGCGCGGCGGACGTAGAGGAACTGGAGCATCCGGTGGTGCGCCTCGCGGTTCTCCGGGTCGCGCCGTTCGGCCTCGGCGAGGAAGCCCCAGGGGCCGAGTGGGAGGAGCGGCGCGGGCGGGGACAGCCGGTGCTCCGGCATGCGCTGCCGGTCGTCGAGGGCGGCGAGGGCGAGCAGGCAGATCCAGGGGACGGGGTCGGCGGGCGCGCTTTCGGTGGAGCGGCGGCAGGCGGTCCAGGCCTCCTGCCACAGTTCGCGGGTGCGGGGGTGGCCGCCCCGGTGGGCGCGTACGGCCCGCTCGACGGCGACGCGCGCGTACAGGACGAGCGCGGGAACGCTGTCCGGCTGCTCGGTCCGCCAGGTCTCGACGACATCGCCGCCGGCGGCGACAGTGGCGAGCACCTGGGTGCGCCGCGTCCAGTCGGCCCAGCCGGGTGTCTCGTCGAGTAATCGGGCCGTCGACACCCAGCGGCCGGTCCGCAGGTCCTGGACCGCGTTCCGCAGGGCGTGGTCGTGGCCCGCCGGATGGTAGACGGGCCGGAAGCCGTGCCCTGCCATCACGGAACGGGACGTGCGGTGGGTGACATGGCTCCTCGGTGGGTGGGGGCGGGCCCCCGTTGGGTGTCCCGGCGGGTGTCCCGATGGGGTCCCCGTCGGTGTCCGGGCGGGGTCCCGTCGGTGTCCCGGGCGGGGTGTAGCGGCCGGTGATCGGCGATGACCGGCGGTGATCGGCGATCACTATAGGCTCCGCCGGATCATCGCGATCGGCTTTCGGATCTGACCGTAACTATCCGGCCACAGAACGAATATGACCACGCATCACCTCCCACGACGCGAGCCGACGGACGGTCCCCGATCCGCTTGACGGGACGCGGCGCGTGCACCAGTCTTGCCGGTTCCGCGATCAAGGCCCGCTACCCCTCGAGGGCAGGAGGACGAGTGATGACGGGTCTGGTGCTCGCCGTCGACCAGGGAACGTCGGGGACCAAGGCGCTCGTCGTCTGCCCCGAGCGGGGCGTCATCGGGACCGGCTCCGCGCCCGTACGGCCCCGCTACCTGCCCGGTGGCCTGGTCGAAGTCGATCCGGCGCAGCTGTACGACTCCGTGGTCACCGCCGGCCGGGCCGCGCTCGCCGAGGCGGACACCCCGGTCGCGGCCGTGGGCCTGGCCAACCAGGGCGAGACCGTCCTCGCCTGGGATCCAGCGACGGGCGAACCGCTCACCGACGCGCTCGTCTGGCAGGACCGCAGGGCCGACGAGCTCTGCACAGAACTCGCGGGCCACGCCGACGAGTTGAGGCAGTGGACCGGACTGCCGCTCGATCCCTATTTCGCCGCTCCCAAGATGGCCTGGATCCGCCGTCGGCTCACCGGGGCAGGTGTGGTCACCACGAGCGACGCCTGGCTGGTGCACCGGCTGACGGGCGCGTTCGTCACCGATGCCGCGACGGCGGGCCGCACCGGGCTCCTCGACCTGGACTCGGTCTCCTGGTCCGCGCCCGCCCTCGACGTCTACGGACTGGGCGCCGAACGGCTGCCCCACGTGGTCGACGCGGACGCGCACGTCGGCATGACGACGGCGTTCGGCCGGCCGATCCCGCTGACCGGGCTGCTCGTGGACCAGCAGGCGGCCCTGCTCGCGCAGAGTGTCACGGCCCCGGGCGCGGCCAAGTGCACCTACGGCACAGGGGCGTTCCTCCTCGCCCAGACGGGTTCGGCGCCGCGGCGCGGCGACTCGGGCCTGGTGAGCTGCGTGGCCTGGCGGCTGAGGGGCCGTACGAGCTACTGCCTGGACGGGCAGGTGTACACGGCCGCGTCCGCCGTGCGGTGGCTGACCGACCTCGGAGTGCTGTCCGGCGCCGGGGAGCTCGACGCGGTGGGCGGGACGGTACCCGACAGCGGTGGGGTCACCTTCGTCCCGGCCCTGGCGGGCCTCGCCGCGCCCTGGTGGCGGGGCGACGTCCGCGGCTCCCTGCAGGGGCTCGGCCTGGACACGACCGCCGGACACCTGGTCAGGGCGCTCTGCGAGGGGATCGCCGCGCAGGTCGTCGAGCTGGCGGGCGCGGCGGCGGCCGACCTCGGCCGACCGCTCACCTCCTTGCGCGTGGACGGCGGCCTCACCCGCTCCGCGCTCCTGATGCAGACCCAGGCGGATCTTCTCCAACTCCCCGTCGAGGTCTCGGCGTTGCCCGACGCGACGGCGCTCGGGGTCGGCGCGGTGGCGCGGCTCGGGCTCGACCCGGGGCTCGCCGTCCACGAGGCCGTACCGGAGTGGAAGCCGTCGGCCGTCTACGAACCCGCCGTGACCGGAGCGGAGGCGGCCGAGCGCATGGGCCGGTTCCGTACCGCCGTCGCGGGGCTGCTCGACGGGGCCGAGGGGGCGTCGCGCCCATGACCTCGCACCGGCCGGCGCCAGATCGGCGGCTCGGGGCGGTGACCCGCGCGGGCACGCTCCCGGACACCTCGGCGCTCGGCGCCGAGTACGACGTCGTGGTGGTCGGGGCCGGAGTGGTCGGGTGCGCGGTCGCGCGCGAGCTGGCCCGCCGGCCGTTGCGGGTCGCGCTGGTCGAGGCGTCCGGGGACGTCGGTGAGGGCACGTCCAAGGCCAACACGGCGATCCTGCACACGGGTTTCGACGCCGTGCCCGATTCACTGGAGGCGCGTCTTGTACGGGAGGGGCAGGGCCTGCTCCTCGACTACGCGCGGGAGACGGGGATCCCCGTCGAGCCGCTCGGGGCGCTCCTCGTCGCCTGGGACGAGGAGCAGCTGGCCGCACTCCCCCGCCTCGCGGACAAGGCCGCACGCAACGGCCATCGCACGACCGGCGCCCTGGGCGCGGACGAATTGCGGGCGCGGGAACCGCACTTGGGGCCGGGCGCACTGGGGGCGCTCGAGGTGCCGGGGGAGTCGATCATCTGCCCGTGGACGACCACCCTCGCGTACGCCACGCAGGCCGTGCGCTCAGGGGTCGATCTGCATCTCAACTGCCGGGTGGAGAAGGCTGATCCGGGGACTCCGCACCGGCTGGTCACACCCCGGGGAGTGCTGCGGGCCCGGTACGTCGTCAACGCCTGCGGGCTCTACGCGGACCGGTTCGACGCCCTGTTCGGGCGCCGGGACTTCACGGTGACGCCGAGACGCGGGCAGTTGATCGTCTTCGACTCCTTCGCCCGCGCGCTCGTCCGCCACATCCTCCTGCCCGTACCGGGCGTTCTGGGCAAGGGAGTTCTGGTCGCGCCGACGGTGTACGGGAAGGTGCTGCTCGGCCCCACGGCGGAGAACCTCGACGACCGGACGGCCACCGGAACGACCGCCGAGGGCCTGGCGGCCCTGCGCGCCCAGGGGCGTCGCGTGCTGCCCGCGCTCCTCGACGAGGAGGTGACCGCGGTCTACGCGGGGCTCCGGGCCGCCACCGAGGACGAGGACTACCGGTGCGCCGCGCACCCCGGGCTGCGGTACGTCACGGCGGGCGGCATCCGGTCGACCGGACTGACGGCCTCCCTGGCGATCGCCGCGCACATGGTGGAGCTCCTCGCTGAGTGCGGCCTCGCGCTCGGGGCGGAGCGGCCGCTCGCCCCGGTCCGGATGCCGAACCTAGGCGAGGCCTTCCCGCGTCCGTACCGGGACGCCGAACTCATCGCTCGTGACCCGGAGTTCGGGTCGATCGTGTGCCACTGCGAGCGGGTGACCCGAGGCGAGATCCGGGCGGCCCTCGCCTCCACGGTCCCGCCCGCCTCGCTGGACGGGCTGCGGCGCCGGACGCGGGCGCGGGGCGGCCGGTGCCAGGGATTCTCCTGCGGTGCGTCGGTCCGCTCGCTGTTCGAGGAGGGGGTGGGGCGGCCGTGGCGGGAGCGGTGAGCGGTTCCGGGGGCGTACCCGTGGAGGTGGGCGTGGACGGGGGCTTGGGCGTGGACCTGGACGCGGGTCTGAACGTCGGCCTGAACGCTGGCTTGGGCGTGGACCTGAACGCGGGCCTGGTAGGGCCCGCCGTCGGAGCCGTGCACCGGTTCGTCGACGTCCTCGTCGTCGGCGCGGGGCCTGCCGGGCTTGCCGCGGCGGGGCGGCTCGCCGCGGGCGGCGCGGGCCGGTACCGGGTCGAGGTGCTGGAGCGCGAGCGGGAGGCCGGCGGGGTGCCGCGCCACTGCGCGCACGGTGGTTTCGGCCTCGCCGACTTCGGGCGCCCGCTGGACGGGCCGGGGTACGCGTACCGCCTTGCGCGCGCGGCGGGCGGTGCCGGGGCCACGGTCCGTACGGGTGTGTCGGTGACCGGCTGGTCCGGGCCGCTCACCCTGGACGTCACGGCCCCGACCGGCCTGGAGCGGATCACGGCGCGGGCGGTGGTCTTGGCGACGGGCGCGCGCGAACGGCCGCGCAGCGCACGGCTCGTGCCGGGGACACGGCCGGCCGGAGTGCTGACGACGGGCGAACTGCAGCAGTCCGTGTACCTGTACGGGGTGCGGCGGGAGCGGCTCGGGCGGCGTGCCGTCGTGATCGGCGCCGAACCGGTGGCCCACCACGCGGTGCGGGCGCTGCGCCGGGCCCAGGTCGACGTGGTGGCGATGGTCACGGAACAGCCCCGATCGCCCCGGCGGTTCACCACGCTCCCGCCGCCACCACTGCTGACCGGCACCACGGTCACCGAGTTGCTCGGCCAGGGGCTGCTCACGGGCGTCCGGGTCCGCCGTGCCGACGGCCGGGAGGGCCTGATCGGCTGCGACACGGCCGTGTTCACCGGCGACTGGATTCCGGAGCACGAACTGGCCCGGGCCGGCGGGGTGCCCCTGGACGCGGGTACGCGCGGCCCCTCGGTCGACGCCGCCCACCGCACCGCCACGGCGGGCGTCTTCGCTGCGGGGAACGTCCTGCGCGGGGTCGAGTCGGCGGGGACCGCGGCGGCCGAGGGGCGGGCGGCGGCCGATGCCGTACTGCGGTATCTGGCCGGAGAGCCCTGGCCGGTGACGGCGGTGCCGTTGCGGGTGGAGGGGCCGGTGCGGTGGGTGGCGCCGAACCGGATCTCCCTTCCGCCGCCCGAGGGGACCGCGGCTCGCCCGTTCCTGCTGCGGGTCGGCGAGCCGTTGGCGCGGCCGGTCGTGGAGGTCGGCCAGGACGGCCGGATCCTCCATCTCGTCCGGCTCCTGGGTACGGCGTGGCCGCATCGCTCGGTGCGCGTGCCCGCAGGCTGGGCGCGCGAGGTCGATCCGGCAGGCGGTCCTGTGACGGTGCGGGTCACGGTCTGACTCCCCGGGCCGGCGACGGTGAGGGGCACGGTCGAACCCGGGCCCGTGACCGTGAGAGCCACGGTCCGACCGGACCGGCGACCGTGAGGGGCACGGTCCGACCCGAGCCGGTGGCCTCGCGGTCACGGTCCGACCTGCCAGTGGCCTGGGCCACTGGCAGATGCGCGGAACCCTTGACCGACCCGTCACCTCCCCCCACCCTCGTGGTCATGTTCATGACGGATGCTGCGGGTGGAGATCCCGCCCAGTTCCGACACGGAGGTGTCATGGTCCGGCGCATGGTCAGATCCCTGTTCGCCACACTCCTGGTGGTGGCCGCCGCCCTCACGGGAACGGTCGCCACGGCCGGCACGGCGCACGCCGACGAGTGCTACACCTGGGGCCGTACGCTCTCCTCGGGCATGTCCGGCGCGGACGTGACCCAGCTGCAGATCCGGGTGGCCGGATATCCCGGCTACGGCGGAGTCCTCGCGACCGACGGCGCCTACGGCCCGGCCACCCAGGCCGCGGTGACCCGCTTCCAGCAAGCGTACGGTCTCGGCGCGGACGGCGTCGCCGGGCCCGCCACCTTCGCGAAGCTGTACGCCCTCCAGGACGCGGACTGCACGCCCGTCCACTTCACCTACGCCGAGCTCAACAAGTGCAACGGCGACTTCTCCGGCGGCGCGGTCAGCGCGGCCACCGCCAGGTCCAACGCCCTGCGCGCGATGTGGAAGCTGGAGGCGCTGCGCCACGCGCTGGGCGACGTGCCGATCTCGGTGAGCAGCGGCTTCCGCTCGCACGCCTGCAACGCTGCGGTGGGCGGTGCCTCCGACAGCCGCCATCTGTACGGCGACGGCATCGACCTGACGGGTTCCCCGTCGCTGTGCACGCTGGCGAAGCAGGCGCGCAACCACGGCTTCAACGGAATCCTCGGCCCCGGCTACCCGGGCCACGGCGACCACGCGCACGTGGACACCCGCGCCTCGCGCTTCTGGTCGGCGAGTAGCTGCGGTATCTGAGCGGCTCGGCGACACTGGGCGGTATGCCGGACAAGCGCAGCGCTGGGCTCCTTCTCTTCCGCAGAGCGGCGGACAGCGGTTTCGAGGTACTCATCGGCCATATGGGCGGGCCCTTCTGGGCGTCGAAGGACGTCTCCGCCTGGTCGATCCCGAAGGGCGAGTACGGCCCCGAGGAGAGACCGGAGGCCGCTGCCCGCCGCGAGTTCGAGGAGGAGCTCGGCCTGCCGGCGCCGGACGGCGAGCGGATCGCGCTCGGCGAGGCGCGGCAGACGAGCGGAAAGACCGTCACGATCTGGGCGGTCGAGGCGGATCTCGACCCGACCCGGGTCGTGCCGGGCACCTTCACCATGGAGTGGCCGCGCGGCTCGGGGGTCCTGCGGGAGTTCCCGGAGATCGACCGGGTCGGCTGGTTCGCCCCGGAAGCGGCCGCTCCGCTGCTCGTTCCGGGCCAGCGGATCTTCCTCGAACGGCTCGCGGAGTGGCTGAACGGGCGGGGCTGAGCCCGATTGTCAGACCCGTACGAGAGGGTGGAGGTCGCCAACCTGTCGAGAGGGAGCCCGACATGACCACGATCACCGTCCGTGAGCGCGCCGCAGCCCAGGCGTACCTCCGTCTGCTGGAGTCCACGCAGGCCGTGCTGACCGATCCGCACCTCGTGCCGTACGCGGCGGCGATGCTCACCCACCCCATGGCCGAGGCCGACGAGGCGCTGCGCGCGGCGGGCCTCTCCGGGAACGAGGCGAGACTGCTGCACCTCGTATCGGCCCTGCGCGCCTCCCCCGCCGCCGACCTAGGCCGAACGGGATGAGCGGCTGAGCGCTGTCCCCTGGGCGCGCGGTCAGCTCGTCCTGTGGCGACTGGAGTCGGGCCGCTCCTGGCGCGGGGGGCGGGGGTGGCGGCCGAGGAGTTCGGCCAGGCCGCGGCGGGTGGCGGCGACGAGGACACGGTCGCCGACTCCGAGGACGCGGTCCGGCTCCAGCTGCCAGACGAGGCCCGCCGAGTGCCTGACGAGGGGGGTCGAACCGGTGGCGCGGGCGATGATCCGCCACGCCCCCGGGCGGAATGCCTCGGCGACCGTACGGCCCTCCAGGAACGGGTTGCCGCCCGCCTCCACGGCCGCGAAGAGCAGCACCCGGCGCTCCACCGGGATGGCGCCCAGGATCTGGCGGCCCATCATGGCGCCCGCGAAGGCGGGGGCCGCCAGGTGCGACACGCTGCGGCTGCGGGTCAGGGCCTCCGGGTGGGCGGCGCGCAGGGTCCGGTAGACGGCGGTGGCGAAGTCGTCGTCGTACAGCCGCAGCGCGACCCGGAGGTCGGGCTTGACGGAGCGGGCGGAGAGCGCGGCCTCCAGGTTGGTGATGTCGATGCTCGTCAGCGCGAGCAGGGCGTGCGCCCGGTGGATCCGGGCGGCCTCCAGGACACCCTCCTCCGTGACGTCACCGATGACCGTGGGCACCCGCAGCCGGCGGGCGAGCGCGATGCCACGCGCCTCCGGGTCGGACTCGACGCAGACCACGGGGATGTCGAGGCGTATCAGCCGGGCGAGGACGCGGGTGCCGACCTTGCCGAGGCCGAGGAGCACCACGTGCCCTGAGAGCCCGCGGGGCGGGCGGCGCAGCGAGGTCGCGCTGCGGAAGGTGCCGAGGGCCTCCAGGATGCCCGCGATCAGCACCGGCATCAGGAGGAGTCCGACGAAACCGGCGAGGATCTGCAGCACCTGACGGCCGGTCGTCTCCTCGACGGCCGGGTCTCCGATGGCGAAGATGTCGAGGAGCGTGAGGTACGCGGCGTGCAGGGGGTGGTAGCCGGTGGTGAGCCAGGTGGCGAGGGCGATCGCCCCGACGGCGGCGGTGACGCCCGCGAGCGACCAGCGCAGCCGGCGGGAGAACAACGAGCCCATGGGCAGCGCTGAGGCGCCGAAGCGCTTGTTGGAGAGCGTGGGGCCCGCGTACGTGATCGTTTCGAGGGCGACCGTGCCCCGTCCCGGTGCGGCGGCGACGGCACGGTCGTCGGGCAGCAGCAGCGGGCCCTGGGCGCCACTGCCTTCGGCGCCCTCGACGCCTGCCGGGTCGTTGGTGGTCGCCGAGAGCAGCGCGAGCGTGCAGAGCCCCGGGTCGGCGACCTCGCCCCGTACGGGCGGGGTCCGCTCGACGGCGCGCAGCAGCAGTCCGCCGGCCTGCACGACCTTGCTCGTACCCGCGACGGCGGTGGCCGCGAGCGAGGGCGCCGCGGTGTCCGCGTCGGAGAGCACGGTCGTCGCCGCGTCGAGCTCCTTGGGGTCGAGGCCGGGCTCGACGACCGTGGCGGCCTGGTCCAGGAGCGTCTCCAGGTGCTGGCCGAGCTTGCGGTTGTAGAGCCGGATGACCAGCCGCAGTCTCGGGTTGAGCCGCCGCGCCGCGAGGGCGGCCCGGATGTTGGTCTCGTCGTCGTCATGGACGAGGGCGAGCGCGGCGGCCCGCTCCACCCCCGCGTCGATCAGCACTCCGTCGTCGACCTCGACCGTCTCGACCAGCCGGATCGACCGGCCCTCGGGCACTGCGCGCTGGTCCCCCACCGGCGTACGCGTCATGGCGGCGGTCACCCGGCCGAAGAGCGACGCGGCGCGCCCCGGACGGCCGGACGGCGCCTGCGGCTCGTCGCCCCGCGCGGGTACGAGGAGGGTGATCCGCTCCCCGTACACATCATGGAGCTCGTGGGCGAGCCGGTGCGCGAGGACGTCGTCACCGCAGACGATCATGTGACCGGCGGGGGCGGGCGGCGGGAGCCGGTCGGGCCGCGACGCGGGCGCGCCGAGGGGCGTGCCCTGCGGGTCGGCGGAGGGCGACCGCCGCGCGGGTTCCGGCGGAACGGGCATGCTCTGG
Source organism: Streptomyces sp. NPDC058579 (assembly GCF_042718575.1). NCBI lineage: Bacteria > Bacillati > Actinomycetota > Actinomycetes > Kitasatosporales > Streptomycetaceae > Streptomyces > Streptomyces sp. NPDC058579. Next base: position 47,866 of record NZ_JBHXPI010000011.1, read on the forward strand.
TACGGAAGTGAGGACACGTCACCAGCATGCCGTGCGCCACCGACACTCCGGCCACCGCCCAGGGGCCCGAGTTCCGGAGCCCGACCGTCCGCACTGTCCGCACCGCCCGGGCCGTCGCTCCCAGGCCTTACGGGACCCGTCACTCGCCCCCGACGAAGCACGGACGAGTCCCCGGCGAAGCCCGGAAACCGCCCGTACGCCACTCCTAGTACGCCGGTCGGCGCACTTCGATCTGCGAGGGGCGGTCCCTCTTCCTACGGTGGCTGAATGATCGTCATGTCAGCTGTCCGCCACGCTGCCGCCGGTGCCGCGGCGCTGCTGCTTGTGCTGCCCGTACCGATGGCCGCGGCCTCCACCGTCACCGAACCCACGCCTCCTGCCGAACGCTTCATCGATCCCGCCCGGCTCCACCGCTCCGGGACCCAGGTCCAGCCGATGTCCGGCGGGCCGGAGGCGCCGTCCTCCGTCTCCGCGCTCTCCTGGCTGGTGGCGGACGCCTCCACGGGCGAGGTCCTGGCCGCCCGCAACGCGCATCGGCGGCTGCCGCCCGCCAGCACGCTGAAGACCCTGTTCGCCGTGACCGCGCTCCCCCGCATCGATCAGCGGGAGCAGCACACGGTCTCCGAATCGGAGCTGGCGGGGATCGGCAGCGGCAGCAGCATGGTCGGGGTCCAGGCCGGGCTCACGTACAAGGTCTCGGACCTGTGGAACGGGGTCTTCCTCAATTCGGGGAACGACGCGGTACGGGTGCTCGCGGCGATGAACGGCGGCTGGGAGTCCATGACCCGTCAGATGCAGGACAAGGCCCGCGCGCTGGGGGCGCGTGACACCCGGGTGGTCTCCCCGGACGGGTACGACGCGCCGGGGCAGGTGTCCTCCGCCTACGACCTGGCACTCTTCGGCCGGGCCGGGCTGCAGGACCCGGACTTCGTACGGTACTGCTCCACGCCGTACGCGGACTTCCCCGCGGGCGGCTGGTCGTACGGCATCCGCAACACCAACCGGTTGCTGACCGGGGAGGACGGCGTGAGCCGCTATCCCGGGCTCATCGGCGTGAAGAACGGCTACACCACCAACGCGGGGAACACCCTGATCGCGGCCGCCCGGCAGGGCTCGCGGACGCTGGTCGTGTCGGTGATGAACCCGCAGTGGGGCGGCGGGCTCGCGGTGTACGAGGAGGCGCGGACGCTGCTGGACTGGGGCTTCGACGCGGCGGGACGGGTCCAGCCGGTGGGCTCCCTGGCTCCGTCGGCCGTACGGGACCGGTCGAAGGAACGGCAGGTGCAGAAGGCCACGGGGAAGCCGGCGAAGGGGGCCGCACCACAGGCGGGCCCGAAGGCGGGTCCCAAGGCCGCCACCGAGGCGCGCCCCAAGGCAGGTCCCAAGGCCGGTGCGGCGACCGGTCCTGACGCGCTTACCGAGCAGCGGGCCGGCGCGGCGACGGTCTCCGAGGACGTGGCCGCGCTCGCCGGACCCAGGAAGGCCGTACGCCACGAGGACGTGCCCTCGGGACCCTGGGCCGGGCTTCCGCTCGCCCTGGTGGGGGCGTCGCTCGGCGCCGCGCTCTCGCTCTGGGTCTGGCGCCGCAGATCGGCCGGGCGGGGCGACGGGAGCGTGTGACCGCCGGTCGCGCGGCGCGCCACGAGAGACCGGGGCCTCACGCCACGGGCCCCGGTGAACGCCGCGCGACCGGCTCCCCACCCTCCCGTCAGGCGGGCAGGAAGTCCCCGAGCAGCTCGGCGAACTCCTCGGGACCGACGAGACGTATGCCCAGCTCCTCCGCCTTGGCCCGCTTGGACCCGGCCTTCTCGCCCGCGACGACGAGCCCCGTGCGCTTGGACACGCTGGAGGAGGACTTGCCCCCGGCCCGCTCGATCAGTTCGTTCATCTGATTGCGGCTCAGGGCCTCCAGCGGCCCGGTCATGGCACCGGTGACGACCACCGCCAGGCCCGCGAGCGGGCCGGCCGGGGCGTCGGCGACGGCGGCCACGGCCTCTCCGTCGGTCGCCGGCGGGGGTGGCGGGGTGGCGCCGGGCTCGGTCATGTTCACCCCGGCGGCGACGAGCTTGTCGACGACCGGTCCGAGCTCGGCCAGCTCGGCCACGATGACCGGCGCCTTCTCCGCCCCGATGCCCTCGACGCTGCGCATCGCCTCCTCGTCGGCCGCGCGGACGGCGTCCATGGTGGCGAAGTGTCGGGCGATCCGGCGGGACATGGAGCGGCCCGTGCCCCGGATGCCGAGCGCGCACAGGACGCGGGAGAGCGGTCGGGTGCGGGCGGTGGCGAGCGCGGCGAGCAGGTTGTCCGCGCTGGTCTCGCCCATCCGCTCCAGGCCGAGGAGCTGCTCGCGGGTGAGGGTGAAGAGCTCGGCCACGTCGGCGACGAGTCCGGCGTCGACGAGCTGGACGATCCGGGACACGCCGAGCCCCTCGATGTCGAGCTGGTCGCGGCCGACGGCGTACGAGAGGGAGGCCACGAGGTGGCAGTTCCGGCCCTGTGCGCACCGCCACCGCTGCTCGCTGCGGTCGATCTCCGAACCGCACTGCGGGCACGTCTCAGGGAACTCGATCGGCTGCTCGTCCCCGGTCCGCAGGTGGGCGACCGGCGCCTCGACCCGGGGGATGATGTCGCCCGCCTTGTGGACCATCACCCGGTCGCCGAGGCGCAGATCGCGGCGGGTGATGTCCGAGGGGTTGTGCAGCGTGGCGTACGTGACGGTGCTGCCGTCGATGTCCACCGGCTCCAGGACGGCGCGGGGCGCGATGATTCCCGTGCGGCCGACGTTCCACTCGACGGCGAGCAGCCGGGTGACCTTCTCGACGGCCGGGAGCTTGTACGCGATCGCCCAGCGCGGCGCCCGGGAGCCCTCGCCGGCCTCGCGGCGGTCGGCGGCGAGGTCGGCCTTGACGACGATCCCGTCGATGCCGAACGGCAGCTCCGCCCGGAGCGCCGCTATCTCCTCCACTCTGGCCAGGACCTCGGCCGCGCCGGTCACCATCCGGCCGGGAACGGCGGTGGCGGCCGAGGTGTGCAGCCCGAGGGCGACGGCCCGCGCGAGCAGCTCGCTGTGGGCCGCTTCGCCGAGAGCGGCCGGCGCCGCCGCTTCATCGCCGTCCGGTTCGTCCAGCGGCAGCATGTCGTAGGCGAAGAAGGTCATCTCGACGCGGTACGGCCGGTCCTTGGCGCGCAGGGTGCCCGCCGCCGCGTTGCGGGGGTTGGCGAACGGCTCGCCGCCGTGGGCCACCCGGACCGGGTTGGCGGCCTCGAACTGCTCGGTGGTCATGAGCACTTCACCGCGGACCTCGACCGTGACGGGCTCGGCGAGCCGCTCCGGCAGACCGACGATCGTCCCGATGGCGTGCGACACGTCCTCCCCGGCCGTGCCGTCCCCACGGGTGATCAGGCGGGCGAGCCGCCCCTCTTCGTACCGCGCCGCGATCGCGAGTCCGTCGAGCTTGGGTTCGACGCTCCACCGCTCCACGGTCCGGCCGATCCGGCGCTCCAGGGAGGCGGCCCAGGCGGTGAACTGCTCGGCGGAGAAGACGTTGTCGAGCGAGAGCATCGGCCGTGTGTGCGGTACGTCCCCGGTCGCCGCGCCGCCGGCGACCTTGCCGGTCGGGGAGTCGGCGCGGGCCTGCCCGGGGTGGTCGGCCTCCCAGGCCGCTATCGCCCGGGCGAGGTGGTCGTAGGCGTCGTCGTCCAGAGGGGACGTACCGCCCGCGTAGTAGGCCGCGGCGGCGTGCGTGGCATCCTCGACCGCCCGCGCGTACGCGGCGGCATCGGCGAGAACCGGAGTCGTCGTCATGGTCTCCATCGTGCCGGGCACCACTGACAACGGGCCCGGGCGAACGCCGGGCGACGCCGGGGCCGCAGGCCCGGGACGCCACGTCTCCGCGACGTCAGGTCGGCCAGGACTTCGGCTTCAGGTGGCGGGACCAGCGGATGACCAGCTTCAGCAGGCAGGTCAGGGTCAGCACCCACATGCCCGCGAAGGCCCAGATCAGAGCGGGTTCGCCGGACGCGACCGCCAGGACGAGCAGCCCGAGGGTCAGGACGCCGAGGAGCACGACGACGACCGTGAGCCCATGGCGGTGGCCCGGGCGCGGGCCCCGCTCCGGCGACACGTCGTCACGCGCCCCGTCCTCACGCGCCCCGTCCTCACGCGCCCCTTCCTCGGGCGACACGTCCGCACGGAGATCCCGCTCCATCTCGGCCAGGATGCGCCGCTCCCGCTGCGAGAGCCGTGCCTCTTCCATCACCGGACACCTCCACCCGCACGCCATGCCCCTTCCGCCCCGGCGGGTACCCGCGAGGCGCCCCGGAACACTCCCCAAACCGCCCTCGGGCCACACCTCACCACCAGCCCAGAACGGTAGAATCCTGAGCGAACACGATCGTTCCGGACAACCACCTGGTGGAGGGACGGCAGGGAGTCGTGACGACGTCCGCGGCGGGCCCCGAAGGGCCCGGCATCACCGGCCTCTCGGCCGAGAACAGGCGACTGCGCGCCGAACTCACCCGCCGGCATCTGATCGACCTGGCCACCGGAGTCCTCGCGGCCCAGCTCGGCGCCTCCCCCGCCGACGCGGCCGAGCACCTGGCGGCCCTCTCCCACGCGACCGGCCTCGGCGTCGAGGACCTCGCCGCCGACGTCGTCAACGGGGTCGCCGGCCTGTCCGGATCGGAGCCGTCCGCCGCCGTGCGGGCGGAGCCCGCCCCGGCCGCGCCGGTCGTGTTCAGCACCCCCGACGAGCGGCGGGCGCGGCAGGCGGCCGCCGCGGCCGAGACCGCGGACACGGTCGGCGAGGCGGCCGGCGCGCTGCTGGAGGGCGGACTCGTCCCGCTCGGCGCGGAGTGCCTCTGGCTCTGGCGGCGCGACGCGTGGGGCTGTCTGCGCCTTGCCGGGCACGCGGGTGTCGGAGCGGCGGAGGCGGCGGCCTGGCGGTGGATCCCCCCGGCCGCCCCGCCCGCGTTCCGCACGGTCCTCGCCGACGGCTCCCCCGTGTGGCTGGACGACGGCCCGGAGGCCGGGGACGTCCTGCCGGGCCCCGCCCGCCGTTCGGCGCGGGCGCTCCTCCCGCTGCGGTCGCGCGGGGTGACGGTGGGCCTGGCCCTGGTCGCCTGGCCGGGACGCGTCGTCTTCGACGCGGCCCTGAGGAAGGCGCTGGTCGGGCTCACCGACGTGGCGGGCACCGTCCTCGACGCGGCCGACTCACCCTCCTCGACGGTGCCGGGCCTGGTGGACGTCCTGGACGCCCTGGTCCACCCGGCGATGCTGCTACGGCTCGCCCCGCCGGCATCGACACCCACCTCACCGCCCACCGCGCCTCCCACCGCGCCTCCCACGGTCGAGCACCTCAACGACTCCGCCGTCGCCGCCCTCGGCGGCGCGCCGCCGGCCGAGGACCGGTCCCTGCCCCTCGCCCTCCCGCACGTCCACGCCGACCTCGCCCACCTGGCCCGGCGCGCCCACCGGACGGCCCGCACCCAGCGCGTGGCCCGGCTCCCGGCAGGGCCGCCGACGGGCCCCGAGGACCGGGCCGACGACGAAGACCCGCCGGTGCTGCTCGACGTACGGGTGCTGCCGGCCGGGGCCGAGCGGGCGGTCGTGCTGTGGCATGCCGCCACCGATCCGGGGCTCGCGTCGGAGCGCGCGGTGACCCGGCTGCAGAGCGTCGCGCTGTTCCAGGACAGCCTGACCGACGGCGCCACGGTCTGGTCGGAGCAGGCGTACGCCCTCTTCGGCCGGTCCCGTGACGAGCCCCCCGTACCGCTGCTCGGGCTGCGCGGCCTGGTGCACCCTGAGGACGGGGAGGCGCTGACCGGCCTGCTCAGGACGTTGACGGAGCGGCGCACCGGGGCGCAGACGGTGCTGCGGATCGTCCTCGGCGACGGCACCGTGCGCCACGTCCGGGTGGCCGCCGAGCCGCTCCTCGACGCCGGGACGGTCACCGGCTTCGCCGGGGTGTACCAGGACGTGTCCGCGAGCCGCCGGGTCGAGGCGGCGCTCAACGCGACGTTCGACCAGTTGACGGCGGTACGGACCCGGGCCGAACTGCGGCACCAGATCGCGCTCCAGCTCCAGCAGGCGATCGTGCCCGAGGTGCCGGACCTCCAGGAGTTCCCGGGACTCGTGGTGGCGGCCCGGTACCGGCCGGCCGCCGAGGAGTACCGAGTGGGCGGCGACTGGTACGACGTCCAGCCGCTGCCCGACGGCAGGATCCTCGTCGCGGTCGGGGACGTGGCCGGGCACGGCATCGACTCGGTCACCGGCATGGTGGCGCTGCACAACGCCCAGCGGGGTCTTGCCTGTACGGGCGAGTCGCCGCGGCGGCTGATGGGGTGGCTCAACGAGGTGACACTGCGCACCAGCGGGTACCCGACGGCGACGGCGGTGTGCGCGCTGTACGACCCGGTGGCGCGGGTGCTGGTCTGGGCGAGCGCGGGGCACCTGCCGCTGTTGCTCGTACGGAACGGTGAGGCGCGGCTGCTCGACCCGCCGCACGACGTCCTGCTCGGCGCATTGCCTTCGTACGCGTACGAGGAGCGGCGGACCTTGCTGCGGCCCGGCGACACGTTGCTGCTCTATACGGACGGGCTGATCGAACGCCGCCACGACGGTCTGGACGACGGGGTCGCCCGGCTCGCCGCGCAGGCCGCGCTCCTCAGCGGCCACCCGCCGGACGAGCAGGTGGAGTCGCTCCTGAACGCCGCCCCCGGAGACACGGACGACGACACGAGCATCGTGGCCGTGCTCGTACGGTGACGAAAGCCCGCGTCGTCACGGGGTCGGGCCCGACAGCCACTGGCGGACCTTGGCCATCAGCTCGTCGGCGTCGACGGGCTTCGCCACGTAGTCGCTTGCGCCGGCCGCGAGGGCGCGGGCGCGGTCTCCCGGCATGGCCTTCGCGGTGACCGCGATGACGGGGAGGGTCCTGCGGCCGGGGAGTTCGCGGATCGCACCGGTCGTCGCGTAGCCGTCCAGGCCCGCCATCATCACGTCCATCAGGACGAGTTCGACCTCGTCGTGTGTCTCCAGGAGGGCGAGCCCCGCCCTGCCGCTGTCGGCCTGGAGGACGTGCATGCCGTGCCCTTCCAGCACCTCGGTGAGCGCGTAGACGTTGCGCACGTCGTCGTCGACGACGAGGACGGTGCGGCCGGAGGTCGTGGGGTCCGCGTGACCGGCGGGGCGGGCTCCGGGCGCTTCGGCCGCGCGGTCCGTGTCGGTGGCGGGCGGCTCAGCGCCCGTGCCGGGCTCTCCGTCACTCACCGCCGTCGGCGCGGTGTGCCGGGGGGCGGGCAGGTAGAACGTGAAACGGCTGCCCTGGCCGGGGGTGGAGCGGACGTCGATGGCGCCGCCGAGCAGCCCGGCCACCTCGCGGCTGATGGAGAGCCCGAGTCCCGTGCCGCCGTAGCGGCGGGCGGTGGTGCCGTCGCCCTGCTGGAACGCGCCGAAGATGTCGTCGACCCGCTCCGCCGGGATGCCGACGCCGGTGTCGCTGACGCGGAAGGCGAGGACGGGTCCGCTCCCGCGCAGCGCGAGCGGCGGCTCGTCGGCCCCTGCGTACTCGATGATGAACTCCACCGCGCCCTCGTCGGTGAACTTCAGTGCGTTGGAGAGCAGGTTGCGCAGAACCTGCCGCAACCGCGACTCGTCGGTGGTCAGTTCCTCGGGCACGTCCGAGGAGACGGTGATGGAGAAGGCCAGGCCACGTTCGTCGGCCACCGGTCCGAAGGTCGCCTCCAGGTACTCCAGGAGGTGGTGGAGCGCGAAGCGTTCGGGCCGGATGTCCATCTTTCCCGCCTCGACCTTCGACAGGTCGAGGATGTCGTTGATCAGCTGGAGCAGGTCGGATCCTGCGGAGTGGATGACCTCGGCGTAGTCGACCTGTTTCTCCGTCAGGTTCCCCTCCGGGTTCTGACCGAGCAACCTGGCCAGGATCAGCAGGCTGTTGAGCGGGGTGCGCAGCTCGTGACTCATGTTGGCGAGGAACTCGGACTTGTACATCGAGGTCCTGGAGAGCTGCTGGGCGCGCGCCTCCAGCTCCTGCCGGCCCTGTTCGATGACGAGGTTCTTGGACTCGATGTCCTTGTTGCGGTCGGCGAGGAGTGCGGCCTTCTCCTTCAGTTCGGCGTTGGAGCGCTGGAGTTCCTTCTGCCGGGCCTGCAACTCCTGGGAGCGGGAGCGCAGTTCGTCGGTGAGCCGTTGGGACTGGCCGAGGAGTTCGTCGGTACGGAGGTTGGCGACGAGGGAGCCGACGACGGCGCCCGCGGTCTCCACGAACCGTTCCAGGAAGTCGCGGTGGAGGTCGGTGAAGGGCCGGAGCGAGGCGAGTTCGACGGCGCCGAGGACCTGGTCCTCCACGACGATCGGCAGGACGACCAGCATGGCGGGTTCGCCGGAGCCGGCCGCGGAGGCGACGGTGGCGTAGCCGGCCGGTACGTCCTCCACGACCAGGGTGCGGCGGTCGTGGGCGGCCTGGCCGACGAGCGACTGCCCGAGGCGGAAGCGGCGCGGCGGGGCTTCCGGCTCGTCGGGGGAGCCGTAGGAGGCGGTCACGACGAGTTCGGTGCCGCGCTCGTCGTGGCGGGCGAGGAAGAAGGCGCCGTACTGGGCGGAGACCAGCGGTGGCACCTCGGTCATGATGAGGTCGGCGATGGCCGGGAGGGTGCGGGTGCCCTGCATGAGGCCCGCGACCCGGGCGAGGTTGGTCTTGAGCCAGTCCTGCTCCTCGTTGGCGCGGGTGGTGGCCCGCAGCGACTCGACCATCGCGTTGATGTTGTCCCGCAGGTCGCCGACCTCGCCGGGAGCCTCCACGGTGATGGACCGGGTGAGGTCGCCCTCGGCGACGGCGCTCGTGACCTCGGCGATGGCCCGGACCTGGCGGGTCAGGTTGCCGGCGAGTTCGTTGACGTTCTCGGTGAGCCGCTTCCAGGTGCCGGAGACGCCCTCCACCTCGGCCTGGCCGCCGAGTTTGCCCTCCGTACCGACCTCGCGGGCCACCCGGGTCACCTCGGCGGCGAAGGAGGAGAGCTGATCGACCATGGTGTTGATGGTGGTCTTCAGCTCCAGGATCTCGCCGCGCGCCGCGACGTCGATGCGGCTGGTGAGGTCGCCCTGGGCGACGGACGTGGTGACCTGGGCAATATTGCGGACCTGGTTGGTCAGGTTGTCGGCCATGGAGTTGACGTTGTCCGTGAGGTCCTTCCAGGTGCCGGAGACGCCCAGGACGGTGGCCTGGCCGCCGAGTTTGCCCTCCGTACCGACCTCGCGGGCGACGCGGGTGACCTCCTCGGCGAAGGAGGACAGCCGGTCCACCATGGTGTTGATGGTCTCCTTCAGCTCCAGGATCTCGCCCCGGGCGTCCACCCGGATCTTCCGCGTCAGGTCGCCCCTGGCGACGGCTCCGGCGACCTGGGCGATGGAGCGGACCTGGGAGGTCAGGTTGTCGGCCATGGTGTTGACGCCGGAGGTCAGTTCGAGCCACACGCCGCTGACGCGCGGCTCGCGTGCCCGGCCGCCGAGCAGGCCCTGCCCGCCGACCTCGCCGGCGACGCGGGTGATTTCGGAGGTGACCAGGGAGAGCCGGTCGACCATGTCGTTGTAGACGGCCGCGATCTCGCCGAGGATGCCGCCGGCGGACTCCGGCAGCCGGATGGACAGGTCGCCGTCGCGGACGGCGGTGAGCCCGGCCAGCAGCCTTGCGAGCCCGTCGTCACCGAGACGGTCGTCGATCCCGTCGCCGCCGCGTCGGTCGGGGGGCACGCGCGGCTCGTCGGACGCGGCCGGCTGGTCGGAGCTCTCCATCGCGGTCCTCACGCTGCACGGAGGGGTACGGGTCCGGTACGGCGGCCGGGTGCGGTGCGCGGCCGTGCCGGGCCCTGTTTCTCCACTCTAGGCACGGCCCGGCGGGGCGGCAGGGCCGGTGATCGCGACCTCGAACCAGACTGCCTTCCCCTCCCCGCGCGGCCGCCATCCCCAGCCGGTCGAGAGCCGTTCAAGCAGGTAGAGCCCGTGTCCGGAGGAGCGGGCCGCCTCGTGCGGGCCGTGCGGACGCGGACGTACGGGACTGGTGTCGCTCACCTCGACCCGCAGCCGCCCGTCGGAGCCGTCGAGGCGCAGTTCGTACGGTCTGCCACCGTGCGTGTACGCGTTGGTGACGACCTCCGAGACCAGCAGCAGGACGTCCTCGACGAGAACCTCCCGCGCGCCGTCGAGCGGGCCGAACCAGTCGCGCAGGGCCTGCCGGGTGAGGTCGCGGCACTCCCCCACCACGCCGGTGCCGTCGCGCAGCTCGTACCGGCGGGCGAGCCCGGCGTCCTCCCGTCCGGTCGTCGCCATAGGAGGCCGCTGCCCGAACGGACGGTGCCAAATCACCCATCCAGGGGATAATTGCCTGAGAACGCTCGAACGACGGACCGCGCCGCCCACGCGCGGCGGCGAAGGCTCGCCCCACCCGTCGAGGGAGCCATATGCCCACTCCCCGGAACCCTCCCGCCACGGCCCGCACGCGCGCGGACGCCGAGCAGGCCGCCGTGCGCGAGCGCGCGCTGGACGGTCTGCCCGAGGTCGACCGGCCCACCGAGGTGAGCACCGGCGACGCCCAGACGCTCTCCACGGCGCTCTTCGCCCGGCTGGAGAAGCTGGAGAAGGGCACGCCGGAGCACGCGTACGTACGGAACACGCTGGTCGAGCTGAACCTCAGCCTGGTGAAGTTCGCAGCCCGACGCTTCCGGAACCGCGCCGAGCCGGCGGAGGACATCGTCCAGGTCGGCACGATCGGGCTGATCAAGGCGATCGACCGGTTCGAGACGGGCCGGCAGGTGGAGTTCTCGGCCTTCGCGCTGCCTACGATCGTCGGGGAGATGAAACGATTCTTCCGTGACACCAGTTGGGCCGTGCAGGTGCCACGCCGCCTCCAGGAGCTGCGCATCGAGCTGGCGAAGGCCGTCGACACGCTGGAGCAGCGTCTTGGCAGGCGCCCGACCCGCGCGGAGCTGGCCGCCCATCTGCACGTGGCCGAGGAGAGCGTGGCGGAGGGCGAGCAGGCCTCGAACGGCTACGTCGCCCGCTCCCTCGACACGCCCGCCTGGGACGACAAGTCGACGGTGACGGAGGGGACCCGGCGGCTCGGGGCGGAGGAAGGGGCCTTCGAGCTGATCGACGCGCTGGAGTCGCTCAAGCCGCTGATCGCGGGGCTCGACGTGCGGGACCGCCGGATCCTGGCGCTGCGCTTCGGCGAGGAGCTGACGCAGGCGCAGATCGGCGAGCGGCTCGGCCTCTCGCAGATGCACATCTCCCGGCTGCTCGCCCGGATCCTCGACGAACTCCGCACGGGCCTCCTGGAGGACGCGCGGGACCGGTGACTTCGGCGCGCGCTCGGGACAGCAGCTCCGTGTGCGCGCCCGGACCCACCGCTCCGTGTGCGCACCCGACCTTCTCAGTCCGCCCCACACCCGCCCCTCACCTCAGGTGCCCAGGGCGGGGGACCTCCAGCCAGACGACCTTGCCGCGCCCTCGCGGCTCGGATCCCCAGGCGCCGGCCAGCCGGTCCAGGACCATCAGGCCGTGGCCGCCGGGCAGTGACGGCGCCCTGGGCTGCCGTCGCCTCGGGTGCTCGGGGCTGGCGTCGGAGACCTCGACACGCAGGTGGTCGTCGCGTTGGCGCAGGACCAGCTCCTCGGGGCCGTCGGCGTGCAGGCAGGCGTTGGTGACGACCTCGGAGACCAGGAGCAGGACGTCCTCGACCCGCTCCTGCCCCTCGTCGCCCTCGGCCGGGATCCAGCCCCAGTCGCCGAGCGCCGCCTCGGTGAAGTCGCGGCAGCGCGTGACGACTCCCTTGGTACCGAACAGCACCAACCGCCGCACCTGGCCCTCGTCCACGGCGTTCCCGCCCACGACACCCTCCGCCATCGCGTGTTCTAGCCGCCCGCCCGCCGGTCGGTGAGCGCCTCGGCCACGTTCTCGTACACGCGGAAAACGGTCCGCGCCCCGGTGATCTCGAACATTCGGGAGACAGGCGGGCGCAGTCCGGCCAGTTCCAGCCGACCGCCGGACTCCAGCGCCTGGAGTCGGGCCCGCAGCAGCACGTTGAGACCGGTCGAGTCGCAGAAGCTCAGCCGTTCGCAGTCGACCAGGATCAGTGCCGCGCCGTTCCGTTCCTCCAGCGCCTGCCGCAGAATGTCCGCCGTGTCATGGTCGAGCTCTCCCTCGAGGGAGAGCACCACGGCACCCGACTCACCGGACGCACCGGGCTCCGGGCCGGTCTCGGCCGTGACGGCGAAGCGCTCCGACGCCATCGATTCACCCACCTCCCTCCGTGCTCGTACAGGGGTCTACCCCACTCATGCCCCGGAACGCATGGTTCGCCCCATCGGGGTGTGGGAGCGAACGGGTCCCGTCAGGCGCCGGGGAGACCTTCCAGAGCCTGGCGGGGCGCGGGGCTCGGGCTCCCGACGTACCGTTCGGCCGCGTGCACCGCCTCGCGCGCGTTCCGCTTCCCCATCAGGACGCACAGCGTGTACGCGGTGTCCTCGAAGCGGCGCCGGATCGACAGGTCGCAGGGCCGGGCCAGAACACCCCGTTCCTGGGCCCGGTAGTGCCGCAGCAGCCGGTCGACGGTCTTTCTGTCGGGCATCAACATCATGTCCTCCTGGCGCGACCCCCCTCCCTCCGTCGCTCCATATTCGGGTCGCCGAGTCACCCGCGCGACCCATGCGAACACGGTCCGTCACAGAGCCGGGTCCGGCGTGCGGCCGCGCCCCGGATGGCGGATGGTCGATTCCATGAAGGCGAGTACGGGACTCAAGGTCGTCGTCACGGGCGCCACGGGCAATGTCGGGACGAGTCTGGTCCGGGCTCTGGAACGGGAGCCGCGGATCGCCTCCGTGCTCGGTCTCGCCCGCCGCACACCCTCGCTGTCCCTGGAGAAGACCGAGTGGGCCGAGGTGGACCTGTCGCTGGAGGGCGACGAGCCGAGGCTCGCGCGGTACATCGAGGACGCCGACGCCGTGGTCCATCTGGCCTGGGCCTTCCAGCCGACCCACGAACCGGCCGTGACCTGGCGGTCCAACGTCCTCGGGGCGCTGCGGGTCTTCGACGCCGTCGCGGCGGGGCATGTGCCGACGCTTGTGTACGCCTCGTCCGTCGGCGCCTACTCCCCCGGGCCCGGGAACAGCGCGCCCGTCTCGGAGGCCTGGCCCACGCACGGCTGGCCGGGCGCCGCGTACACCCGTGAGAAGGCGTACCTGGAACGCGTCCTGGACACCTTCGAGCGCGACCATCCGCAGACGCGGGTGGTGCGGATGCGGCCGTGCTTCCTCTTCAAGGAGGAGTCGGCCAGCGAGCAGCGGCGGATCTTCGCGGGCCGGTTCTTCCCCGGCTGGCTGATGCGTCCGGATCTGCTGCCGCTCCTCCCGGAGCTGGACGGGCTGCGCTTCCAGGCCATGCACACGGACGACGCGGCCGACGCCTACGTCCGCGCGCTCGTACGGGACGTCCGGGGGGCGTTCAACATCGCGGCAGAGCCGGTGGTCGACACGACCGCGCTCTCCGTGCTGCTGGACGCCCGGCCGGTGAAGGTGCCGAGCGGGGCGGCGCGCGGTCTGCTCGCGGCGGCCTGGCGGCTACGGGTCGCCGGGGCGTCCCCCGGCCTCTTCGACGCGGCCCTCAGGCTGCCGTTGCTGTCCACCGAGCGGGCCCGCCGGGAGCTGGGCTGGGAACCGACCCGTACCTCCCTGGAGGCGCTGGACGCCTTCCTGCGGGGCGTACGGGCGGGCAGCGGCGACGCGACGGCCCCGCTGGCGGGGCGCCGCGTGGGGTGACGCGCCGTCAGTCGGCCTGCCTGTCGGCTCGGTACGCCGCCCAGTCGACGACGCCCATCGCGGCGCCCGCTGCCTCCCGGCCGCCGCAGTGGGCGCGGTGGCGGGCCGCGATGCCGTCGAGGTCGAGGTGGCGGCCGAACGCCGGCTGCGCGGCGAGGCGTCGGGCGTAGGCCCAGAGGGCCGGGTGTCCGGCGATCCGCTCCAGGGCGCCTGCGTCCAGGTGACGGCGGTGGACGGTGTCGAGCTGGACGAGGGTCACCCAGACGTGGACGTCGGCGGCGGTCAGGCTGTCGCCGAGGACGTACTCCTGCCGCCGCAGCCTGCTCTCAAGGCCGCCGAGGGCGGCGAAGAGCTCGGCGAGCGGGTCCTGGTGAGCGGCCTCGTCGTCGAGCCCGAGCTCCCCGGCGTGCTGCGCGGCCCGGTTGATGCCGCGCTCGCAGAGTTCGCCGATCGCCTCGATCTCGGCCTCGCGCCCCTCGGGCAGCAGGTCGGGGTGGCCGGGGGCACGGAACCGCACGGCGAGGTCGCGCAGGATGTCGGGCACGTGGGTGCTCACGATCCGGCCGGTCCAGCCGTCGCTGAGCACGGGCGCGGCGGCCGGTCCCGCGTACTGGTGGGCACTGGCCTCGTACAGCGGCAGCAGGGCCGCGTACCCGCCGCCGGGCGTGTCCGGGGTGGCGGGGAGGAGCGAGAGCGGGACGGTCTCCTGGAGCCCGAGCAGGCCGTGGGTGACGGCGATGCGCAGACAGCCGGGACAGGCGAGGGAGAGGTGGAGCCGGTAGCGGTGCGGCACGGCGTAGTGGCCGCTGCGGACGTCCGGGCCGATGCGGCCCCGGAAGGCGGGCGCGGCCGAGGCCGGGGCGGCGGGCGACGGAACGGCGTACGGCCGGCCGAGGTGCGGGGTGACGGACATGCTTCTCCCTGGGGGTGCTCGGTGCTGGGTCACGGGCGCGCGACGGCGTCGGCGGGCGGCCGGAGGCAGCAGAGATACGGGAAGGAGGAGTGCTGGAAGCCGCAGTGGGGGGGGGCGGACGGCCCGCGGGCTCAGCGCGCGGTGCCGGTCGAGAGGCCCTGAGTGCCCCGGCGGCGGTGACGACTCGCCGCGCTGCACACACGCAGCAGGTCGATGTGGCGGCGGGAGGTCAGGGGCAGCGAGCGCACCGGCCGGGCGGCGAAGGCCGTCTCCCGTGCTCCCCTGCGCGCCATCGTTTCCCTACCCGTTCGCTCGGATTCCCGTTCCCGAGTGTCGGCGCGGCCACGGCCCGCGTCAAGAGCGCGGACAGCCCTCGGACACGCGGCCGCCCCGCTCCCCCGTGGGGTACGGATCCGGTCACCGAGGTGCGGAATAATGCGGGCATGCGCATCTCAGCCAGGGCCGACTACGCGGTACGAGCCGCGCTCCAGCTGGCCGCCGCCCAGGACGCGGGGCCGGTGAAGGCCGAGGCGATCGCCGAAGGCCAGGACATCTCGCACAAGTTCCTGGAGGGGATCCTCGGCGACATGCGCCGGGGCGGCCTTGTGCAGAGTCAGCGGGGCGGGAACGGCGGCTACTGGCTGGCCAGGCCCGCCGACTCGATCTCCGTCGCGGACGTCATCCGGTGCGTCGACGGGCCGCTCGTGTCGGTGCGCGGGGTGCGGCCGCCGGAACTCTCGTACACGGGTCCCGCCGAGTCGCTGCTGACGCTGTGGATCGCGCTGCGTGCGAACGTGCGGAACGTGCTCGACGGTGTCTCCCTCGCGGACGTGGCGGCGGGGAAGCTGCCGGCCGAGATCTCCGGGCTCGCGGAGTCCCCGGACGCCTGGACCAATCCCTGACCGTCTCGGTTCCTGGAATTGAACTGTCCATGATGTGAACGCCCCTTGGGGCCCCGGCCCTCCCTCTGCGACTATCCCTACCATTCCAGTGGGAAAACTCGGGATCCTATGAGGTGACGTGAGAACGCCGAAGAAGTCAGCGCTGCGCCCCACCTCCCGGCCGGCCGACCGCCGTGGTGACGACGAGATCTGGCCCCGCGTCACCCGCGAGCTCGCCGACGACCTCGCCTTCGACGCCCCGGTGCGGGACCGGGCCGGGAAACCCCCGTTCGACGAGGTCGCCCGGTTGCGGGAGGCCGGGCTGCCCGCCCTGCTCACCCCGCCGGGCGCGAGCGGGCGGGGCGCCGACTGGCGGGCCGCGTGCGCCGTGATCCGGGAGATCTCCGCCGCCGACAGCTCGATCGGCGAACTCCTCGCCCACCATTACGTCCTGGCCTGGAGCGCCCGCTTCCTCGGCGGCGGCGAGCCGCCCGGGATCGCCCCCGGAACCGCCTCCGCGCACGCCGCGTTCGAGGACGGCACGGCCCGGGAGGGCCGGCTGCTCGGCGGCGGCCTGGAGCCGACGGGTACGAGCGGCGAGCGCGAGCTCTCCCTCACCCCGATCCGAGGCGGCCATGTCCTCGACGGGCGCCGCACCTTCCCCTCCGGGGTGACCGTCGCCGACCGCCTGGTCGTCGGCGCGCGCTGTACGGAGACCGGGAACGTCCTGGTCGCGCTCGTGGATCCGGCGGATCCGGCCGTGTTCGTCGAGGCCGGGGCCGAGCGGGTCGGCCAGCGGCTCGCGGGCGCGGGGACGGTGACGTTCGACCAGGTCCGGGTGGACGCCCGGCACATCCTCGGCTCGCTCCCCCGCGACGAGCACGCCGTCGCCCCGTTCACGACGCTGGCCCCGCTCGCGCTGCGGCTCCTGCTCGTCCACGTCGGGCTCGGCATCGCCGAGGGCGCCCTGGCCGAGGCCCGGGACGTCAGCCGCGCGACCCGGGCCGCCCCGGCGGCGGCCGCCGCGCGGATCGGGGCGCCCGACCAGCCGCTGGGCCAGGAGGACCCGTACCTCCTGCTGGCCTACGGGGAGTTGGCCACCGCCGCCCACGCCGCGTCAGCGGTCGTCGAGCGCGCGACGGACGCGCTTGCGCACGGCCTTGGCGCCGGGCGGGCGCTCGGCGTCGAGGACCGGGCCGACATCGCCGTACTCGTCGCGGCGGCCGAGGCGGTGACGAGCCGGGCGGCGGTACGGATCACCACCCGGATCCTCGAACTCGTCGACACCACGGCGCCCGCCGACGCCCCGGGCGGCGGCCCCGGCTTCGACCGGTTCTGGCGCAACGCCCGTACGCTGACCGCCCAGTCCTCCCCGACGCACCGCCTGCGCGACATCGGCGACCACTACCTCCACGGAACCAGGCCGGGACTCAGACTGCTCGCCTGAGGTGCCGCCCGAGGTGCCGCCCGACGTGCCGCCCGAGGATGCCCTCCGGCATGTCGGGACCTCCGACCCTCTCCTCGGGCGGCCGTCGGGTCCAAGCTGGGAGGCATAGAGGGCCCTAGGGCCGGGCCCGCCAAGGAAGTGAGGGAGGCAGCCTGATGAGTCGCGAGATCGTCGCCGGAGTGGACGGTTCGCCCGAGAGTCTCGCCGCGGCCGACTGGGCCGCCCGGGAGGCGAGGCGCCGCGGTCTCGCCCTGCGGCTCGTGTACGCGTGGCGCACGGAGCCGCTCAGTATCCCGCTCGGTCAGGACCGCGCGCGCCAGGACCGCATGGCGGACGAGGTGGTGCGTGCGGCCGAGTCGACGATCGGCGGGCGGTATCCCGGCCTCGCCCTCACCGCCGAGGTCCTCGCCGACACCCCGGTCTCGGCTCTCCTGGGCACCGAGGAGCGGGCCGAGATGCTCGTCATCGGCTCGCGCGGGCACGGGGCGGTGGTGGGCTTCCTGCTCGGTTCCCACGGCCAGCAGATCATCGCGGCCGCCACCCGGCCGGTGGTGGCGGTCAGGGCGCGCGACGACGCGGAGGATGCCGAGGCGGACGACGAGGGCGGCGAGATCGTCGTCGGGCAGCAGGGCAGTCCTGAGGACAGCGCCGCGGCCTTCGGCTTCGCCTTCGCCGCGGCTGCGGCGCGCGGGGCGTCCCTCCGGGCGGTACGGGCGTGGAACCTGCCGTCCCTGTACGCCTACAGCCCCGGGTCCATGGCGCTGGCCGACGAGGCCGGCGGGCTCGTCCCGTACGAGGAGAAGTCGCTCCGCGAGGCCCTGGCGCCCTGGCGGGAGCGGTTCCCCGAGGTGCCGGTGACGGAGCAGGTGGAGATCGGGAGCGCGGGTCAGGTGCTGCTCACCTCCTCGGGCGCGGCGCGGCTCCTGGTGGTGGGGCGCAGGGCCAAGCGCGGGGCGCTCGGGTCCCGGATCGGTTCGGTCGCGCATGCCGCGCTGCACCTGGCGCCCTGTCCGGTGGCGGTCGTGCCCCACGAGTGATGCGGTGACTCCACGGGGCGGCGTGTTGACGGGCCAGGTTGACGAGATGTGTCGACGGGACCGGCGCCGGAAAGTGTGATGACCGCCGCCCCGGCGGCTCTCCCGCGCCGGACGGTCCGGCGGCCCCGGAGAAGAGAGCGGAGCCCATGGAGCACCACGACGAGACGAACCCCGACGAACAGCCGACGAGCGACGGGGGCCGGCACCGCAGAGACGGGGGTGAGGGACGCCGTGCCCGCGGGCGGCTGTCCTTCCGTACGGCGGTGACGCTCGCGGGCACGGCGACGGTCGTCCTCACGGTGGCCGCCGGGGCCTACGTGGCGTCCCTGGGGACCTCGCCCACCACCCGTTCGGAGGACGTCGTGCGCACGAACATGGCGCCGCTCGGCGAGCGGTCCGTACCGCCCACGGCGGGGACGACGTTCTCGGGCGGCGGGAAGGTCGGGCGGTACATCGACGAGGTCGTCGCGCTCGCCAACGCCGAGCGGGAGAAGGCCGGTTGTGCGCCGCTGCGCTCCGATCACCGCCTTGCCGAGTCCGCCCAGGCGCACGCGGACGACATGGCGGACCGCGACTACTACGAGCACAAGACGCCCGAGGGCAGGGACGCGGGCGACCGCATCACGGCGGCCGGGTACGCGTGGTCGAGCTGGGCGGAGAACATCCACCGCGGACCGAAGACCCCCGTGGAGGCGATGGAGGACTGGATGGGCAGCGACGGGCACCGCCGCCACATCCTCAACTGCGCGTTCAAGGACATCGGCGTGGGGGTGACCCTGGCGTCCGACGGGCCGTGGTGGGTGCAGAACTTCGGCATCCGGCGCTGATCCGGCCGCCTGCTCCGGCCGCCCGGTCCCGCCACGCGGTCCGGCCGCCCGGTCCCGCCTCACGGTCCGGCGGCGCGGTCCGGCCGCGCGGGTTCAGGGCGCGGGTGTGGCCAGTTTCTGCACCCAGACCGTGCCGTCGGGCCCGTCCACGGCGGCGACGCCGGTGTCGCGGTAGTCGCAGTCCAGCATGTTGCTCTCGTGCATCGAGCCGTCCATCCAGTCGTCGAAGACGGCGGCCGGGTCCGCGCTGCCGCGCGCCAGGTTCTCGGCCCACGCGGACCACTCGTATCCGACGGCCGAGATCCGCGCGTCGGCGAACCGGCCCTCCGGGCTGTTGTGCGCGTAGTAGCCGCGCCGGACCATGTCCCGCGCGTAGGCGCGGGCGGCGTCGTTGAGGCGGGGGTCGGTCCGCAGGGGCGCGCAACCCTCCTGCGCCCGCCGCTGGTTGACCAGCCGGGTCAGCCGCTCCTCGGCGGTGACCGTCCGCGTCGGCGTGGACGTCGGCTTCGGGGAGGGTGACCGGGTGGGCGTCGGGGTGGGCGTGGGGGTGGTGGGGCTCGGCGGGGGCGTGATCGGCTGGGCCGGGGGCGCCGCCACGGGTGCGGCGGGCGCGGGCGCGCGCGCCTCGGGCTCGGACGGTACGAGCAGGATGAGCCCGCCGAGTACGCCGACGGCCACGGCCCCCGCGACCCAGGCCCGCCCGATCGACCCACCGCCGCCCGCGCCGGCGGCCCCGACCGGTTCCATCTCCGCGCCCCCTTGGGGGACGGCGTCGGAGGCAGCGGAGGCATCCGCCGCCCACGCCGCGGCAGCCTGGGTCTCCGGGCCCGCCGCGCCCCACAGCAGAAGCGGCGGGACCAGCCCGAGGCCCACCAGGAGCGCCTCGGCCGGGGCGAGGACGGTGCGGGGCGGGAGGCAGCGGCGGCAGGGCGTGACATGGCGGGCGACGCGCTTGCGCCAGAGCGGGGAGGGGACGCCGTCCCAGTCGGCGGTCAGCCGGGCCAGCTCCTCGCAGCGCGGCCGGGCTCCCAGCGCGCGGACGACGGTCCGGCCGGTCTCCAGGCGCTCCTTCATCCGCTGGACGCGGACCGCAGCGTGTGCCGGGGTGACGGCGAGCGCCTCGGCCAGTTCGCCGCGGTCGAGTTCGCCGCCGGCCTCCAGCCACCACAGGGCGAGCACCTCGCGGTCGGTGTCGTCGAGCCAGCGGGTGGCCTCGGCGACCTCGCGCCGCTGGCCGGTGAGGCCGAGCCGGAGGATGGTCAGGTCGACGAAGTCGCCGTCGGGGTCGGCCAGTTCGGCCGCCCGGTCGAGGCCGGGGACGGGGCCGCTCTGCCGTTCGCGCCAGCGCCTGCGTATCTGGTTGGTGGCGATGGCGACGAGCCAGGACCGGAAGCGCTCGGGGTCGCGCAGTCCGGGCAGGCCGTCCAGGGCGCGGACCATCGTCTCCTGGACGACGTCGTCGACGTCCGCGTGCCCGTCGAGGGCGCGGCCGACGATGTTGTAGACCAGCGGAAGGTACGCGCGGGCGAGCCGCTCACCGGCGTTCGGGTCTCCCGACACGGCCGCGCCCACCAGTGCGGCGGTGCCGCGCTCGTCGCTGTGCATGTGCCCTGCTCCCTCGTCGTCCTGGGTCTGTGCCGTCCCCGTCCTGAGGAGACCCGTGGGAGCGGGTGGGATAACACTTACGTGGTGGACAAGCCTTGTGCGGGCGCCTTGTGCGGGTGCCTTACGCGGGTGGGTGGGGCAGGTACGGGACGGTGGCCGCGTGCCCGTCCCGTACCGCGTCGACGGCGGCCGCGTGGAGTTCGCGGCTCTCCGCCTCGGAGGAGCACGGCACCGGACTGCCCGCCATGGTGAACCAGTCGGAGGCGCCGGTGTACTGCACGGCTACGCGTGCTTCGCCATCTGCATAGGTGGTGTGCACGGTCATGTCGCCGGTGACCGTACCGACCTCGTCGGTGAGCACCCCACCGCGCCCGGTGTAGACGCCGGGGGTCGTCCATGATGCCCAGCTCATCCATCCAGGTTCACACCCGAATGCCACATGCGCCACCGACGGGACCGCCCCGGCCGGAGGAATTCCGGCCGGGGCGGTTCCGCTGTCGCGCCGGGATCAGGCGAGGGACGCGATGGCCTCGTTGAAGGTGGCGGACGGGCGCATCACGGCGGCGGCCTTGGCCGGGTCGGGCTGGTAGTAGCCGCCGATCTCGGCCGGGGAGCCCTGGACCGCGTTGAGCTCGGAGACGATGGCGCCCTCCTGCTCGGTCAGGGTCTTGGCCAGGCCGGCGAAGGCCTCGGCGAGCTGCGCGTCGTCGGTCTGCTTGGCCAGCTCCTGGGCCCAGTACAGGGCCAGGTAGAAGTGGCTGCCGCGGTTGTCGATACCACCGACGCGACGGGTCGGCGACTTGTCCTCGTTGAGGAAGGTGCCGGTGGCGCGGTCGAGGGTGTCGGCGAGGACCTGGGCGCGGGCGTTGCCCGTGGTGGTGGCGAGGTGCTCGAAGCTGGCGGCCAGGGCGAAGAACTCGCCGAGGGAGTCCCAGCGGAGGTAGTTCTCCTTGACGAGCTGCTGGACGTGCTTCGGGGCGGAGCCGCCGGCGCCGGTCTCGAAGAGGCCGCCGCCCGCCATCAGCGGGACGACCGACAGCATCTTGGCGCTGGTGCCCAGCTCCAGGATCGGGAAGAGGTCGGTCAGGTAGTCGCGCAGGACGTTGCCGGTGACGGAGATGGTGTCCTCGCCGCGGCGGATGCGCTCCAGCGAGAACGTGGTCGCGTCGACCGGGGCGAGGATCTTGATGTCCAGGCCCTCGGTGTCGTGCTCCGCCAGGTACGCGTTGACCTTGGCGATCAGCTCGGCGTCGTGGGCGCGGGTCTCGTCCAGCCAGAAGACGGCCGGGACGCCGGTGGCGCGGGCGCGGGTGACGGCGAGCTTGACCCAGTCCTGGATCGGGAGGTCCTTGGTCTGGCAGGCGCGGAAGATGTCGCCCTCGGCGACCTCCTGCTCCAGGACCACGTTGCCGGCGGCGTCGACGAGGCGGACGGTGCCGGCCGCGGCGATCTCGAACGTCTTGTCGTGGGAGCCGTACTCCTCGGCCTTCTGCGCCATCAGGCCGACGTTCGGGACGGAGCCCATGGTCGACGGGTCGAAGGCGCCGTGGGCGCGGCAGTCGTCGAGGACGGCCTGGTAGACACCGGCGTAGCTGCTGTCCGGGAGGACGGCGAGGGTGTCGGCCTCCTGGCCGTCCGGGCCCCACATGTGGCCGGAGGTGCGGATCATGGCCGGCATCGAGGCGTCGACGATGACGTCGGACGGCACGTGCAGGTTGGTGATGCCCTTGTCGGAGTCGACCATGGCGAGGGCCGGGCCCTCGGCGATCTCGGCGTCGAAGGAGGCCGTGATCTCCTCACCGAGGTGCGGGACGTTCTCCAGGCCCTTGAGGATGGTGCCGAGGCCGTCGTTGGGCGACAGGCCGGCGGCGACGAGCGCCTCGCCGTACTTCGCGAAGGTCTTCGGGAAGAAGGCGCGCACGACGTGGCCGAAGACGATCGGGTCGGAGACCTTCATCATCGTCGCCTTGAGGTGCACCGAGAAGAGCACGTCCTCGGCCTTGGCGCGGGCGATCTGCTCGCCGAGGAAGGTGCGCAGGGCGGCGACGTGCATGACGGAGGCGTCGACGACCTCACCGGCGAGGACGGGTACCGACTCGCGCAGGACGGTGGTGGTGCCGTCGGCGGCGACGTGCTCGATGCGCAGCGTGCCGTCCTCGGAGACGGTCGCGGACTTCTCGGTGGAGCGGAAGTCGTTCTGACCCATGGTGGCGACGTTGGTCTTGGAGTCGGCCGACCAGGCGCCCATGCGGTGCGGGTGCGTCTTGGCGTAGTTCTTGACCGAGCCGGGGGCGCGGCGGTCGGAGTTGCCCTCGCGCAGGACCGGGTTGACGGCGCTGCCCTTGACCTTGTCGTAACGGGCGCGGACGTCCTTGTCCTCGTCGGTCTGCGGGTCGTCCGGGTAGTCCGGGAGGGCGTAGCCCTGCGCCTGGAGCTCGGCGATCGCGGCCTTCAGCTGCGGGATGGACGCCGAGATGTTCGGCAGCTTGATGATGTTCGCCTCGGGCGTCTTGGCGAGCGCGCCGAGCTCCGCGAGGGCGTCCGCGATGCGCTGGCCCTCTTCGAGACGCTCGGGGAAACCGGCGATGATGCGCCCGGCCAGGGAGATGTCACGGGTCTCGACATTGACTCCGGCCGTCGAGGCGTAGGCCTGGATCACGGGCAGGAACGAGTACGTCGCCAGGGCGGGCGCCTCGTCAGTGTGGGTGTAGATGATGGTCGAGTCAGTCACCGGGTGTGCTCCGCTCCACGTCTGCGTCTGCGAGATTGCTCGACATCAAGATATCTCGTGATCCGCCTCGGTGGGAAAGGGCCCCGCCTCCTCGGTAGCGAGGGTGCCCGTGAGCCGGTACGGGGCGGGGCAGGCGTCCAGGTCGACGTGGCGGAGCAGGCCGAGGAGCAGCAGCGCGACGGCCGCGCCGGCCCCGGCGGCGAGGGCGTGGCCGCCCAGGTAGGCGAGGCGGGGGACGGCCGGGTCCGCCGGGTCGAGGACGAACATGGAGTCGACGAGGAGGACGGTTCCGAGGCCGAGGCCGCCGACGGCGGCGAGGGCCAGGGGCACGATCACGAAGAGGGCGCGGAGCGGGAAGCGGCGGGTGCGGGCGGGGGCGACCTTGCCCCGGCGGGCGAGGAGCGCGAGGAGGCCGCAGGCGACGGCGAGGACGAGGAGGTCGGCGCCGAGCACGTCGCTGGGGCGGTGCCAGCCGGCCGCCACGGTGTACGCGCCGACGGCGATCGCCCACAGGGCGCACAGGCCCACGGCGAGGCCGCGCACCCCGTACGGGACGACCAGGACGAGCCCGAACATCACGCTGGTCGCGATCGTGGTGTGCCCGCTCGGGAAGGTGTTCTGTGTCAGGTTCGGGGGCGCCTCGACCAGGTCGGGCCGGACCAGGAGGATGCGCTTGAGCACCTCGGCCAGGACCAGGGAGGCGGTGACGGTGCCGAGCGCGGCGGCCGTCAGCGTGTACCGCTTGCGCAGGGTGCCGATGGCGGCCAGGACGAGCAGGGCGACGACGAGGGAGGAGACGGTGATGTGCTGGAGGCTCCGGTTCGCCTCGTGGGCGGCGGCCAGCGTCTCGTCGGTGAGCCGGCCGGTGAGGACGGCGTTCTCCCAGCGCTGCCCGGTCGCGGTCAGGACGAGCCCGGCGTAGACGACCGCCACGAGCAGGACCGAACCGAGGCAGGCACGCCGCATCCGCTTGCGGACACGGCCGCTGAAGGAGTCGGCCGCTTCACCGGCGACGGCGGCGTACCACCAGGTGCCGGTCTCCAGGGGCCGCGCGCTGCCGTCGGGGCGGAGCCTGTCGTAGGGAGCCATGCTCCGATTCGAACCCGGCGTGCCCCGGGGCGCCCGCTGGACGCACCCGAACGAATCGCCGAGGGGTCAGGGGGTGCGGCGGGGGCGCTGGGCGAGGGTGATCAGGAGGAGGCCGCCGAAGAGGGCCGCGATGCCGACGAAGTTCAGGACGCTGCGTGCGCCGCGGTCGTCGACGAGCGCGCCGGCGATGCCCTGGATCAGGAAGGAGGCCGCCATGACCAGCTGGGCCCAGCCGAAGAGCGGGGCGCTGTGGATCCAGCGCCGCTGGTAGGGGAGCATCCAGCCGTGCCTGAGCGCCGCCACGCCGCCGGCCAGGAGCAGCAGCCCGAGGATGCCGCTCCCTATGCCGAAGTACCCGCCCGCACCCATGTCCCGCCCCTTCCGAACGATGTCGGCGGGATCATGTCACAGCCGCGCGCCCCGCGGATGATCGGTTCTGGCGACGTGTTCCGAAGAGGGTGAAGGCCGTGTTGACCAGGGCGACGTGACTGAGTGCCTGGGGTGTGTTGCCGAGCTGGCGGCGGGCGTGCGGGTCCCATTCCTCGGAGAGCAGGCCGACGTCGTTGCGGACGTCGAGGACCCGCTCGAAGACGGTACGAGCCTCGGCCGGGCGCCCGGTCATCGCCAGGGCGTCGGCGTACCAGAACGTGCAGGCCAGGAAGGCCCCTTCGGCGCCGTCGAGGCCGTCGACCTCGTGCACCTCGCCGTTGCCCACGTCCGCGTACCGCCGCAGGAAGCCGCGGTCGTCGAGCCGGGACATCGCGTCGACGGTGCTCAGGACGCGGGGGTCGGTCGGCGGGAGGAAGCCGAGGCGGGGGATCAGCAGCGCCGTCGCGTCGATGCGGCGGGCTCCGTAGTACTGGACGAACGACCGCTGTTCCTCGCTCCAGCCGAGCGCGCACACCTCGTCCTTCAGGTCACGGCGCAGGGCCTGCCAGCGCCGGACGGAGGTGCGCTGCCCGGCGATGCGGGCGAGCCGCAGGGCGCGGTCGGCGGCGACCCAGGCCATGACCTTGGAGTGGACGAAGTGGCGGCGGGGGCCGCGCACCTCCCAGATGCCCTCGTCGGGATCCTGCCGCCGCTTCTCGACGTACTCCATGAGCGCGGCCATCAGGCTCCACACGTGCGGGTCGATGGCGACGCCGGCCCGCACGGCCGAGTAGATCGTGCTCAACACCTCGCCGTAGATGTCCAGTTGGAACTGGTCGACGGCCGCGTTGCCGAGCCGGACCGGCCGGGAGCCCTCGTAGCCGGGCAGCCAGTCGGCCCGTATCTCGGGGACGTTGCGCTGCCCGGCGACTCCGTAGAGCGGCTGCAGGTCCGCCGGATCTCCGGCGACGGTGCGGACGAGCCAGTCCTTCCAGGCGAGCGCCTCGCGGTGGTATCCGCTGCGCAGCAGACAGGAGAGGGTGAAGGTGGAATCGCGCAGCCAGCAGAAGCGGTAGTCCCAATTACGCTCGCCCCCGATGGATTCGGGGAGCGAGGCGGTGGCCGCGGCGACGACCCCGCCGGTCGGCTCGTAGGTGAGGGCTTTCAGGGTGAGCAGCGATCTCATGACGGCTTCGCGATACGGACCGTCATAACGGAGCTGCCCGGCCCATTCGTTCCAGAAGGCGAGCGTCCGGTCCAATTCGGCGGACACGTCGGGCGGGGTCGGGGGCGCGGAATGCGAGGGCCGCCAGCCGAGGACGAAGGAGACTTTCTGACCGGCCGTCACGGAGACGTCGATCGTGGTGCACGAGTTGGTGACGGTGACCTCGGCGCCGGGTCCGGAGATGAGGTACGCCGCGTCCGGCCCCGCGACCGTCGCGACCGTGCGCCCGTCGATCGGGTATGACCAGGGGACGACGCTGCCGTGGTTGAAGCGCAGCCTCAACTCCCCGTGCAGATCGACCTGTCCGGCGATCCCCTCGACCAGCCGGACGATCCGCGGGGTCTGCTCGCGGGGCGGCATGAAGTCCGTGATGCGTACCGCCCCGGAGACGGTTTCCCAGACCGATTCGAGGACGAGGGAATCGCCCCGGTAACTCCGGCGACTACAGGGACGGTTGCCGACCGGCGCCAGGCTCCACTGCCCGTGGGATTCGTCTCCGAGAATCGCGGCGAAACAGGCGGGTGAGTCGAATCGGGGTGCACACCACCAGTCGACAGCACCGTCCATCCCGATCAGCGCGGCCGTCTCCAGATCACCGATGAGGGCGTAGTCCTCAATTCGCCCTGCCATGTGGGGATTGTAATCCCGCCTTGACGGCGTGGCATTATCCGCAGGATCCTGAGAAAGGTCGCTCTCGGATTCCGGAGAGCTTCTGGAGAAAGCCGTACCGATGGGTAACGGGCCACATCCACTGCGCCGGTCGACCGACCTTCCGCCGGAGGCCGACAGCCGTTCCGTGACTCTCGTCGTGCCGGTGCGCCCCGGCGACCGCGACCCCGGCTGGCTGCTCGCGCAGCTGCCGGCCGACGTCCACGAGGTGATCCTCGTCGGGTACGCGGCGGACGACGGGTACGCGGCGGACGGGCAGCGCGCGACCGGCGAACGCGACAGCGCCTCCGTGACCGTGCGCGGGCTCGGGCCGTGGAACTGCGAGGCGGGCGACATCCCGCACGCGGGCCTGAGCGCCGCCACCGGCGACCTCATCGTGCTGATGGGCGCGGACGGCAGCATGTCGCCGCAGGAGATCCCGCACTACCTGCACTACCTCGACAGCGGGTACGACTTCGTCAAGGGCTCGCGCTTCATCGCCGGCGGCGGCACCGCCGACTACCCGCTGCTGCGCCGGGCCGGGCACGGCGCACTGCTCCGGGTCGCCCGGCGGTTGTACGGTCAACGACTCACCGACCTCTGGTACGGCTTCTGCGCCTTCCGCCGCGGCTTCGTCGACCTCCTCGACCTGCGGGAGGACGGCGTCGAGCTGGGCGGCGAACTGGTCACCCACGCCCTGCACTACGGGCTGCGCATCGCCGAGGTGCCCAGCCTCGAAGGGCCCGGCCACCACGGCCCGTCGCACCCCCGCACGGTCCGTGACGGGGCACGCATCCTGGGCGGACTGCTCGACGAACGCCCGCACAACGCCCTGCTCCGGCTCGCTCCCCGAACGCGGCGCGAGAAGCGCGCGGAAGGCGCGCACCCTGCTTGACGGATCAGATATCGGATGCTAACGGTTGAAGTCAGGCATTTTCTACGCGAATCAGACCCAGGCCCTCGACAGGGTCGGTGGCCGGAAGTAGTACGCCGTGACCGCACAGCGCCTCAGCCGAACGCCGACGGCACCCGGTCCGCATCCACTGCGGCGGGTGACCGACTGGCCCACGGCCGAATCCCGGCACCGCCCGGCCCGCTTCTCACCGCGTCGCCCCACCGCCCACCCCGCCCGGCGCGCCTCCGACCGCATGTTCTCGGCGGTCCGGCACTGTCGCACCGCGCCTCGCGTGCCGAGGCCGACGGCCCGACGGCGGCGCTCGCGCACCGTCCGCGCCCGCGCCGCGAACAGGCGACGGTCCGGCGGTTCGCGAGGCTCCGGCCCAGCGGACCATCCCGGCGAATCCCGCCACTCCGGCCACTCCAGCCCGTCCGGCCCCACCGGCCGCTCGCACCCCTCCCGTCACTCCGACCGTCCAGGGCGGCAGCCTGACGCGTCCCGCGCGTACGCGTACGCCTACGCCCCGATCCGCCGTACGACTCCGCGACGCTCCGCGCGCCGCGCCCCCGAAGGAGGCGAGGCGTGATGGTCGCCGTGCGCGCACACGCACCGCTCCCCCGCTGGCTGACCCGGCCGGCCGTGGACCTCGAACTGATCATTCCGGCCTTCAACGAGCAGCGCCGGCTTCCCTCGACGATCAAGGCGACGACGGCGTTCCTCGCCGCCCGCCCGTGGTCGTCCGCCGTGGTCGTGGTGGACAACAACAGCGCCGACGGAACCCTGGACGCCCTGGACGGTCTCGCCGAACCGCCCGTGGGACTGCACGTGATCGGCTGCAGCGAGCAGGGCAAGGGCGCGGCCGTCCGGCGCGGGATCATCACCTCCTCCGCCCGCTTCATCGGCTT
Source organism: Streptomyces sp. NPDC058579 (assembly GCF_042718575.1). Lineage (NCBI taxonomy): Bacteria > Bacillati > Actinomycetota > Actinomycetes > Kitasatosporales > Streptomycetaceae > Streptomyces > Streptomyces sp. NPDC058579. Next base: position 76,265 of record NZ_JBHXPI010000011.1, read on the forward strand.
CGCCGACGCCGACAACGCGACCCCCATCGAGACCCTCGACCGGGTGATGGAGCTGCTGCGCGCGGGGCACGGCGCCGTCATCGCCTCCCGGCACGCGCCCGGGGCCCAGCTGGAGGTCGAGCAGTCGGTGCTCCGGAGGGGCGGCGGCCTGCTGTTCCGTACGCTCGCCCATCTGACCCTGCCGGGGATCGCCGACACCCAGTGCGGGTTCAAGTTCTTCTCCGGGCCGCTGATCCGCGAGGTGGTGCGCGACTGCCACATCGACGGATTCGCCTTCGACGTCGAGATGCTCGCCCGTGTCGTCCGCGCCGGGCGCGACGTCGTCGAGGTCCCGGTGGCCTGGTCGGACGTCCCGGGGTCGACGTTCTCGGCCCGCCGTGACGGCCTGCGGTCGATGGCCGATCTGCTGCGGATCTCGCTGGCCAGGTGATCGCGATGACCGCCCTCGACCAACTCGCCCGTACCGACATCGCGTTCCTGAACTGGCGCGACCCCGCCCATCCCGACGCCGGCGGGGCCGAGGCGTACTGCTGGGAGATCGCCCGGCGGTTCTCGGCGGCCGGAGCGCACCTCACGCTCGTCTCGGCCCGCTGCCCCGGCGCCCCGGCCCGCGAGTACCGCGACGGCATCCGGATCGTGCGCGCCGGCGGCACGTTCGGCGTGTACGCGGCGGCAGCCCGGCACCTGCTGGCGAACCGGCACGCGTACGACGCGGTGGTCGACTTCCAGAACGGGATCCCGTTCTTCTCACCGCTGTTCACCCCGCGCTGGACCGCCGACATCTGCGTCATCCACCACATCCACCAGGAGCAGTTCGACGTCCGCTTCGACTGGCCGCTCAACGCGGTCGGCAGGTTCCTGGAGAAGCAGGTGAGCCGGCGGGTGTACCGGGGGCGGCCGATGGTGGTCGTCTCGCCGTCGACGCGGGAAGGGGCCCGGCGCGAGCTCGGCTTCGGCAACCCCATCCACATCGTGCCCAACGGCAGCCCGCACGCCGTGTCCGAGGCCCCCGACGGGCCGCGCAGCGCGACCCCCGCGATCACGGTCGTCAGCCGGCTGATGCCGCAGAAGCGGGTGGACCTGCTGGTCCGGGCCGTGCCCGCACTGCTGCGGAAGGTGCCGGACCTCCGGGTCGACATCTGCGGCGACGGACCCGAACGGGAGCGGCTCGGGGCGCTCGCCGAGGAACTCGGCGTCGGCTCCGCCGTCGTCCTGCACGGGCACGTCTCGGAGGAACGCAAGAGCGAACTCTTCCGCCACGCGTGGCTCACGGTCGTGCCGTCCGTCGCCGAGGGCTGGGGCCTCACCGTGATCGAGGCGAACGCGGGGGGCACGCCCGCCCTCGCCTACGACGTGCCCGGGCTGCGCGACGCGATCAAGCCCGGCGTCAACGGCTGGCTGCTGCCGTCCTCGGCCGATCTCGCCGACGGGGTCGCGGCGGCCCTGGACGAGCTGGCGCGGCCGGAGGCCCGTACGTCCATGGCCACCCGCTGCCGCTCCTGGGCCGCCGCGTTCTCCTGGGACGCGAGCGCCGAACGGCTCGCGCGGGTGGTGCTCGAAGACCTCCAGCGGATCCACCGGCACCGGCGCTCGCGGCGCACGGCGAGCGACCTGGCGGTCGTCACGCGCTTCACCGCGCGGGACGCCGAGGCGACGGAGCGGGCGCTGCGGCGCACGCTGCGCGGAACGGACGTGTGGAGCCGCGACGGAGACGGCTTCCGGCTGATCCTGCACGGCTGCGACGAGGTGCGGGCGCTGGAGGCCCTGAGGAGGCTCGACGTGCGCGAGGCGACCGTCACGCTCGCCGGCGGCCGGGACGTGCTCGTCGGCACGGCGAGCCCTCCCCGGGGGAACACCGCGACCGGTCCCGGAGGCGTCACGCCATGACGACCACAGGACCCGACACCGCCTCCCGCACGGCCTACCCCCATACGGTCGAGGCCCGCGCGGCCGAGGTCGACCCTGCCGAAGTCCCCGGCGGGGCCGACGTGGCGGCGAGGCCTGAAGTCCCGGCCTCGGCCGACATCGCAGTCGGGCCCGAAGTCCCGGCCCCGGACGAGGTCACGGCGGTGCACGGGGCGCGGTGGATCGCCACCGCCGCCGTCACGGTCGGCGTGGTCAACTACGTGTACGCGCTCGCGCTCACGCGGCTGCTCGACGTCGGCGCGTACGCCACGTTCGCCGCCGGGCAGGGGCTGATCGTGTGCACGGCGGCCATCGCCGTGGTCACCGTCCCGTGGATGCTGGCGCAGGCACTGGCCCGGGCCCGATCGGACGCCGAGCGCGGGGAGGCGATCCGCTTCGCCGTGGTGACGGCCGTCGCGGGCGGTGTCCTGGCCGCGGCCGTCGTGGGCGCGGTGGCCACCGAGTTCGCCGGGCTCGGCACCACGCTGGTGATCGGGGCCAGCACCCTGCTCATCTACGTGACCCGGATCTGCGTCGGCTGGCTGCAGGGCACCGAGCGGCTGCGGACCCTGGCGTCGCTGACCGTCGTCGAAGCCGTCCTGAAGCTCGGCATCGGTCTCTTCCTCGTGTCGGCGCTCGATCTGGGCGAGGCGGGCGCCCTGGCGGCGTTCGGCATCGCCGTGGCGCCGTTCACGCTCTTCCTTCCGCACCGCTACCGCAGTCCGGGCCGGCGGCCGTGGCTCGCGGCCACCGCCAACCGGGAGCTGTGGCGGCGCGCCGTCGGTGTCGCGTCCCTCCAGGGCGCCATCGCGCTGATGGCCGCGCTCGACGTCGTCCTGGTGGCGATGCTGCCCGCCGAGCGGGCCGACGCGGCGAGTTATCAGGCTTCCGTGATGCTGGGGCGGGTCCCCCTGTTCCTCGCCGGGGCCGTCTCCATCGCGTTCCTGCCGGCGCTCTCCCGGCGGCGGGCCGGGACGCCGCTCGCCACCCGCGCGATGGGCATGTACCTCACGGTGGCCCTGCCGCTGGCCGTGGTCGCGGCCACGGCGCCGGGCGCCGTACTCACCACCGTCTTCCCCGACGACTACACGAGGATGAGCACGCTGATGGCGTGCACGGCGGTCGCCGGTCTCGCGCTGGGCGCGCTGTCCCTCCTCGTGACCTTCTCGCAGGCGGTGAACGACTACGCGACACTGCGTCCGCTCCTCGCCGGCCTGGTCTGTTACGTGACCGGGCTGACGACCGGGTGGGTGGCCGGCGGTGTGCTGGGGATGGCGATCGGCGGGATGTGCGGGACGGTGGCCGCTCTGGGCGTCCTGCTCGTCCGCGAGGCGGTCCGCAGGAGGGCCGCCGGGCCGGCCGGCTCCCCGCGCACCGTTCCGCGCGCCGCCGTGCTCCGCGCCCTGCTGCCGCCCCTGCTCCTCGCCGGGGTGCTGGTGGCGCTCCGGCCCCATGCCATCGCCTGGTTGATCGCCGCCGTGCTCACCACGGCCGTGGCGCTCTGGCGCTTCTTCCGCCGGCGCGGCGAGCCCGTCGCCCACGAGCCGCCCGACACGGACCCGCCGGACACGGACCCTCCCGACGCGGACCCTCCCGACGCGGACCCGCCGGGCGGGAACGCCACAGGCCCGATCGACGGCGTTCCGGGTGCCAGCCACCCGGACGGGACCGTGCACGGGACCGGGCGGGGCGGTACGGAACCCGGTGTGCCGGACCGGGCTCCGTACCCGAAGCCGCCCCCGAAGCTGCACCCGAAGCCGTACCGCCGGGACGCCCGCCCGGTGCGGACCCCCGGCCCCGACGAGCGGGCGCTCCGGCTGCTCACCGACGCCGTCTGGCGGGACGACCCGCCGCTCGCGCCGGACGAGGAGCTGCGCGCCGCGCTGGCCACCGCCCGCCGCAACCGGGTCGAGGGCCGTCTCGCGCGGGCCTACCCCGGTCAACTGGCCGCGACCGCCGACGCGGTGAGCGACGCGACCCGGCTCTTCCGGCACAACCTCGTCGTCTCGACGGAGCGGCTCGGCGACGCCGGAGTGCCCACCCTGCTCGTCGACGACGACCCGGGCGGCGACCACGTGGACGGCGCCTTCGACCTGGTCGTCCCCGCGGACCGCTGGAAGGCCGCGCGGACGGCGCTCGACGGCTGGTACGCGCGACGCCCGGCGTACTGGCCGGAACGGTCCGCCACGGTGCTCCCGGAGCCGCCCGGCGGCCCCTGCGCCCATCTGCGCACCTCGGTGTCCTGGTTCGGCGTCCCTGTCATCGCCGCCGACCGGCTGTTCGCCCACGCCGTTCCCGACCGCGACGGCCGTGCCTGGTTCGTCCCCTGCCCGGCCGACCGGCTGAGGATCAGGCTGGCCCACGGAGTCTTCCGGAACCTCTCGCTCGACCTCTCCGAACTCCTCGCGCTGCGCGAGCTCCTGGCTCCCGAGGTGCTGGCCGAGGCCCGCACCCAGGCCGCCCGCGAGGGCTGGTTCGCCGGCGGCGGGCAGGCCCTGGCCCTCGCGATGGAGGCGATCGCGCGCCTCGACCGCGGCGCGCTCGTCCGGCTCCCCCTCCCGCTGCCGGTCACCACCTCGCTGCGCACCGGCGCCGGGCACGCCGGACACCTGCTGACCCGCGGGCGGGCGGGCGCGGCCGCCCGCGAGGTCGCCGTGCGCGTACCGCTCACCGTCACCGAGCGACTGCGGAGGCACCCCTCATGAACACGGCGAGGCCCCTCCTGGTCGCGGTCTCAGGACCCGCGGGCGCGAGCACGTCCGCGCTGGTCCCGCGGCTCGCCGGGCTGCTGCGGGAGCGCGGCTTCGCGGTGACGACCCTCGACGACCACGGCTGCTTCCTCTGCCGTGGGTCCGCGCGCCGGGGCCCCCGGGCGCGCCGTGCCCACGCCCTGGTCCACGCGGGCGAACTGGCCGTACGGACGTCCGCCGCACGGCGTGCGCTGGCGGTACGAGCCCTGGGACGCCCCGCGGTCGTCCTGACGGACCGGGGGCCGCTGGACGGGCTTGTCGCCTTCGACGTGCCGCCGGGCGGCGGCGCCTCGGGCCCCTTCGTCCGGCTCGCCCGCCGCCACGATCTGACCCTGCTCATCGAGAGCACTCCGACCACGGCCCTTCGAGGGCCCGACCGGGAGGGGACGGCCCGCTCGCCGCTCATCGAGGAGGCGCGCTACCGCGCCTGGGCCGCGCGCCTGCCCCGCGTGGTCCGCCTCGACGGCGAGCGTGCCCCGTCCCGGATCGCGGCCGACGCCTCGGAACGCGTACTGGACACCGTACGGAGGCGGCGGCTGCCGGACGTCGGGGACGGGCCGCCCCCGACGGCGCGCGGGCGGGTCGTCGTCTCGATCTTCGACGACGCGGGCAACCCCGACTACCGGGGCGGCGGGGCCCTGGTGGTGGAGAAGGTCGCCCGCCGGCTCGCGGACGACTTCGACGTGACCGTGGTGACGGCCGGGAAGCACGGTGGCACCCGGTCGCGGGACGGGATCCGCTACGTCTACCTGCCGGTCCGCCGGGCCGGTCCGCGCGCCGGGCAGCTCGTCTTCCTGGCCCTGCTCCCGTTCCTGGCCCGCAGGCTGCCGCACGACGCGTGGCTGGAGAGCTTCACCCCGCCGTTCTCGACGAGCTTCCTGCCGCTGTTCACCCGCGCCCCGGTCGTCGGCGTCGACCAGGGCCGCAGCGCGGAGGCGCTGTGGCGCCGCTACCACATCCCGTTCTTCCTGGTGGAGCGGCTCGGGTTGCGCTGCTACCGGCACATCGTGGTGATGAACGAGGCCGACGCCTCCGCCGTCCGGCGGCTCAGCCCCCGGGCCGACGTACAGGTGATCGCCAACGGCGTCCAGCGGCGGCAGATCGACGACGCCCGGCTCGGCGGCGGGGACCACATCCTGTTCCTCGGGCGGATCGACACCTGGGTCAAGGGGATCGACCTGCTCCTGGAGGCCTACCGGAGGGGCCGCCCCCCGCTGCCGCTCGTGCTCGCCGGCAGCGGCACACAGACCGAGGAACGCAGGCTGGCGGCGCTGCTCGCCGCGCACCCGGGCAGCGTCCGCTGGGTGGGGTTCGCCGGGGAGGAGCTCAAGCGCGACCTGCTGCGCGACAGCGCCTTCCTGGTCATGCCGTCGCGCCACGAGACCTTCGGCCTGGTGGCGCTGGAGGCCATGTCGTACGGGAAACCGGTCCTGCACTTCGATCTGCCCGCGCTGCGGTGGATGAGCGACGGCGGCGATGTCGCCGTCCCGCCGTTCGACGTGGCCGCGCTGGGCGACCGGATGCGGATGCTGGCCTCCGACGAGGCGGCGCGCCGCGCGCTCGGCCGGCGCGCGGGGCACGCGGCCCAGCGCTACACCTGGGAGGAGATGACGGGCCGGTATCTGGCCCTGACGCGCCGTCTGATCGACACTCCGGCCGCCGGGCGGCGGCCGCGGAAGGACAGGAGGGGTGCGCCATGGCCGACCAGCCACTGACCTCCCGGACTCCCACGACTCCCCGGACGGCGACCGCCGAGGCGATGGCGGCCGAGATCGACGCCGGACAGCCGCTGATCGCGTTGTCGCCGCACCTCGACGACGCGGTGCTGTCGTGCGGCGCGCTGCTGCTGCACGCGCGCGTGCGGGCCCCGGTCACGGTCGTGTCGTTCTTCACGGAGGCCGCGCCGCCGCCGTACACCCTGTCCGGCCGGCAGTACCTGCGGCAGACCGGGGCCACGGACGCCGAGGAGCTGTACGCGGCCCGGCGGGACGAGGACCGGGCCGTCATGGCGGAGCTGGGCGTCGCGTGGAGTCACCTCGGCCTGGTGGACGGTCTTTTCCGGCGCAGGAGCGGCCGGTCGCCGCACACGGGCGGCCTGGCGGGGAGGCTGCCGGAGATCGACCACGTCTATCCCACGTACCGGCTCCATCTGTCGCGCGGCCGGGTCTCCCGCCACGACGCGAAGACCCTGAACGCGGCCACCAAGGTGATCGCCGCGCTACTGCCCCCCGGCCGGGGCCTGGTCCTCGCGCCGCTGGGCGTCGGCGGCCACGCCGACCATGTCCTGGTCCGTACGGCGGCGGAGCGCAGCGGGCAACGGGTGGCGTACTACAGCGACTTCCCGTACAACCAGCGGCACCGGCCCGATCCCGCCTTCACCGCGCGCCACGACTTCGTCGCGTGCGCCTGGGAGGACGGCCTGGCCGAGAAGCAGGAGCTGATCCGGGGCTACCGCACCCAGGCGGACGCCCTGTTCCCGCAGGGAGCCATCCCGCTCGCGCCCGAGGTCTACCTGCTGACCGAGGACGTGCGCGCCGCGCCGGCGCACCGGACGGGAGGCGGATCATGACGCTCTCCCGTACGACCGGACCGCCGGTCCCCCCAGTCCCTCCCATGCCGACGGTCCCGCCCATGCCGCCGTTCCCGCCGATGCCGATGGTCCCGCCGATGCCGCCGGGGCCGCCTCCCGCTCCCGCTCGCACCGGGCGGCGGCCGGAGAAGCCCCGCCGCGTCGGGGGGTGGACCGTGCCCACGCTCGCCCTGGCGGCCCTGGCCGCGGTGGTCACCTCGACCCTCCGGCTCGTGGCCGTCGACCGCTCGGGTGACGTGTTCGTGGACGAGTTGATCTACACGGAGCTGGGCAGGAGCGCGGGAGCGGGCGGCTTTCCCCGTACCGAGGAAGGGCTGTTCTTCCTGCATCCGCCGGGGTTCTTCTACCTCCAGGCGGGCTGGTCGCGGCTGTTCGGCACGGACGGCGGCGACGTCCTCACACAGGTGCACGACGTCCGGGTGCTCAACGCGCTGCTCGCCGGTGTGACGGCCGCGCTGCTCGTCCTCCTCGTCGCCCGGGTCAGGTCGCGTGCGGCCGGGCTGATCGCCGGTCTCGTCTTCGCCGTGGACCAGTTCTGCGTCCGGCAGAACGACCGGGCGCTGCTGGAGACCGAGACGATGGTCTGGGTCCTCGCCGGATACCTGGTCCTGATCCCGCTCGCCCGCGACAAACCACCGCGCCGGCCGCGCGCGCGGGCGGTCGCCGCCGGGCTCCTCTTCGGGCTCGCGATCCTGACGAAGGACCACTCGGCGCTGATCACCGTCCTGCCGCTGCTTGCCGCGTTCGCCCTGAACTGGGGGCCGCCGCGCCGGTTCACGGCCCTCACCCTCGCCACGGCCGTGGTGCCCTACACCGTGTACCTGACTCTGGTCAGGGCCTTCGGTCACTTCGACGACTTCTGGTACGCGAAGACGACCGGCCTGCAGCGGCTGCTCGGCATCGTGCAGGAGACCGGCTTCAACGCCCCCGGTTCGCCCTCCCTGATGGGGCGGCTGACCGCCCAGCTCCCGGAGTACGCGCCGACGTACGCGATGCTCCTGCTCACCCCCCTGGCGCTCTACCTGCTGCTGCGGCGCAAGGACGGCGTCCACCGGATGCTCGCCCTCTTCCACGCCTCGGCGATCCTCACCCTGCTGTACGCCTTCGCGCTGGGGACGCTGGAGGAGCAGGCGCTCTACCTGCTGTTCGTGCCGAACCTGGTGGCCCTCGCGGTCACCCTGCCGCTGCCGGCCCGGCGCGCCGTGACCCGGCGCGCGGCCGTCGCGGCCGGCCTCTCCGCCGCGTTCCTGGCCTGCGCGATCCTCGGTCCCGCCGCCGTGTACGCGAAGGACCGCGGCCGGGCGGACGACGGGTTCGTACAGCTACGGGCCTATGTGACCCAGCACTTGCCGCGCGGCACCACCATCGCCACCGTCGACGGCGGCACCAGCCGAGGCGTCTCCCACTACGCCCTCAACGACCTGTACCGGCTCGACCATTGGGTGTCGGAGGAGGAGCGGGCCTACGAGCGCGTCGAGTACCTGATCGTCCCCTGGAAGGTGATCGAGCAGGGGTACGGCAACACGAGCATGGCCGAGGTCGAGCGACTCACCGAGCGGGGGCAGCTGCTGTTCTCCTTCGAGGGCGAGATGTACGGGGAGCTGGCCCTCTACCGGATCCCGCTGCCGGACGGGGCCCGCCCGGCGCCCGAGGGGATCGGGCGATGACGGTGAGCGCGCGCCCGCCGCGTGTCCTGCTCCTGACCAGCAGCCCGCTGGACGGCGCGGACGGATCGGACGTGGCCCTCGCGCGGGACGTCCTCGGGGCGCTGCCCGACATCGAGTTCCTCTGGTTCTCCCAGTGGCCCGGGCGGCGCGGCCGCCCGCTGCCGCCCGTCGGCCGGGCGATCGCCCTGTGGTCCGGGGACGGCGCCCCGCACGCGCCGGTCCGGTTGCAGGCGGCGCTCGCCGGGGCCGTCGCGGCGCGCCGCGCCGATCTCGTGCACGCGTTCCTGACGATCGGGCGGGCGTTTCCGGCGTTCTCCTGGTTGCGCCCCCTGATGCTGGGGGCGCGGCCCGTCGTGCACAGCGTGCCCGGGGTGATGGACTCCCGGCTGCTGGCCAGGACCCGGCCGCTGGGGACGACGGTGGCGCTGACGGAGTCGATGGCCCGGCGGCTGCGCGCGGCGGACTTCGGTGACGTACGGGTGATCCCGCCGATGGTCCCGCTGGGGCGGTGGCCGTGCCTGCCGCGCCCCGAGGGGGTGCCGGTGGTCCTCTTCGTCGGTCACCACGATCCGCACGGCGGTGCCGCGATCGCCGTGGAGGCGGCGGCGGAGGCGGCACGGGCCGGGGCCCGGTTCCGTCTCGTCCTCGCCATGCGCGGGCGGCCCGGGCAGAACACGGCCGCACTGGGAGACGAACTGCGGGAGCTGTCAGGGGCGGTGGGGCTGACCGACTTCGAGGTGCGGGGCTATGTCGAGAACATGCACGCCCTGCTGGCCTCTGCGCACGTGCTGCTCTTCCCGCCGCCGGTGATCGGCGGCAAGGCGGACATCCCGTTCACGGTCCTGCAGGCGCTGGCCACCGGGCGTCCCGCGATCCTCAGCGACCTGCCGCAGTTCGCCGACCTGGGGGACGCGGTGCTGCGCGCGCCGGCCGGTGACGCCCGCAGGACCGGCCAGCAGTTGCTCTGGCTGCTCGAACAGCCCCGGGTCTGGGACATGCTCGCGGAACGGGGCCGGGCGATCGTGGAGGAGTCCTTCGGCCCCGAGCGGTTCGCGGCCCAGTACGCGGCCCTGTACCGGGAGTTGCTGGCATGAGGCCGCGGAGGCGCCTCCGCGCGGTCCTCGGCCTGCTCGCCGTCCTGGTCCTGGTCCTGACGACGGTCGGGGTCCTGCGCCACGACGGCGCGGCCGGGGAGAAGACGGACGCGTACTGGTTCGGCACCCTGCAGACCCACGAGGACGAGGCGCGCCACGAGTACGAACACGGCATCAGGGTCGCGCACCTGGAGATCGACTGGGACCGGTTCGAACCGCGGCGGGACACGTACGACGACGCGTACGCGGAGGGGGTCAAGGACCGGATCCGCGCGTTCCGTGACGCGGGGCTGCGGATCGAGGCCGGGCTCGGCCTCAACCATCCGCCGGCCTGGCTCGCGGAGACCTATCCATGGGCGGTGTACGTCAACCAGTTCGGCGAGCGGTCGCCGAAGACCGCGAACCTCGTCTTCAGCAAGGTCGTCCGCGACGAGGCCGAGCAGTACGTGAAGGAGGTGAAGGAGCGGATCGGCCTGGAGGACTTCTGGGCGCTGCGGATCGGGGTCAACGAGTCCGGCGAGTTCGGCTATCCCTCCCCCGTCTCCGCCGACCGCGCCGAGGGCGAGTTCTGGGCGTACGACGACAACGCCCAGTCCACGGCTCCCGACACCGACCGTCCGGCCACGGTCCCGCAGAACCCGTTCCCCGGGTGGCGGCCCGGGGACAGCACGTACCGGGGCGAGCCGTTCACCGAGCGGCAGGTGGGGCTCTGGTACCACTGGTACCTCACCTCCCTGGCCGACGCCGTCAACTGGCAGATCGGGCTGTACACCGCCCTCCGCCACGACGGTCCGCTGAAGGTGCTGATCCCCGGGGCAGGTCACCTCCCCGCCGACCAGCGGGCGGCGATCGCCGCCCACCTGGGCCCGACGGAATCGGGGCGGCTCGTCGGGCGCGGGGTCGCGTTCTTCGAGACGATCGGGATGATCCACCGGCAGGACGACGTGGTCCTGGTGTCGACCGCTCTGGTCGACGGGACGGGCACGCCACGGGACAACGCCTGCGCGCCCTCCGACGCCTCCGTGGACATCGACGCGCCGGACGAACTGACCGTACGGGCCTGGTCGTCCACCCGCTGGGTGGTGGCGGTGGCGCGCGCCGAGGGCTTCACCCGGCTCGCCGGGGAGAGCGCGGGGCCCCAGGTGGCGGCGTACCACCCCGGGGTGATGGAGACGGCCGCGCGGCAGATGACGTCCTGCGGCCTGGAGGGGCTGATGTGGGCCTTCGACCGGAACCTGTACGACGGGACGCCCGGCTCGTCGTTGGAGGAGTACGCGGCGATGATCCGCCGTCATGTGTGAGGCTCGGGTGCGAGGCTCCGGTATGAGGCTCAGGTGTGAGGTCCGGCCCGGCGGGCGGTCAGCAGCAGGACTCCGGTGTCGCCGTACTCGGGCAGGGTGGGGTCCTTCGCGACCCGGGTGATCCGCAGCTCCTCGGTGAGGGGCTCGAAGACGGACCGGAGCGCGCCCTCGTCCACCGGGCAGGCGGGCCAGCGGGGTCCGCTGCCGATCCGGTAGCTCGGCATGCGTTCCATGAAGGCGGCGACGAGGTGGCCGCCGGGCCGTACCGAGCCGACGAAGACCCCGCACAGGGCGGCGACCTCCACGAAGTCCTCGGTGACGCTCTCGGCGACGAAGTTCATCGAGGCCAGGTCGTAGCTGCCGGGCATGAGGTCGTCGGCGTCACCGGGCACGATCCGCACCCGCGCGAGCGCCTCGGCGGGTGTGGCGGGCAGTGCGGGGTCGAGGCTGCGGCAGAGCGTGTAGAAGGGCTGCCAGCTGTCGTCGGGGCCCCGCTCCAGCTGGCCGCGGAGGTAGCGGACGCCGGCCGTGCTGGGTTCGAGCGCGTCGATGCGGCGGCTCGCGGCGGCGGCCAGCATCAGCGGGTACAGGTTGGGTCCCGCGCCGAACTCCAGGGAGCGGGCGATGCTGCCGGGCGCGAACCGCTGGTAGAACGCCGAGTGGTGGTGGATGACGCCGATGTCGCAGGGGTGCAGCCGCCGGTAGTTCTCCGCCAGGTAGTCGGCGACGGGCCAGGCGTTCCAGTCCGCGTCGCGGTTGCGCCGGGGCGCCCGGATCCGCTCGGCCCGGTTCACCGGGGCTCCGGCGGCCGGCCGGCGGCGACGCCACCGGGGTGCGGGGCCTCGATCCGCTGCAGGCCGAAGCGGTGCGAGAGTTCGGTCAGCGCCGCGTTGAGCTGCTCGATCTCCTCGTCGGTGTTGGCCGCGGTGACCTGGATCCGGAAGCCCACCCGGTTGCGCGGGACGAGCGGATAGCTGGCCAGGGTGACGTAGATGCCCCGTTGCCACAGGAACGCGCCCACGGCTTCGAGGTCCTGGGCGTCGGCGAGCGGGATCTCGATGATCGGCAGCCCGTCGGTGTTGGGGGTGTCGATGTCCAGGGCGCGTACGTGGTCGAGGATCCGCGTGGTCTTGCGGTGGAGGTCGGCCCGGATCGCGTCGCCGCGCACGGCGTTGACGTCGAGCCCGGCGAGGGCGGTGGCGAGCGAGGCCGTCGGGGAGGGACCCGAGTAGAGGTAGGGGGCGGCCGCGACCTTGAGGTGGTCCTTCAGCGCCCTCGGCAGAGCGAGGAAGGCGAGCAGCGAGGAGTAGGCCTTGGAGAAGCCGCCGACCATCACCACGCCGTCGTAGCTCTCGCCGAGGTGGCGGACGATGCTGTTGCCGCGCGCGCCCCACGGGGAGGTCTCGCCGGGTTCCCGCTGGCCGATCACGCCGAAGCCGTGCGCGTCGTCGACGTACAGCAGGGCGCCGTTCTCCCGGCAGATCCGGGCGATCTCGCGCAGGTCGGGGAAGTTGCCGGTCATGCTGTTGACGCCGTCCATGCAGACCAGGCGGCTGACGTCGCCGGGGAGGGCCCGCAGCTGCACGTCCAGTTCCCAGGGGCTGTCGGCGTGGAAGCGCTGCACCGTGGCGCCCTGACCGCGCGCCACCACGCACGCGTCGTACACCGTGCGGTGGGCCTGGGCCTCGACGTAGACGCGTCCGGTGCCGGCGAGCAGCGGGACGACCGACTGGTGGATGAGGGTGATGGTCGGCAGCAGCAGGGTGTCGGGCGCGCCGAGCAGTTCGGTCAGCCGCTCCTCGATCAGGGGGTAGAGCCGGGGGCTGCCGATGAGCCGCGACCAGCTGGGGTGCGTTCCCCAGCTTCTGACCTGGGGGTCGATCGACGCCATGATCTCCGGGTCGAGGTCGAAGCCGAGGTAGTTGCAGGAGGCGAAGTCGACGAGCCACTGGTCGTCGACGCGGAGCTTGCGGCCATCGATCTCGTCGATGACGGCGTCGCACATCGGGCTGGTCCGCTTCAGGCGTTCCAGGTCGAGCCACCGGGGGTCGCGCCGCGCGGGGCCCCGGCCCTGGCGCCCGGCCACCGCCCGCGACGTCGCCGGCCGCGCAGGCGTGCCCCGCGTGGTGCCTGACGTGGTTACCGGCGTGGCGCGCTCCTTGGGCTGCGGGGCCGTCGGCCGTGCGGCGGCGGGCTGCCCGGCCTGCGCGGCGGCGGTGCCCGAGGACGAGCGGCGCAGGAACGACTCCGCCTGATGGGCGGTCATCGGCCGGGCGAACAGGAAGCCCTGTCCGTACTGGCAGCCCATGGCGGCGAGCAGTTCGCGCTGCTCCTCGTGCTCGATGCCCTCGGCGACGACGTCGAGCCCGAGGACCTCGGCGATGCGGACGATGCCCTCGACCAGCGCCACCTGCTGCCGGTCGGTGGTGATGTCGTCGATGAACGACTTGTCGACCTTGAGCACGTCGATGGGGAACTCGCGCAGATAGCTGAGTGAGGAGAATCCGGTGCCGAAGTCGTCGATGGCGAGGGAGACGCCCAGGTCGCGCAGGGCCCGCATGGTGGTGCGGATCTGCTCGTCCTTGCGCATCAGGACGGTCTCGGTGAGTTCCAGGACCAGGGAGCCCGGCGCGAGTCCGGAGGAGCTGAGGGTGCGGCGCACGTCGTCGAGGAGGCCCGGGTCGCGGAACTGCCGGGCCGACACGTTGACGTTGGCGCGCAGCGGCGCCTGCCGCCCCGGCCGGGCGCGCTGCCAGCGGGCGACCTCGAGCGCCGCGTGTTCCAGGACCCAGGCGCCGAGCGGCATGATGTGCCCGCTCTCCTCGGCCAGGGTGATGAACTGGTCGGGCGGGACCATGCCCCGGCGGGCGTGCGGCCAGCGGATCAGCGCCTCGAAGCCGGCGACGACCCCGCCGGCGACCTCCACGATCGGCTGGTAGCGCAGGGCGAAGGCATGGTCGGCGATGGCCGTGTCCATGCCCTCCTGGAGTTCGTGCCGGTCGACGAGCCGGGAGTGCAGTTCGGGCCGGAACCGCCGCCAGCGCTTCTTGCCCGCCGCCTTGGCCGCGTAGAGCGCGAGGTCGGCGTGGCCGAGGAGTTCCTCGGCGTGGGCGCTGTCGAGGACCGTGGCGACGCCGACGCTGGTCGAGACGGAGACGGCGCCGTCGGTGAGGTGGAAAGGCTGGCTGAGGGTGTGCACAATCTGGGCCGCGAGGGCCTCGGCGTCCCCGGGTTCCTTGGCCCCCTCGATCAGTACGGCGAACTCGTCCCCGCCGAGCCGGGCCGCCGTGTCGCTGAGCCGTAGGACGGAGGAGAGGCGGCGCGCGACGGCGACGAGGAGTTCGTCGCCGACGGAGTGCCCCATGGTGTCGTTGACGACCTTGAAGTCGTCGAGGTCGACGAAGAGCATGCAGGTCAGGGTGGATTCGCGGCGGCCGCGCAGCAGGGCACGCTCGATCCGTTCGAGCAGCAGGACGCGGTTGGGCAGCCCGGTGAGGGAGTCGTGGAACGCGCGGTGGGTCAGCTCGCGCTCCAGTTTCCGCTGCTCGGTGACGTCCCGCAGGGTGAGGACGAGACCGTGGACGGTCTGTTCGTTCCTGAGGTTGCTGCACCGGACCTCGACGTGCAGGTCGGTGGCCTCGCCGCGGCGCAGCTTCCAGTCGTCCCTGGCATCCCCGTCGCCGCGCGAGCGGACGCCCGCCAGGATCCGCAGCGCGCTCGTGGCGTCGCCGGGCGCGAGGAGTTCGGTGAGAGGGGTGCCGGGCAGCAGCGAGTGGCCGAACATGGACTCGGCCGAGGGGCTGGCGTACCGCACGGTGTCGTCGTCGTCGACGATCAGGATGACGTCGGAGGTGTTGTGCACGAGGGTGCGGAAGTACGCCTCGCTGGTACGGCGGTTGACCTCCTCGCTGAGCCCGAACCGCTCCAGGGCGAGCGCGGCCTGGGAGGCCAGGGACTGCGCGGGTCCGGCGATGGCGCGGAGCTTCTTCTCGGGGGCGGCGAGCAGCAGGACTCCCAGCAGGGACTCCCCGGCTGCGGGCTGCTGGAGCTCCAGCGGGGACAGCAGAGCGTGCGAGAGCAGGCCGAGGGCGTGCGCGACGGTGGGGTCGAGCTCGTCGGTGGCGACGACCCGGCCGCCCTGGGCGAGGAGTTCGGGCCAGCGGACGCCCTGGGGGCCGGTGAGTTCGGTGCCCCGGAAGTTCCAGGGCAGGTGCCCGGTGGGGACGGCGTACAGGAGCCGTCGCCGGTCGCGGGCCAGGAGCATCGTCTTGTGTGGGGTGCCGGGTCCGACGAGGGTCGCGGCGGCGACCTCGACGGCGCTGGCGACCTCGCGCGGGCTCAGTGAGGCGACCAGGGAGGCGGCGGCCACGCGCAGACTGCGCTCGCGGGCCTCGGCGTTGCGGTGCTCGGCCATCATGCCCCAGAGCCGGGTGAGGACGAGCAGGAACATGATCGCGGAGAAGACCGCGATGACGGCGATGTCCTGTTCGCGGTCCTCGCGCAGGGACTGGTAGAGCAGCAGGACGGGTGCGATGAGCGAGGCCGCGGCCAGCATCGCGAGGCGCCGCTCGGCGATGAGCGCCGGGGGCTGCGGCGCCCGCTCGGTCAGGCCGGTCATGGAGGGGTGCAGGGCCGCGAGGCCCCAGGCGGTGAAGAAGAGCACCCAGCCGATGTCCCAGCCGGTACCGACCTGCCAGGTTCCCCGCAGCTGGAGCGTTCCGTAGATGACGTCGGAGGCGAGGATGCCGCACGTGCCGACGGTGAGCAGCTGTACGGCACGGGACTTGAACCCGCCGGGGACCAGGAGGCGGGCGAGCATGGCGAGCATCAGGACGTCGCCGAGCGGATACGCGATCGAGATCGCCTTCTCGATCCACGTCATGTCCGGCGACTTGGCGAGCGGGGTGATCAGGTACACCCAGGAGAGCAGGGCGAGTCCGGAGGTGAGGATGAGGGCGTCGAGCGCCACGGCGAGGTCGCGCGAGGCGGCGCGGTAGCGGATGAACCCGAAGAGCCCGATGGCGAACAGCGGGTACGTCGCCAGATAGAGCGCGTCGGCCACCGAGGGAAAGGGGTTGGTCTGGTCGAACAGGCTCTCAAGCAGGTTGTACGCCGTATCGCCCGCGACGAAGGTGAAGTTGGCCCCCGCGAGCACGAGCCAGGGCCAGCGTCTGGCCGGCCGGTGGAGGTGCACGCCCGTGAGGATCGCGGCGACCCCGCTGAGCCCGATCAGCGCCCACAGCAGGGTGTGCCATTCGGGATACGCGAGATAGGCGGCCGTGAGCCCCGTCACGACCACCACATAGACCAGGGTCCAGCTCTTCAGCGTTCCGGGCCGGTAGGGCACCCGGTTCTGCTGTCGCAGCGGCATCGTCGACCGCCCCCTTGCCAGGTTGGCGCCCGGTGCCGGAACGGAACGGACCCTGTCTCCCCATTCTCCGCACATCGCACCACTGGTGCACCTTTCGCCACGTCGGCGCAGGTCAAGGCCTTACGACATGCGCCGCACACCCGCTCGGCGTAACGTCGCGGAAGGATCTCGGGTACCCCGACCGGCCACGGGAGGTCGTGTGCGCGACTCCAGGAACGGTGACGCCAGGGGCCCCTCCCCCGGCGACGAGGACGACGCGACGCCGTCCTCCTCTCGCGGTCGGCGCGTACGGCTCGCGGTGATCGCGGCCGGAGTGGCCCTCCTGGCCGCCGGCGGACTGTACGCGGCGGGTCTGATCGCCACCGGGGACGAGATATCCGAGGGCACCCGGGTGGACGGGGTGGACATCGGCGGCATGAGCCGCGAGGAGGCCCGCGCCAAGCTGACATCGTCGGCACCGGCGTCCTGGACCGCGCCGATACCGGTGCGGATCGGCGGGAGCACCGGCACCGTCGATCCCGCCGCGGCCGGGCTGAGGGTCGACGTGGCGAAGACCGTCGACAAGGCGGCCGACCCGGCGCGCGATCCGGTCACCGTGATCGGGCGGCTCTTCTCCTCCGACGAGCGGGACGTCGAACCCGTCGTCGCCTTCGACGAGACCGAGGCCCGGGCGGCGATGGTCGAGACGGCCCGCACCTACGACCGTACGACCGTGGACGGCGCCGTCTCCTTCAAGAACGGCCAGGCGGTCACCGTGCAGGCCAGGGACGGCCAGAAGATGGACGTAGACGGCTCGGTGGACACCCTGCGCGCCAACTACCCCGAGCCCGAGAGCGAGAACCCGCTGACGCTGCCGACCGCCGTGTCCCCGCCGAAGGTCGGCGAGGCCGAGACGGCCGGCTTCCTCAACACCTTCGGTACGCCCGCGATGTCGGGGCCGGTCACCCTCACCGTGGACGGCGAGAGCGTGCGGATCACGCCGACCACACTCGGCGCCCATCTGAGCGTGAAGGCGGACGACCAGGGCCGGCTCGTCCCCACGCTCGACGAGAAGGGCCTGCTCCGCGACCCGGCGGTGGCCCGCCCGCTCGACGCGGTCGCGACCGGCCCGGTCGAGGCGCGCCTCGGCGTGGAGAACGGCCGGGTGGTGGTCCTCGCGGACGGCACGCCGGGCCACGAGGTGACCGCGAAGGCCCTCGGGGACGCGGTCATGCCCCTGCTGCCGAAGCGCGGTGACGCCGCGCGGACCGGGCCCGTGGCCACCGAGCTGATCCAGCCGGTGCTGACCCGGGAGTCGGTGGCGAAGATGGGCATCAAGGAGCAGATGTCGACGTTCACGGTCAACTTCCCGACCGCGCCCTACCGGACGATCAACATCGGCCGGGCGGTGGAGCTCATCAACGGCTCGCTGGTGAAGCCGGGCGAGGTCTGGAGCTTCAACCGGACCGTCGGCGAACGCACCAAGGCCAACGGCTTCGTCGACGGCACGATGATCCTGGACGGCCAGTACCACTCGGCGCCGGGCGGCGGGGTGTCCGCCGTCGCGACCACGGTCTTCAACGCCATCTTCTTCGCCGGGGTGAAGCCGGTGGAGTACGGCGCGCACTCCTTCTACATCGAGCGGTACCCGCCGGGCCGGGAGGCCACGGTGGCCTGGGGCACGCTCGATCTGAAGTTCCGCAACAACTCGGACGCCTGGATCTACATCAAGGCGACCGCGACGGACTCCTCGGTGACGATCAGCTTCCTCGGCACGAAGAAGTACGACGCGGTGGAGGCGGTGGAAGGGCCCCGCACCAACCTCACGGAGCCCGCCGAGCGGACCGGCACCGGCCCGAAGTGCGAGCCGCAGCCCCCGCTGGAGGGCTTCGACATCACCGTGGACCGGGTCTTCCGCGACGGCGGGGCGGAGGTCGGCCGGGAGACCTTCCGTACGCACTACACCCCGCGCGACCGCGTCACGTGCGAACCAGCGGAGCCTCCGCCGCCAGCACCTGAAGAAGGTGAGTGACCGCCTCGGCGACTGCTGTACGCGCCGGGCCGAGGTAGCGGCGCGGGTCGACGGTCGAGGCGTTCTCCCCCAGGTGGGTCCGGACGGCGCCGGTGAACGCCTTGTTGAGATGGGTGGCGACGTTCACCTTCGTCATCCCGGCGTGCACGGCCCGGCCGAGGTCCTCGTCCGGGACGCCCGAGGAGCCGTGCAGCACCAGGGGGACGCCCACGGCCTCGCGGAGCAGGGCGATGAGCGCGAGGTCGAGGACGGCGTCCCGGGTGAGCATCGCGTGGGAGCTGCCGACGGCCACGGCGAGCGCGTCGACGCCGGTGGCCTCCACGAACGCGCGCGCCTCGGCCGGGTCGGTGCGCACGCCGGGCGCGTGGGCGCCGTCCTTGCCGCCCACCTCGCCGAGTTCGGCCTCCAGCCAGACGTCGTGGCGGTGGCAGTGCTCCGTCATCGCGCGGGTGGCGGCGACGTTCTCCTCGTACGGGAGGGTCGAGGCGTCGAACATGACGGACGGGAAGCCCAGGGCGACCGCCTCGTGGACGAGTTCGGGCGACTCGGCGTGGTCGAGGTGGACGGCGACCGGGACGGCGGCGCGGCGGGCGATGGCGAGGGCGGCGAGTCCGATGGGCTCCAGGGAGCCGTGGTAGCGGACGGTGTTCTCGCTGATCTGGAGGATGACGGGCAGCCCCGCGGCCTCGGCGCCGGCGACGATGGCCTGCGCGTGCTCGATCTGGATGACGTTGAACGCCCCCGCGCCCGCCTTGCGTTCGCGGGCGCCGAGGACGATCTCGCCGGTGGGGGTGAGGGGCATCAGCTCTCCTCCGTCCCTGCGGGGGCGAGCACGACGGACCGGGTGAGGTTCCGGGGCCGGTCGGGGTCCTGGCCCTGGGCCTCGGCGAGCAGGACGGCGAGCCGCTGGACGCGGATCAGGTCGGCCATCGGGTCGAGTTCGGCGTCGGTGTCGCCGGAGTCGGCGACGAGGGTGCCGCCGACCCGGGCGACGTCGTCGGCGAGGCCGGCGGGGACGGGGCCGAAGGACCAGGCGACGCGGCCGGGCGCGGTGATGCTGATGGGGCCGTGGCGGTACTCCATGGCGGGGTAGCCCTCGGTCCAGGCGCCCGCCGCCTCGCGCATCTTCAGGCCGGCTTCGAGGGCGAGCCCGTAGGTCCAGCCGGTGCCGAGGAAGGTGTACTGCTCCGCACCGGTGACCGCGGCGCCGAGGGGTTCGGCGACGGCGCGCTCGGCGTCCTTCGCGGCCCGCTCGACGGTCCGCACCCCGGCCGGGAGGGCGTCCTCGGCCTCCAGGTGGGCGCGGAGCAGGGCGAGGGCGGTGGTGGCGAAGCGGGTCTGCACCACCGACTCCTCGTCGGCGAAGTCGAGGACGGCGACGGCGTCGGCGGCCGTCATGACCGGGGTCGCGGGGTCGGCGGTGAGGGCGCCGGTGGCGACGGTCCCCTGGACGCGGCGGAGCAGGTCGAGGACCTCGGTCGTGGTGCCGGAGCGGGTGATCGCGAGGACCCGGTCGTAGCGGCGGCCGAACGGGAACTCGGAGGCGGCGAAGGCATCGGTCTCGCCGTGACCCCCGGCCTCCCGGAGCTGGGCGTAGGCCTGGGCGATGAACCAGGAGGTGCCGCAGCCGACGACGGCGACACGCTCGCCGCGCACCGGGAGCGCCGCGCGGTGCTGGGGCAGGGTCTCGGCGGCCCGGCGCCAGGTGGCCGGTTGGGAGGCGATTTCGGCGGCGGTGCGGGAGGGTCCCGGGATGGGCACGTGCGGCTCCTTCACAGACACAGGATGCTCAGTCTTGCTCGTAACAGATTATTTTCGAGCATCTTCGAGCAACAGCTACGGTGCGTAGTATCCATCAGCCGGGGCGTACGGTCCAGGGCCCACGGCGCCCGCGCGGCGCTAAGATCGCGATCATGTCGAAGCACGAGCGGTGGAACACGCTCCTCGAACTGCTCGCCGCGACCGGCCGGCTGGAGGTCGAGGAGGCCGCCGGCACGCTCGACGTCTCCCCCGCCACGATCCGCCGGGACCTGGACGAACTCGCCGAGCAGCGCCTGCTGGTCCGCACCCGCGGCGGGGCCGTCCCGCACGGCGTCTCCTACGAGCTGCCGCTGCGCTACAAGTCCTCCCGGCACGCCTCGGAGAAGCAGCGCATCGCCGCGGCCGTCGCCGAACTCGTCCACGAGGGCGAGGTGGTGGGCCTCAACGGCGGGACGACCACGACCGAGGTGGCCCGCGCGCTCGCCCTGCGCTTCGGCGGAGGCATGGCCGAGTCCCCCGGCGCGCCGTCCGCGCCCGCGCTGACCGTGGTGACCAACGCGCTCAACATCGCCGGCGAGCTGGCCGTACGCCCGCAGATCAAGATCGTCGTGTCGGGCGGGGTGGCCCGGCAGACGTACGAACTGGTCGGACCGCTCGCCGCCGGGGTCCTCAACGAGGTCGTCCTCGACGTCGTCGTCCTCGGCGTCGACGGCATCGACCCCGACCTCGGGATCATGGCGCACCACGAGGACGAGGCCGGGATCAGCCGGCTGTTCGCCGAGCGGGCGAGCCGGGTCGTCGTGGTCACCGACTCCTCGAAGATGGGGCGGCGCGCCTTCGCCCGGATCTGCGACCTCGACCGCGTCGACGTCCTGGTCACCGACGCGGCGATGCCCGCGGAGGCGGTGCGTCGGCTGACCGACGCGGGCGTCGAGGTCGTCACGGTCTGACCCCGCCGCACGGGAGATCCCCGCCGCGGGGACATGAAGAAGGCCCCGCGCCCGGCAGTGCGGGCGGGGGCCTACGGGAGGCGAACGTAAGGGCTCAGCGGCCCCGGCGGACGCGGGCGGCCTGGCGGGCCTCGGCGGTCTTGCGGGCCTCGGCGGAGCGGCGGGACTCGTTCTTGGCGCGGCCGGGCTTCCCCGGGACCGTGCCGATCCCCCGGAACGCCGCGCCGCCGCGCTTGGCGCCTTCGGTGCTCGGCTTGCTGCCCTCGACGGGTACGCCGGACGGCTTCCTGGCACCGGTGATACGGCTCAACTCGGCCTCGCCGGAACGGACCTGGGTCACCCGGACCCGGATCCCCGCGTCGCCCATGAGCCGGACGACCTCCTTGCGCTGGTCCGGCACGACCAGGGTCACGACGCTGCCGGACTCGCCGGCGCGGGCGGTCCGGCCGCCCCGGTGCAGATAGTCCTTGTGGTCGGCGGGCGGGTCGACGTTGACGACGAGGTCCACTTGGTCGACGTGGATGCCACGCGCGGCCACGTTGGTGGCGACGAGGACGGTGATCTCACCGCTCTTGAACCGCTCCAGGGTCCGGTTGCGCAGCGGCTGCGACTTGCCGCCGTGCAGCGCCTCCGCGCGTACCCCGCTGCCGCGCAGGTGCTTGGTGAACCGGTCGACGGAGGCCTTGGTGTCCAGGAACATGATCACGCGCCCGTCGCGGGCGGCGATCTCCGTGGCGGTGGCGTACTTGTCGGCGCCGTACACCTGGAGGACGTGGTGCTCCATCGTGCTGACGGTGGCCGCCGAGGGGTCGACCGAGTGCGTGACGGGGTCGTGCAGGTAGCGCTCGACCAGCTGGTCGACGTTGTGGTCGAGGGTGGCGGAGAACAGCATGCGCTGGCCGTCGGGGTGGACGAGGTCGAGCACCTCCGTGACCTGGTCAAGAAAGCCCAGGTCGGCCATCTGGTCGGCCTCGTCCAGAACGGTGATCTCCACCCGCTCCAGGCGGCAGTCCTTGCGCGCCACGAGGTCGTTCAGGCGGCCGGGCGTCGCGACGACGACCTCGGCGCCCTCGCGCAGCGCGGCGGCCTGCCGGCCCATGGAGAGGCCGCCGACGACGGTGGCCAGGCGCACCTTCAGGACGTTGGCGTACGGCGTGAGGGCGTCGGTGACCTGCTGGGCCAGCTCACGGGTGGGGACGAGGATCAGGGCGCGCGGCTTGCGCGCCTCGGCGCGGCGGCCGGCGATGCGCACGAGCAGGGGCAGGCCGAAGGCGAGGGTCTTGCCCGATCCGGTCCGCCCGCGCCCGAGGACGTCGCGTCCAGCGAGGGCGTTCGGCAGGGTCGCGGCCTGGATGGGGAAGGGCGTGTCGACACCGAGCTCGGTGAGCACCTCCCGTACCGCGACGGGCAGATCCAGCTCGTCGAAGGCGGCGACCGGGGGAAGCGCGGGGGTGTGGGCGGCCGGCGATGCGAATTCGTTCATGAGAGACCTCGTCCGAAAATGCGACGAGCTGGGGTCCCACCTGGCGGGTGGGAACCCCAGCTGCGTCTGAAGGCTCGGCGTCAGGCGGGGAGGATGTTCTCCGCCTGCGGGCCCTTCTGACCCTGGGTGACGTCGAAGGTCACCTTCTGGCCCTCCTGAAGCTCACGGAAGCCCGAGGTCGCGATGTTGGAGTAGTGGGCGAACACGTCCGGGCCGCCACCCTCCTGCTCGATGAAGCCGAAGCCCTTTTCCGAGTTGAACCACTTCACGGTGCCAGTAGCCATGTCATATCTCCTTCGAGGCACTACCCGAGGTCCGCACTGTGCGAAACCCAGCGTCGCGTCGATGATTGCCCCGTCCGGAAACAGCACCGAAAATACAAAAAGTGCCCGACGAAAACAATTCGTCTAAGGCACTTGAAGTCTATGGGAACCACAACTGCAACTGGTCACGACTGTAGCACGGTGTGGTCGACTGCGCACGGAATCTTTGGCGCGCCGCGCTCGGGACCGTCGGCACGGGCGAGCAGGGCCGCCGACGCAGGCGAGCGGGGCCGTCTGCGCAGGCGGGCGGGGTCGCCCCGGCGGGTGGGCGGGGCCGTCCCCGGGGACGGGGGCGGGGTCTCCGGCGGGGTGACAAGCAGCGCCTATCAGGCCATCGGAAAGTCCTCTTTGACGCGTCCACCGGAATTGTCGGAGGCTCATTCCCCAAGCCCCCTCGACCGAAAGGCGCGTTCCGCCATGCCCGTTTCCCGTTCCGCGCATGGCTGGATTCCGGTGGCGGCCGCGCTGTTCGCCGCCGGGTGGGGTGCGAACCAGTTCGCCCCGCTGTCGGTGGTGTACCGGACGCAGGAGCGGTGGCCCGCCGTCCCGGTCGCCGCCATGTTCACCACGTACCTCCTCGGGCTCCTGCCCGGTCTCCTGCTCAGCGGCCCGGCCGCGCGCCGGGC
This sequence comes from Streptomyces sp. NPDC058579, assembly GCF_042718575.1. Classification (NCBI taxonomy): domain Bacteria; kingdom Bacillati; phylum Actinomycetota; class Actinomycetes; order Kitasatosporales; family Streptomycetaceae; genus Streptomyces; species Streptomyces sp. NPDC058579. The sequence goes on from NZ_JBHXPI010000011.1 coordinate 100,097, forward strand.
GGGGCGGCGGCGCGTGGTGCGCTCGGCGCTCGCGCTGTCCGCCGTCGCCAGCGTCGTCCTCGCGGCGGGAGCCGTGTCCCAGGCGGCCGTGTACGTCAGCCGGCTCGCCACGGGCCTCGCGGCCGGTCTCGTGCTGACCGCGGGGACCGCCTGGCTGCGGGAGCTCTCCGCCGGGGCCGGCCGGCCCGACGCGGGGGCGGTCCGCGCCGCGTACGCCACCGGAGGCGGCTTCGCCGCCGGGGCGCTCACGGCGGGCTCGCTCGCCGAGTGGCTGCCGGGGCCGACGGTGCTGCCCGGTCTCGTCCACGCCGCCGTGGTCCTGCTGGTGCTCGGTGCGACCGCCCGGGTGCCCGGGACCACGCCGCCGTCGCCGGGCGCCGGGTGGGAGCCGCGGGTCGCGAGCCTCGGCCGGGCCGTGCTCGCGCACCCCCGCTTCCTCTGGGTGGTGCTTCCGGCGAGCCCGGCGGTGTTCGGCGCCTCCACGGTCGCGTACGTCGTCCTGCCGCCGCTGGTGGCCGACCGGATACCCGGGTACGAGCCGGTGTTCAGCGGTCTCGTCACGGCGCTGACGTTCGCCGTGGGCCTCGCCGTCCGGCCGCTGGCGGACCGGCTCGACCACGCGCACAGCGCGCGGGCCACGCTCGTGTCGATGGTGACCGTGATCGGCGGGCTGCTGGTCGGCGCGTGCGCCGCGTACGGGGACTCGGTCGTCCTGGTGGTGGTCGCGGCGGTCCTCCTGGGCGCCGGGTACGGCCTCACGCTCGCTTCGGGGCTGCGGGAGATCGAGCGGCTCGCGCCGCCCGCCTCGAGGCCGTCGACGGCCTTCGTCCACCAGGGCGCCGCCTACAGCGGCTTCCTGACCCCGCTGCTGCTCGCCGTGACCGCCGGGGCCGCCCCCTACCCCGCCCTGCTCGCGGGCCTCGCCGCCGGGGGCCTGCTCTGTCTGATGGTCACGGCGCGGTTCAGCCGCCGGAGCCTGCCCCTAGGGTGAGCGGGTCGGCGGGTCCCGATTGGCGTGGCCGAGAACCGTCGGGTAGACCCGTGACGTGCTGTTCCGCCAACTCGAGTACCTCGTCGCCCTCGCCCGTGAGCGTCATTTCGCCCGGGCCGCCCAGTCCTGCCACGTCTCCCAGCCCGCGCTCTCGGAGGCCGTCCGGAAGCTGGAGGAGGAGCTGGACGTGCCGCTGGTCCGGCGCGGCCGGGCCTACGAGGGCCTGACGCCCGAGGGCGAGCGGATCGTGGTGTGGGCCCAGCGGATCCTCGCCGACCGCGACGCGCTCAAGGACGAGATCGGCGCCCTGCGTACGGGCCTGAGCGGGCGGATGCGGGTCGGCACGGTCCCGAACGCGTCCGGCGCCGTCTCCCTGCTCACCGCCCCGTTCTGCGCCGCGCACCCGCTGGTGACCGTCGAGGTCCTCGCGGACCTGCGGTCGGAGGAGATCCTCCGCCGACTGCGGGACTTCGAGATCGACGCCGGGCTCATGTACCTGGGCGCGGAGCTCCCGGACGGCTTCTCGGCCCTCCCGCTGTACGAGGAGCGGTACGTCCTGCTCACCGGTGTCGCCGACCGGACCGCGCACGGGACGACGGCGACCTGGGCGGAGGCGTCACGGCTGCCGCTCTGCCTGCTGAGCGGCGCGATGCAGGGCCGGCGAGTTCTCGACGAGGTGTTCGAGGAGGTCGGGGTGCGGGCCTCGCCCCGGGTGGAGACCGATTCGGTGGGCGCCCTCTTCTCCCATGTCCGTACGGGCCGGTGGGCCAGTGTCGTGCCGCACACCTGGCTCCATGTCTTCGGCGTCCCGCACGAGATGCGCGCGGTGCCGCTGGTCGCGCCGGAACGGACCGTACCGGTGGGCCTCGTGGTCGCCTCGCGGGAGCCGGGTTCGGTCATGGCCCGCGCCCTGACGGCGGTGGCCCGGGAGACCGATGTGGCGGCCGCCCTGGAGCGGGTCCCCGGGGACCCGTGATCGGGGTCAGTCCGTGACGAGGCCCACGACGAGATTGATGGCGGTGGCCAGGATGCTGGTGCCGAAGACGTACGACAGCAGGGAGTGGCGCAGGACCACGGCTCGGACGCGTGGACTGGACACGTCGGTGTCGGAGACCTGGTAGGTCATGCCCAGGTTGTAGCTGAAGTAGAGGAAGTCCCGGTACGCGGGCGGCTCCTGGGAGTTGAAGTCGATCCCGCCCTCGGCGCTCCCGCCCCCGTCGGCCCCGCAGTAGAGGTACGCGTACCGCGTGGCGTACATCAGGTGGAGCGCCGCCCAGGCCATGAACACTCCGCTGAGCGCGGTCGCGGCGGCGGCGTGGCCGGTGTCGGTGCCGCCGCGCAGCAGCAGGACGACGATGCTGGCGAGCCCGCACAGGGCCACGGCGACGATGACGATCTCGTCGACGGCGGGCTTGAAGTCCTCGCGGCGGGCGTCGCGGCGGGTGGTGGCCGCGTCCATCGGCCAGAGGACGAGCCACCCGGTCACCACGAACACCGTCTCGGTCGCGGCGATACCGGCGAGCGTTCCCATCGGCGGGTCGGCGAGCACGGCGACGACCACCGCGACCACCGCTCCGGCGACGAGCGAGCCGGCGAGCCGGGCGACGGCGGACTGTGGCAACCACCGCGTCATGGCGTCCTGAGGGCGACGACCGCCTCGTCCGTGTACGTCAGGAACGTCAGGGTCTCCTGGAAGTACAGCTCGATGCCCTTCGCGTCGTGCCCGGTGTAGCCGATCGCCAGGTCCTGGCCGAGCAGCAGCTCGAAGTCCCCTCCCCGGGTGGAGAGGACGAACGCGCCGGTCAGCGCGGGCGCCCAGATCGGGTCGCCGCCGAGGATGCGGCCGAGGTGCGCGGCGATCGGGTAGCCGTGGTCGGAGGTCTCGCTGACCGCCGTGTACGCGTCGGCGCCGAGCAGCAGGGCGTACGGACCGTCGACGCCGGCCAGGCGCAGCGCGGTCAGGGCCCGGCTGATCGCGTCGGGGTAGTCGCGCGGCTCGGCCGGCAGGCTCAGCTCCGGGTTGGAGGAGCGGGTCCGCAGCCCTTCGATGCCCGCCGCCGCGTACCCGTCGAAGACGGCCCGGTCCTCCGCGAACGCCATGGCGCGCGCCGCGTCCTTGACCGGCTGCCAGTCGGAGTCGTGCGAGCCGCGCTCGACGTCGTCCACGGCGGAGCGGCTCACGGTGAACGGGACGCGGAGTTCGACCAGCGGGCGGGCCTCGCGCAGGTGCGCGGTGACGCCGGGGGCGGGCGGGTCGATGGCGGAGAGGTGCCCGGTGCCGGTGGCGGCGAGCCCGGGGCCGCCCGGGTCCGGCACGTCGACGACCCGGCGTCCGGCGACGTGCCGCCGGAAGGTGCGGCGGGCCTCCTCCTCGATCTCGGCCCAGGCGGCGGGGGTGATCGGGGCGAGTTCGCGGTGCAGGTTGCCGGTGTCGGCGGGGGTCGTCATGACGCTCGGGCTCCTTTGAGGCTGCCGATGCGCAGCGAGTCGTCCCACTGGACGGCGGCTGCCGCTGCGGGCGGGGCGGGGAGGTCGTCGAGGAGGTCGGCACTGGGGACGAAGAAGAGGCCCCCGGTGACGGCCTTGGAGAAGTCGAGGATGCGGTCGGTGCGGCCGGGCGGGTCGCCGAGGAACATGTTGCGCAGCATCCGCTCGGTGACCTCGGGGGTCCGCGCGTAGCCGATGAAGTACGTGCCGAACTCGCCCCGGCCGATCGTGCCGAAGGGCATGTTCTCGCGCAGGATCTGCCGTTCGGTGCCGTTCTCGTCGACGATCGTGTTGAGCGCGACGTGCGAGTCGGCGGGCTTGACGTCGTCGGGGAGTTCGACGTTGGCGGCCTTGGTGCGGCCGATGACGTGTTCCTGCTGCTCGACGGTGAGCGACTGCCAGGCCGCCATGTCGTGGACGTACTTCTGCACGACGACGTAACTGCCGCCGTGGAAGGGCGGATCGTCGTCGTCCGCGGTGACGAAGACGGCTTCGCCGGCCGCGTCGCCCTCGGGGTTCTCGCTGCCGTCGACGAAGCCGAGGAGGTCGCGCTCGTCGAAGTAGGTGAAGCCGTGGGTCTCGTCGACGACGGTCACGGCGGGGCCCAGGGCCTCGACGAGGAGCCGGGCGAGTTCGAAGCAGAGGTCCATGCGCCGGGCGCGCAGATGGAAGAGGAGGTCGCCCGGAGTGGCCGGGGCCCGGTGCCGGGGTCCGGTGAGCGGCGGGAAGGGGTGGAGCTCGCGGGGGCGCGGCCCGCCGACGAGCCGGTCCCACGCCGTGGAGCCGATGCCGACGACGCAGGTGAGCCGGTCGTCCGGTGCGCGGAAGGCCACGGAGCGCGTCAGCCCGGCCAGATCGGCGAGCGCGTCGCGTACGGCGGTCTCTGAGCCGGGGTTCACCGTGGCCACGAGGAACACGGCGGCCTTGGAGGGCGGTACGACGACGGGCTGCGGGGTGACCATGTGACTCCCGGCGGAGAGTGGGGTGGGCGGGGCGCTGTCAGGCGGCCGGGGCGATGGTCACCCGGAGGTGCTTCATGATCGGCTGGTCGCTCTGGGTGCTGTAGTCGCCGAGCGCGCACAGGACGTTCATCTCGGGCATGTAGCCGGCCGCGCAGCCGCGCGGGATGTCGTACGGGATCGCCAGGTAGCCGTGCAGCCGGCGCCGGCTGCCGTCCCTGGCCGTGCTGGTGATGTCGACGGGGTCGAACTTCTCGACGCCGCGTTCGCGCATGTCGTCCTCGTTCATGAAGACGAGCGTGCGCAGGTTCTTGATCCCGCGATAGCGGTCGTTGTCGGAGTAGATCGTGGTGTTCCACTGGTCGTGCGAGCGCATGGTGCCGAGCGCCAGGGTGCCGGGGGCCGGGACGACGTCGGGGAGTTCGGCGGTGGAGAACTCGGCGCGCCCCGACGGGGTGAGGAAGACGAGTTCCCGCGCGGGCTGCTTGATGCGGAAGCCGAGCGGCAGCCGTACCCGGCGGTTGAAGTCCTCGAAGCCGTCGAGGGCGCGGGCCATCGTGTCGCGGATGCGGTCGTAGTCCTCGACGTACCACTCCCACGGCGTCTCGCTGTCAGGGAGGGCCGCGCGGGCCATGCCGGCGACGATCGCGGGCTCGGAGAGGAGGTGCGCCGAGGCCGGGCGCTTCATGCCGGCGGACAGGTGCACCATGCTCATCGAGTCCTCGACGGAGGTGCTCTGGAGGCCCTTGCGCTGCTGGTCCTTCTCGGTGCGGCCGAGGCAGGGCAGGATCAGGGCCTGCCGGCCGTGGACGACGTGGCTGCGGTTGAGCTTGGTGCTCACCTGGACGGTCAGTTCGCAGGCGCGCAGCGCCTCGTACGTGACGGGGGTGTCGGGGGCCGCGAGGGCGAAGTTGCCGCCCATGCCGACGAAGACCTTCACCTCGCCGCGGAGCATCGCCTCGATGGTCCGCACGGTGTCCAGGCCGTGCTCGCGCGGCGGGTCGATCCCGCAGACCTCGGCGAGCCGGTCCAGGAACTCCGCGGTGGGCCGGTGGTCGATGCCGCAGGTGCGGTTGCCCTGGACGTTGCTGTGGCCGCGCACCGGGGAGGGCCCGGCGCCCTCCCGCCCCAGATTGCCGCGCAGCAGCAGGAGGTTGACGATCTCCCGTACGGTGTCGACGCCGTGCTCGTGCTGGGTGACGCCCAGGCACCAGCTGACGATGGAGCGGTCCGCCTCGCGGTAGACGCGGGCCACCTTGAGGATGTCGGCGCGGCCGATCCCCGACTGGTGCTCGATGTCCTCCCAGGACGTGGCCTCGCACAGGGCGCGGTACTCCTCGAAACCGGCCGTGTGACGCTCGATGAACTCCGGGTCCAGCGCCTTGGGGTCGGCGGAGGACTGCTCCAGGATCGCCTTGGCCATGCCCCGTACGAGCGCCATGTCGCCGCCGATGCGCGGCTGGAGGTTGAGCGTGCTCGTCCGCGTCGCGTGGAGGGTGGCCATGTCCTTGAAGTCGTGCGGGATGATCGTGCGGGTGGCGGCCGCCTCCACGAGCGGGTTGACGTGCACGACCTGGGCGCCCCGGTGGTACGCCTCCGCGAGGGCGGTCAGCATCCGGGGCGCGTTGGAGGCGGCGTTGACGCCGAGGATGAACAGGGCGTCGGTCGTCTCCCAGTCCTTCAGGTCGACGGTCCCTTTTCCGGTGCCCAGGGACGCCTTGAGGGCCCGGCCGCTGGCCTCGTGGCACATGTTGGAGCAGTCGGGCAGGTTGTTCGTGCCCAGCTCCCTGGCCATGAGCTGGTAGAGGAAGGTGGCCTCGTTCCCGAGCCGGCCGGAGGTGTAGTACGCGGCCCGGTGCGGGGAGTCCAGTGCGTGCAGGGTGCGTCCGACGAGCTCGAAGGCCTCCTTCCAGCTGATCGGGGCGTAGTGGTCCGTGTCGGGGTCGTAGACCATCGGTTCGGTCAGCCGGCCCTGGTTCTCCAGCTCGTAGTCGCTCCAGCCGGCCAGTTCGGTAACCGAGTGGGCGGCGAAGAACGCGCGGTCGACCCGCTTGCGGGTCATCTCCCAGGTGACGTGCTTGATGCCGTTCTCGCAGATGTCCAGGTGCAGGCCCTTGGTGTCGTCGGGCCAGGCGCAGCCGGGGCAGTCGAACCCGGTGTTCTCGTGGTTCATCCGCATGATCGCCCGGGGGCCGTCCACGAGCGCGCCCTCGCGCACCATGAACCGGGTCACGCTGTTGGCGGCGCCCCACCCGGCGGCCGGGTGGTGATAGGGCTGGAACTCCGGCTCCCCGGTGGGCTCGGGCCCCACCCTCGCCTCGACCTGTTCCCGCTCCTCGGGGGTGGCGCTCATGCTTCCGCCCTTTCGCCGGCCTGGCTCGCGACGGTGTGTTCACGTACCGCGATCCGGGCCAGCTTCGTCAGCATCATGCCGTTGCGGACGGCCATGACGTAGTCCACGGGGAGGCCGTGCATCCGGGTGCCGGGGCCCCGCAGGGGGTGCCAGTCGAGGGTGAAGAGGGTGTTCTCGCCCCAGGGCTTCAGGTTCATGGCGATCCGGGCCGCGCCGAAGGGATCGGCCTTCGCCTCCAGCTCCAGGCGGCGCCCCGGTTCGCAGACGCGGACGACACAGGTGTCGTCGAGGGTCAGCGGGCCCGCGCCGACCCGGACCCTCAGCCGGGCGCCGACGGCCGGCCAGTGCGGGTCCGCGGCGAGGATCTCCCGCGTCCCCGTCACCCACTCTCCGTAACGGTGACCGTCGGCCAGCAGGCGCCAGACCTCGGGCGGCGAGCTGAGGATCAGACGGCGGTTCCGGGCCACGCCGATCACGCTCCTTCAGGAGGGGGTCGGGCCCAGCCTCGTACCGTACGGCCGTCCGCGCAGTCCGGCAGGACCGAACGGATGGCGGCGGGCTCGCGACGCGCCGACCCGCGAACTCGGACATATCGTTCGTAACGATCGGCGTTTCGTAAGGATCGTCGTTCGTCACGATCGGCCGCACTCATTCCGCGCGCCCCCGCGATTCCCTCGCGCCCCCGCGACCGCCCCCGAAAGGTCGGCTCTCATGCGTCCCGCGCTCAGCACCGAACTGCTCGCCAAACTGCGTCAGCCCCGCCCGTATCCGGCCGTGTCGCTGCTCATGCCGACGCACCGCAGGGAGCCCGACAACACCCAGGACCCCGTCCGGCTCCGCAACCTCGTGGCCAGGGCCGGGGAGGCCCTGGAGCAGGACCCCGCGGTGACCCGCGAGCGGCGGCTCGACGTGCTGAGCCAGCTGGAGCACGCCCTCGGCGAGGTCGACCTCGTCCACGCCGAGGACGGCCTCGTGATCTACGCGGCCCCCGGCGAGCACCATGTCTGGTCCGTGGCCCGGACGGTGCCCGAGCGGGTCGTCCTCGCCGACACCTTCCTCACCCGCAACCTGGTCGCCGCGCAGGCCGCCGAGCAGCCTTTCTGGGCGCTGGCCGTGGCGGCCGACCGGGTCTCCCTCTGGGACGGCGAGGCCGAGCGGGTCGTCGAGCGCACCGGGGACGGCTTTCCGCTGACGCGGAGCCTGGCGGACCCCGACGCCGAGCGGAAGGAGCAGATCGGCGACGTGCCGAGCACCTTCCAGGACGAGCAGGCCCGCCAGTTCCTGCGGGAGGCGCACGAGGCGATGCGCCTCGTGCTCAGCTCCTCGCCCCGGCCGCTGTACCTGATCGGGGACGCGCCCGCGCTCGCCCTCCTGGAGGAGCAGGGTGCGCTGGGCAAGGACGTCACGGCGGTCCCGGCCGGCGGTCTGGCGGCGGGCCCTGCGGCGGAGGTGTGGCGGACGCTCCAGCCGCTGCGGGCGGCGCGCGCGGAGGCCGACACGGCGGCCGTCGTCTCCGAGCTGGACGCCGCTCAGGGCCGGCGCGAGTTCGCGGGCGGCCTCGACGAGGTCTGGGAGGCTGCGAAGGAGGGCCGGGTCCGTCTCCTTGCCGTCGAGGAGCACTACCGGGCGGTCGTCCGCGACTACGGCGACCACCTCGAACCCGCCGAGCCGGCCGACCTCGACGCGCGCGACGACATCGTGGACGAGATCGTCGAGCAGGCCCTGGGCACGGGCGCGGGCGTGCGCTTCGTCCCCGACGACACCCTGGCCGACTCGCGGCGCATCGCGGCGGTGCTGCGGTACTGACGCCGCTACGACGGGGGCGGTACGGAGAGTCTCCGTACCGCCCCCCGGTCGTCGTCGCCGGGCCTAGTCCGTGCCCGCGAGCTGCTCGGCGAGGGCGTTCTCGTCCTCCTCGGTGAGGGAGGTCTTCAGGAGGGTGCCGCCGAAGGGCTGCATCGCGGCGGCGAACTTGTCCTCGGTGACCTTCGAGGCCATGATCACCACGGCCGCGGAGCCGGGCTTGAGGAGCGAGTCGACCTTGCTCCGGAAGTCCTTGTCGATGCCCATCTGGCTGAGCTTGCCGATGAGGCCTCCCACCGCCGCTCCGACGACGCCGATGGCCGGGGTGAGGATGATGATCCCCAGGAACATGCCCCACAGGGCGCCGGCCGTGGCCGAGACGGCCACCTTCTCGCTCTTGGCGGGGGTGTCCACGTGGGTCTCGCCGTCCGCGTCGACCGAGACGACGGCGAGTCCGTTGAGGTCGACCACATGGCTGTTCTGGAGCTCCTGCACCGCCTTGAAGGCCTTCTTCGCCACGGATGTGTCGTCGTAGCCGATCACGATGAGCTCGGACATCTCATGTCTCCTTTGTCATCAAACCAGTCACTTCGCACCCTATGCGGGTCACCGGGGGTGTGGCATCAGAGGCACGGACGGCCGGGGCGCTCCCGCTCCCGCTTCACCTGCCTGGTCTCGCGCGCGTGCGGGCGCCGGGGCGCGCGGGGAGAGTGACGTTCATGCGCACCAGCGAGCCGGGCGACGGGCCGGGCGACCCGCACGGACCTCCCGGCCGGGCCGTACCGCCCGAGCTGGAGCGGGGTGACACCGAGTTCGGCGACGAGCTGGGCCGCGGGGCGATCTCGACCGGCTCCCTGCCCGAGGCGGGCGCGGTGGACACGCTGCTGCGCGAGACGCACGCCCGCTATCTGCCGTCGGTCGAGGGCCGGGTCGCCGACTACGTACCGGCGCTCGCGGCGGCGGACCCCTCCTGGTTCGCCCTGAGCCTCGCCGACACGCGCGGACGGGTGCACACCGTCGGCTGCGCCGACCGGTCCTTCTCGATCCAGTCGATCTCCAAGGTCTTCGTCTTCGCGCTCGTCTGCGAGCGGCTCGGCCATCGCGCCGCCTGGGAGGCCGTCGGGGTGAACAACACCGGGCTCCCCTACGACTCGGTCATGGCGCTCGAGCTGAACGGCGGCTCCCCGATGAACCCGATGTGCAACGCGGGGGCGCTGGTGACCACCAGCCTGGTGCCCGGGGACAGCGAGACCGCCAAGTGGACGTTCGTCCAGGACGGCCTGTCGGCGTTCGCCGGACGGCGGCTCGAACTCGACGTGGAGGTCTACGAGTCCGAGGCGGCGACCAACCAGCGCAACCGCGGTATCGCCCGGCTCCTGGAGAGCTACGGCCGGCTGCCGTTCGATCCGCTGGAGAGCACGGACGTGTACACCCGGCAGTGCGCCCTGACCGTGACCACCCGGGATCTCGCGGTCATGGGCGCCACCCTGGCCGACGGCGGGATGAACCCGCTCACGGGCGTCCAGGTCGTGAAGCCGGGCACCTGCCGCCGCGTGCTCGCCGCCATGGCGGCCTCGGGGCTCTACGAACGGTCCGGGGACTGGCTGTACGACATCGGGCTGCCCGGCAAGAGCGGTGTGTCGGGCGGGATCGTCGCGGTGGCGCCCGGGAAGTGCGCCCTGGCCTCCTTCTCCCCGCCGCTCGACGCGGCGGGCAACAGCGTGCGCGGGCAGCGCGCGGCGCGGCGCCTGTCCCGGACGCTCGGCCTCAACCTCTTCGCCTCCGCACCTGTGGGCGGCGCGCCCCGTGAGCCCAAGAACCGGAAGGAGCGGTGACTGCGGGCTGACTACCAGCCCGGGATCGTCGGCAGCACCTGCTCCGCCACACGCAGCAGGACCGCGTCGTCCGGCACGGTGCCGTCCTCGCGCCACATCGCGAGCTCGAAGGAGCCGCCGCTGTCCTTGGCGTCCTTGGCCACGGACAGGACGCGGGCGGGGGCGCCCTTACCCGTGTGCGCGTCGCTCCCGTCGAGGCGGAAGCTGATGGCGACGGTGGACTGCGAGTACACGACGGCCGGGCGGCCGAGCACGGTCCGCGGTCGCGCGCCGTCCCAGAGGAGCCCGGCGTCGGAGCCCTTCACCGGGAGCCGGTCGTAGGTGGCCGCCAGGGACACCGTGTACGTCTCGAACTCCACCTGGGAGGTGGGCGTGGCGATGTCCCGGAGACTGCCGCCGCCCAGATTGAGGGAGGCGTCGCTCCCGCCGGCGGACGTCGCCATCTCTCCTGGTGTGCCGAGGAGTCGGGCGAGGTCGGGGCGGTTCAGCGCCTGGCACAGCTGCTCGCCGGTCACGCGCCGGCCCGCGTCGCCCGCGTCGCCCGCCGCGTCCGCGGGCGGCGGCGTAGGCGGCGTCGGCGGCGTCCCGCTGCCGCCTCCCGAACACGTGGCGGGCCTCCGTTCGGCGCCCGTGACGGGCGTGTCCGCCACCTCGCCGTAGGCCCAGAGCGCGGCGCCGAGCGCGGGTATCAGCATCAGCCCCATGATGGTCTGCCCCCACACGCCCGCGCCCTTCGGAAGCGCGTCGATGTCCTCGGCCATTTCAAGATCCCCCCTGTGCGACGGGGCACCGTAACCCGTGATCAGCGGGCGGACAAGACCCGGCCGCCGCCCTTCGGGGTATCCGGGTGGGCGGCTGCCGCGCGGCGGGGCGGTCGGCCCACCCGTAGGGGATATCAGTGGTCGCAGGAGGGCGGTCGGCGCCGATCGTCCCGTTCCCGGAAAGGCCGAAGTCCAGTGAGCGTCAAGCCCGTTCCCGAGGGATACCCGAACCTCACTCCGTACCTCAGTGTCGACGGGGCCGCGGCCGCGATCGACTTCTACGTCGCCGTGCTCGGCGCGACCGAGCGGATGCGGATGCCCGCGCCCGGCGGCACCATCGGCCACGCCGAGCTGGAGGTGGGCGACTCGCTCCTCATGCTCGCGGACGAGTACCCGGACATCGACTTCCGCTCCCCCAAGGCGCTGGGCGGCACGCCCCTCACCCTGCACCTGTACGTGGAGGACGTCGACGCGGTCTTCGCCAAGGCCCTCGCGCACGGCGCGCGGGAACTGAAGCCGCTCACGGACGAGTTCTACGGCGACCGCATCGGCCAGTTCGAGGACCCCTTCGGCCACCGCTGGAGCGTCGCCACGCATGTGGAGGACGTGTCGGAGGAGGAGATGACCAAGCGCGCCGAGAAGGCGATGGGCTCCCCGGACGGCGGCTGAGCGCGGGCGCCGGCCCCGGGTCAGGTGCCGAAGCGGCTCCGGGACTCCTCGATGGCGCCGAGATACGTATGCGTCCAGGCGCACAGGCCGTCGATCGTCACCCGGAGGGCGAGGCCCGGCTCGGTGAGGGCGTATTCGACGCGTGGCGGGACCGTGGGGTGCACGGTGCGCTCGACCAGGCCGTTCCGCTCCAGCATGCGCAGGTTCTGCGTGAGCATCTTGTGGCTGATGCCGTCGACGCCGTCCCGCAGCTGGCTGAAGCGCAGGGTGTCCTCACCGAGGAGCTCGATGATCAGGAGCGCCCACTTGTTGGCGACGTCGGAGAAGATCTCCCGGCCGAGCGAGTCCGCGCGCCGCACGTCCGCGTCGTCGAGCAAGCCGCTGAGCTGCTTGGTCACCATCGGGTTCCCCAGTCACTGAAAAGTGCGTTCTTCCATGTCACGCACCACTCTCCTACGGTGCCTGAGTAACCACAAGAGAGCACGAGAGGCACGATCATGGCCATCACCTTTGCGAACCCCACCGGACTGCCCGAGGTCCCCGTCTACCGACAGGTAGCGGTGGCGACGGGGTCGAAGCTGGTGTTCATCGCCGGCCAGGTCGCCTGGACCCCCGACGGGGTCACCGTCGGCAAGGACGACCTGCCCGCCCAGGTCGAGCAGTGCTACGTCAACATCGCCACCGCGCTCGCCGAAGTCGGCGCGACCTTCGAGAACGTGGCGAAGCTGACCGTCTACGTCGTCGACTGGACCCCCGACAAGATGCCGCTGCTGCTGGAAGGCCTCGAGCGGGCCTCCGCCCGGCTGGGGTTCACCCCGGTGCCGCCGGCGACGATGATCGGCGTCGCGGCCCTCGACGTACCGGAGCACCTGGTCGAGGTGGAGGCGACGGCGGTCATCGACTGATCCGCGGAGACTGATCCACGGCTGCGGACGACTGGCCGAGGGTGCGGCCTCGGCTCTGTCGGCTGTCGGCTACTTGCCGAAGCCGTCGAACTTCACGTCGGGACCGCAGACGTTGAAGGTGCCCGCCGAGCCGTCGGCCTTGGTCACCTTGACCGTACGGCCCTCGTCGTCCGGGAGCGCGATCTCGACCGTGGACGCCTGGATCGCGCACACCTCGCGGGCCGAGGCGCTGCCCTCGAAGTTGAGGTCGGCGTAGAGGACCGTCGCCTGGGCCGAGGCGCCGGGCTTGATGTCGACGGCGTCGGTGCCGTTCGCGGAGGTGTCGGCGCTGATCGGCTCGGCCTTGCCCTGGTCGTCTTTGGCCACCAGGGTGCTGGCACCGACGAGAGTGCAGGTCGCCTTGGAGGTGTTGGTGACCTTGACGGTCGCCGCGGCGGGCTCCTGCTCGCCGGCGTGGTGGGCGGAGGCGATGAAGGTCACCGAGGTGTTCTTCGTCGTGCACGCGGACGCGGCGCCACCCGTTCCACCGCCGGTCGAGGTGTCCTTGGTGGAGGTGCCCTTGGCCGGTGCCTTCGAGACGGAGCCGCTCGCCGAGGCGGAAGCGGAGGCCGAGGCCGTCGCGGAGGCGGAAGCCGACGCGGAGGAGCTGGTGCCGCCCGCCTTGTCTGCCTTGTCGGTGTCACCGCCGCAGGCGGTCAGGCTGAGGGCCGCCAGCACGAGGGCGGCGGCGGTGGAGGCGGTACGGAGGTGCGTGCGCATGGTTCTCTTCCAGAGGGTCGATCTTGACGGTGCACGCTCATAGAGAGCGCGGCGGCGCCGCCGGTTCCGCCGGCCGGCCGCGAGAACCGTTCCTTGACGAAAGCTGCACGATTCCCCCCATGTCAGTGGGCGTGGAGGCGGCCCCAGTCGAAGTTCTGGCCGAAGCCGGTTCCCGCCCCTCCCGTGCACACCTGCCCCGCGGCGTAGTACGTCGCCACGAGGTGCGCGTACACCGCGCGCGCGTTGGCCGAGGCTAGCGGGTCACGGTCCGTCAGCTTCGGTCCGACGGGCGGCGCCGCGGCGGCCCGCGCATCCGGGGCGGTCAGCCCGCCGGCCGCGATCGCAGCTCCGGCGGCGGCCATGAACGTACGCCTGCGCATGAAAGGCCTCCGGATCGAGGAGCGAGCGAACGAACCCAGCGAACAGAACGAACCAACCGGCGAACGGGCAGATCGTAGTGGAGACGCCCCGGCGCGGCGGGGCTGGACAGGACCCTCCGGCGCGGCTTAGGTTAGCCTTACCTAAGCCGCATCGGATGTCCCGATGTCCGTCGCCACGCGAGGAGTTGCCTTGAGCGCCGTCACCGACACCGTCCCGTCCGACCAGGCCGCCGCGGAGCGCGTCCGCTCCGTACTGGCCCACGCGGTCTCGCTCTCGCTCACCACCGACGGACAGTGTTACGACCTCATCGGCATGCACACCGTGGGGCAGACCGGGCGAATCACCCTCACCGCGCAGGCCGACAGCCCGCTGACCGCCCAGGTCGCCGCGGCGCCGCACGGCAGTCTGGCCGTCCTTCTCGAGTTCACCGACATCGCGCCGACGCCCCTGCGGGACCGGGTGCGCGCCCGGGTGACGATCTCGGGCTGGCTGGCCCCCGCAGGGCCGACCGACGTGGTCGGAGAGGCGGACGGGAACGGCGGCGGCGAGGGGCTCCGGCTCGACCTCGCGCGCGTCACGCTGCGGACCGCCGCCGGGACCCAGGAGGTGAGCCTGGACGCCTACGCCCTCGCGCGCCCCGACGCGCTCGCCGTGGAGGAGGCCGCCATGCTCACGCATCTCGCCGACGCCCACGCGGACATGGTGGCCGACCTCGTCATCCTCGCCGGGTCGCGCCTGCCGTACGGGGTGGTCCGGGCACTGCCGCTGGCCGTGGACCGGTACGGCATCACGCTCCGGTGCGAGTACCGCGAGGGCCACTGCGACCTGCGCATCCCCTTCCCCATCGAGGCCCGGGACGCGGCCGAGGCCGGCGAGCAGGTCCGGCGGATCCTCACGACGCCCTCCTGCTCCCACCACCGGCACCCTTCACCCCGCGCGTGACGGTCGCTCCGTCGCCCCGGGCAACTCATCGGCCCCCATGAGGGGTTGGCACTGCCCGGACAGGTGTCACTTAGGTTAGGCTAAGCTAAATCACACGTCAGGGGTGGTCGGCGCGGACCCGCGCCCACCATCCGGGGGGAGGAACCACCCATGGGCCTGCCGACAGTCGGCCCCTACCCCCTGCCCGACCGTGCCGCCCTCCCCCGGTCCTGCGTCTCCTGGTCCATCGACCCCGCGCGCGCCGCGCTCCTGGTCCTCGACATGCAGAACCACTTCGTGGAGGCGTTCCCGGCCGGGCAGAGCCCGGTCGTCGAACTCGTCGACAACATCACGGCCCTGCGCGAACTCGCCGGCACCCTCGGGATGCCCGTCGTCTTCAGCGCCGAGCCGGCCGCCCAGCGGCCCGGCCAGCGCGGCCTCGTCGCCGACGTCTGGGGTCCCGGCATAGGAGACGAGCCCGACGCGGCCGCGATCGTCGCACCGCTCACGCCCCGCACCGGCGAGCACCTGCTCGCCAACGTGCGCCACAACGCCTTCCTCCGCAGCCATCTCGGCCGACTGCTGCGCTCCGAAGGCCGCGACCAGCTGATCATCTGCGGGGTCTACGCCCACCTCGGCGTCCTCCTGACGGCGGCCGACGCCTTCATGAACGACATCCAGCCCTTCGTCGTCGCGGACGCCGTGGCGGACTTCACCCCCGAGGAACACGCGATGGCGCTGCGCTGGGCCGCCCGCAGCGGCGTGGTGTGCACGACCGAATCCCTGCTGCGCGACCTCTTGCTCAGCAGGGCGCAACCTGCCGTTCGCCGGGACGCGTGACCGAGTCCCCCTGACGGCGACCTGCGGCGCCGATCCTGTCACCGCAGCCCCCACACGGACAGGGAGAAACGAAGAAGATGACCGTACGGGTCGCGGTGGCCGGTGCCAGCGGCTACGCGGGCGGGGAACTCCTGCGCCTGCTGGATTCGCATCCCGGCGTGGAGCTCGGCGCGCTCACCGCGCACAGCAGCGCGGGCCGCCCGCTCGGGTCCGTGCAGCCGCAGCTGCCCGGGCTCGCGGACCGGGTCCTGACGGAGACCTCCGCGGCCGCCCTGCGCGGCCACGACGTGGTCTTCCTCGCCCTGCCGCACGGGCAGTCGGCCGCGCTCGCGCGGGATCTCGACGCCGACACGGTGGTCGTGGACTGCGGGGCGGACTTCCGGCTCCGCGACCCGGAGGCCTGGGAGCGGTTCTACGGCTCCGGGCACGCCGGGACCTGGCCGTACGGTCTCCCCGAGCTTCCCGGCACCCGCGAGGAGTTGAAGGGGGCCACCCGGATCGCGGTGCCCGGCTGCTATCCGACGGCGGTCACGCTCGCGCTGTTCCCCGCGTACGCGGCACGGCTGGTCGAGCCGGACGCGGTGATCGTCGCGGCCAGCGGGACCTCGGGGGCCGGGCGGGCGCTCAAGCCGCACCTGGTCGGCGCCGAGGTGATGGGCTCCATGACCCCGTACGGCGTGGGCGGCGGCCACCGGCACACCCCCGAACTGACGCAGAACCTCTCCCTGGTCGCGGGCGAGCACGTGACCGTCTCCTTCACGCCGACCCTGGCGCCCATGTCCCGGGGCATCCTCGCCACCTGCTCGGCCCGGCTGCGCCCGGAGGCCGCCGCGGGCGGCGAGGCCGCGGTGCGGTCCGTGTACGAGGCCGCCTACGCCGACGAGCCGTTCGTACGGCTCCTGCCTCCCGGGCGGTGGCCGTCGACCGCCGCCGTCCTCGGCTCCAACACCGCCCAGGTGCAGCTCGCCGTGGACCCGGAGGCCGGCCGGCTGGTCTGTGTGAGCGCCATCGACAACCTGGTGAAGGGCACCGCGGGTGGCGCGGTGCAGTGCATGAACCTCGCCCTCGGCCTGCCCGAGGGCCTGGGCCTGCCCACGAACGGAGTGGCTCCGTGAGCGACGCACGCGCGGCCACCGGTCCGCAGTCGACGACGATGCCCGCACTCCTGAGCTGCGCGGGCCGAGAAGCAAACGGAGAAGCACAGTGAGTGTGACCGCTGCCCGTGGATTCCTCGCCTGCGGCGTCGCCGCCGGCATCAAGGAGTCCGGCGATCGTGACCTCGCGCTGGTGGTGAACCGGGGCCCGTCCCGTGCGGCCGCCGGCGTCTTCACCTCCAACCGCGTGCAGGCCGCGCCCGTACGCTGGACCCGGCGCGCCCTCGCCGACGGCCGGCTCGCGGCCGTCGTCCTCAACTCCGGTGGTGCCAACGCCTGTACGGGACAGGCCGGCGCGGTCGACGCGCTGCTCATGGCCGAGCGCACGGCGCGGGCCCTGGACACCGAGCCGCACGAGGTCGCGGTGTGCTCCACCGGTCTCATCGGCGTCATGCTGCCGATGGACCGGGTCACGGCCGGCATCGACACCGCCGCCGAGCAGCTCAGCGAGGACGGCGGGGCGGACGCGGCCCGCGCCATCAAGACGACGGACTCGGTGCACAAGACCGCCGCCGTCACCCGGGACGGCTGGACGGTCGGCGGCATGGCCAAGGGCGCGGGCATGCTCGCCCCCGGCCTCGCCACCATGCTCGTCGTCCTCACCACCGACGCCGACGTCGACGCGGGCGCGCTCGACGCGGCGCTCCGCCGGGCGGTGCGCACCACCTTCGACCGGGTCGACTCCGACGGCTGCATGTCCACCAACGACACCGTCCTGCTGCTCGCTTCGGGCGCCTCCGGGATCGCCCCGGACCCCGAGGCCTTCGACGAGGCCGTGCACGCGGTCTGCCTCGACCTGGCCGGGCAGCTGGTCGCGGACGCCGAGGGCGCGTCCAAGGAGATAACGGTGACGGTCCTCGGCGCGGCCTCCGAGGAGGACGCCGTCGAGGTGGGCCGCTCCATCGCCCGGAACAACCTGCTCAAGTGCGCGCTGCACGGCGAGGACCCGAACTGGGGCCGGGTGCTGTCCGCGATCGGCACGACGGCGGCGGCCTTCGATCCCGACCGTCTGGACGTGGCGATCAACGACGTCTGGGTCTGCCGGAACGGCGCGGCGGGCGAGTCCAGGGAGAAGGTCGACCTGTCGGGGCGCCGGATCACCATCACGGTGGACCTGTGCGAAGGCGAGTCCTCCGCGGTGATCTGGACCAACGACCTCACCGCCGAGTACGTCCACGAGAACAGCGCGTACAGCTCATGAGCGGGCAGGGGACGGTGACCGGCCCGACGGCCGGGGTGACCGCGGGCCCGACCGCGGGGATCGACGCCGACCGGACCGCCGGGCTGACCGCCGCCGATCTGCCGTGGCTGGAGGAGCTTCAGGGCCGCACGGTCGTCGTCAAGTTCGGCGGCAACGCCATGGTCGACCCCGCGCTGCACCGGACGTTCGCCCAGGACGTCGTCGAGCTGTGGCACGCGGGGCTTCGCCCGGTCGTCGTGCACGGCGGCGGGCCGCAGATCAGCGCGATGCTCGACCGCCTCGATCTGGAGGTCAGGTTCGAGGCGGGTCTGCGCGTCACGACACCCGAGACGATGGATGTGGTCCGCATGGTGCTCACCGGCCAGGTCCAGCGGGACCTGGTCGGCGCGCTCAACGCCCACGGACCGTTCGCGGTGGGCATGTCGGGCGAGGACGCGCACACCATGACAGCTGTACGTCGCCCGGCGTGGGTGGACGGCCGGCCGGTGGACATCGGACTCGTCGGCGAGGTCGTGGCCGTGGAGCCGGGCACCGTAAGGACGCTGCTCGACCAGGGCCGTATCCCGGTGGTGTCGCCGGTGGCGCGGGGTGAGGACGGGGAGGTCTACAACGTCAACGCCGACCTCGCGGCCTCGGCGCTCGCCGTCGCGCTCGGCGCGGAACGGCTGGTGGTCCTCACCGACGTGGAGGGGCTGTACGCGGACTGGCCGCACAGCACCGAGGTGATCGACCGGCTCACGGCGGCGGAGCTCGAATCCCTGCTGCCGGGGCTCGCGAGCGGCATGCTCCCGAAGATGGAGGGCTGTCTGCGCGCGGTACGCGGGGGTGTGCGGCGGGCCCACGTCCTGGACGGCCGGGTACCGCACGCCCTGCTGCGCGGCGTCTTCGCCGAGGAAGGTCCGGGCACGACCGTCGTCCCGGACGAGAAGCCCGGCAACGGGACAGAGGAGGACCCCAGGTGACCGCGGAGGCCGACGCCGGCGCCACACCGCTCACGCGCCGTTGGAGCGCGGTGATGATGGACACGTACGGCACTCCATCGCTGGCGCTCGTCCGGGGCGAGGGCAGCACGGTGTGGGACGAGGCGGGCCGTGCGTACACGGACTTCACCGGCGGCATCGCGGTGAACACCCTCGGGCACGCGCACCCGGCCGTGGTGGCGGCGGTCCAGGACCAGATCGGCCGGCTCGGGCACGTCTCGAACCTGTTCGTGGCCGGGCCGCCCGTCGCGCTGGCCGAGCGGCTGCTCGGTCTCTTCGGCCGGGCTCGGGGCCGGGTGTTCTTCGCGAACTCCGGTACGGAGGCGGTGGAGGCCGCCTTCAAGATCGCCCGCAGGACGGGGCGGCCGCACCTGGTCGCGACGGAAGGCGGCTTCCACGGACGCACCCTCGGGGCGCTCGCGCTCACCGGACAGCCCGCGAAGCGGGAGCCGTTCCTGCCGCTGCCGGGCGAGGTCACGCACGTGCCGTACGGAGACGTCGAGGCGCTGCGCGCGGCCGTGACCGAGGAGACCGCGGCGGTCTTCCTCGAACCGATCCAGGGCGAGGCGGGGGTCGTTCCGGCGCCCGAGGGCTATCTGCGGGCCGCCCGCGAGATCACCCGGGCCACGGGAACCCTGCTCGTCCTCGACGAGGTGCAGACCGGGATCGGCCGGACCGGCCACTGGTTCGCGCACCAGGCGGCCTCGGGCGTGGACCCGGACGTGGTCACGCTCGCCAAGGGCCTGGGCGGCGGGCTGCCGATCGGCGCCACGGTGGCCTTCGGCGAGGCGGGCGAGCTCCTTGGCCCCGGCGCGCACGGCTCCACGTTCGGCGGCAACCCGGTCGCGTGCGCGGCCGGTCTCGCCGTCCTGGAGACCATCGAGACGGAGGGGCTGCTCGACCGGGTGATCCGGGTGGGCGAGCGCCTGCGCCAGGGCATCGAGGAGCTGGCGCACCCCCGGGTCGCCGAGGTACGCGGCACGGGCCTCCTCCTGGGCGTGGCCCTCACGGAGCCGGTCGCCCCGCTCGTCCAACGGGCGGCGCAGGACGCCGGTTTCCTCGTCAACGCGGCAGGCCTGACCACCGTACGCCTGGCTCCGGCCCTGACCCTGACGGACGACGAGGCCGACCAACTGGCGAAGGCCCTCCCGGAGATCCTCTCCGTCTGAACACACGCCACCCGTCACGAAAGGGCGGGCCCGAAGCCTCGATCGGCTTCCGGGCCCGCCCTTTGCGGTATCGGCGGAAGGACGGACCTCCATCGCGACGAAGCGGCTAGGAGCCCCCGTCGCCCTCGACGTTGGCGATCATCGTGCGCAGCACCTTGAGCGCGGCCACATACTCCTCGTCGCTGATGCCCTTGTGGACCTCCGCGCGGAGCTCCGTGACCAGGCCGCGCAGCCGGAGCCTGGTGGCCTCGCCGGTGTCGGTGAGGTGCAGGTGCTGCTCGGCGTCGGTCCGCAGCCAGCCGCGGTGGAGCAACTGGTCGATGACGCGAGGTATCTCGCGCTCCCCGTCGGCGAGGGGGGTCAGCTGGGCGATCACTTCTTCGCGGCTGGGTGGCGTGGGCCCGCCGTTGACTCGGTTGAGCACCCAGTACTGCGGCTGGGTGACATCGATCCTGGCCATGGCGTCACGCAGATGCCGGGTCACGGCCTCATGTGCGAGACCGCTCCAGTAACCGATGGGCTGACTGGCCAGCATGTCTTCCGTGGCGGCCGGATCGGCCGGGGCCTGGTCGGTGATGCTGCCGTTCGACGGGTTCATGATCACGACGCTACATGCCGGCCTCGGAGTGAGGCCCTAGAGGGCTCGGGCCAGGATGCGGGCGTTGCGGCGGGGGTCCAGGGACTGGGCCCAGGCCGGGGGTGCCAGGGTCGGGTGGGTGGGGGTGAAGTCGTGGCGGAGGAAGAGATCGCCGCCGCCGGTCGTCGCCGTGAACAGCGTCCGCAGGGAACGGGTCCTGGCCTTGGTCAGTGCGGCGCGCAGGAGCCGGGCTCCCGTGCCGCAGCCCTGACGGTGGCCGGCCACGCAGAAGTTGTAGAGGACGCCCGCCTTCTCGGCGGCGTACGCGCGCAGGCCGAGGCAGCCGTCGAGGGTTCCTCCGGGGGACTCCGCGACGAGGAAGTCGGACGCCTGGTCGGCGTAGACGGAGAGCGGGCGCTCGCGGAGCGCTCCCGAGCGGACGAACGGCAGGGAGAGGGCGGCTAGCGCCTCGGCGTCCTCGGGCCGTGCGGTACGGACGCGGGGGCCGCCGCCGGGGGTGTCGGGGACCGCTGGGACCTCGGGGAGATCGGGGAGATCGGGGAGATCGGTGAGATCCGGGACGACGGGAAAGGCGGGCAGGGCGGGGAGGACGAGCGGGTCGAGTGCGCGCGGCGACAGCGGGGCCTGGCGCGGCGGGGCCGTGGTCAAGGCGTTCCTTCCTCGGTCCACCGTGCGCGAAGAGACGAACGGCTCGTCGCGCCAACCGGCGGAACAGTCGAACTAAGGTTAGCCTTACTTGAATTGCCCGCCAAGTCGACCCGCCCCGCTCAGCAGGGCCGCCCGGGATAGTCGTCGCTCTCCGGTGCCCCGGCCCGCCGCATCCGGCGGACGACCTCCGCGAGCGCGGCGTCCTCCACGTCGGCCGGTATGTTCAACTCCCGGTCGAACACGATGTCCTCGCCGTCGCCCGCGTGCCAGATCACCCAGCGGGACGGGCCCTGGGCACCCTGCCAGAGGTCCGCGTGGCGCTCCAGGGGGTCCGCGGGCCCGGTCACAGCTTCTTCCCGTCCGTCGCCTCGCGCCCGTCGACGAAGGCCGCCAGGACCTCGATGTCGCCGATCCTGGAGGTGTCGACGCTGCACGGGTCGTCGCCGAGGACGACGAGGTCGGCCCGCTTGCCGGGGCCGAGGCTGCCGGCGGTGTCGTCCCAGCGGCAGGCGTACGCGCCGGCGGCGGTGTACGCGTACAGCGCCTCGTCGACCGTGATCGCCTCGTCGGGGCCGATGAGCTGCCCCGACGTCGAGGCCCGCTCGACCATGAACTGGACGGCCCGCAGCGGCGATCCGTCCGTGACGGGCCGGTCGGAGCTGCCGACGAGCGTGACGCCGTGGTCGAGGAAGCCCCGGCCCCGGTACATCCAGGGGGCGCGCTCGGCGCCCATGATCGTCGCGTAGTCGTCGCCGAAGTAGTGGAGGAAGTTGGGCTGGACGACGGCGCTGAGGCCGAGCCGGGCGAAGCGCGGGAGCTGGTCGGGGCGGATGAGGCCCGCGTGCTCGATGCGGTGGCGCGCGTCGGTGCGGGGGCGCAGCTCCTGCGCCCGCTCCAGGGCGTCGAGCGCCAGGTCCGCGGCCCGGTCGCCGATCGCGTGGACGGCGAGCTGCCAGCCGCCCAGGTGACCGTCGACGATGAGGGAGGTGAGGTGTTCGGGGTCGGCCTGGAGCTGGCCGGTATGGTCCGAGCCCTCGTACGGGGCGGTGAGCGCGGCCGTACGGGCCATCATGCCGCCGTCGGTGTAGATCTTCAGCGCGCCGACGGAGAGCCAGTCGTCCCCGAAGCCCGTCCGCAGGCCGAGGTCGAGCCCGCGCGGGATGCCGTCCCGCTCGTGCGCGCCCACCGGCCGCAGCGTGTCGCCGCCCGGCATGAGCTGGACCCGCAGGGGCAGCCGGCCCTGGTCGCGCAGGAGTTGGTACGCGCCGAGCTCGACGGGGCTGTGGCCCAGCAGGCCGCCGCCGATGCCGGCCTCGGCCACGGCGGTGATGCCCTCCGTGAGGCACTCGCGGGCCGCGTACTCGATGGCGTCGGCCAGCTCCTCCTGCGCGTACGGCAGCCGCAGCTTGCGCACCGCGCCCATCGCGCTCTCCACGAGGACGCCGTCCTCGTGCGGAACGTCCGCGGAGAGCAGGTCGAGGACGGCCGTGTTGACGACGCAGGCGTGACCGGACTGGTGCATCACGAAGACCCGGTGGCCCTGGCTGACGCGGTCGAGTTCGGCTGCCGTCAGGTGCCGCCCGAGGGCCCGCTGGTCGTAGCCGCCGACGCTCACCCACGCGCCGGGGGTGTTCTTGCGGGAGCAGGCCTCGGCCACCACGTCGAGGACGTCCTCGACGCGCGCGAGTCCGGCTAGGGACGGGGAGCTCGCCTTGAGGCCGGTCCACGCGAGGTGGACGTGGCTGTCGATGAACCCGGGCAGGACGGTGGCGCCCTGGAGGTCGATCACCTCGCGGGCGGGCAGGGAGGTCACGGCCTCGTCCAGGCCGACGATCCTGCCCTTCCAGATGCCCAGGTCGTGGGCGGCCGGATGGTCCGGGTCCATGGTGAGGACGCGGGCGTTCGTCAGCCTCGTGCAGAGCATCATGGGCGGTCCGTTCCTAGGGGGTCTCGGCCAGGACGGCGGCAGCGTCGGGTGCGTGCTCGGACGCGGGGTCGGGTTCCGGGTCGAAGCGGCGGGGCGCGGCGGGGATCATCATCGGGGTGCCGGTCTCGGGGTCGTCGATGATCCGGCAGCGCAGCCCGAACACGTCCTCGACCAGCTCGGCCGTCATGACCGTCGCCGGGTCGCCCTGGGCCGCGATGACGCCGCCGGGACGCATCACGATGAGGTGAGTGGCGTAGCGGCAGGCCTGGTTGAGGTCGTGCAGGACCGCCACGACGGTCTGCCCCTTGCGGGCGTGCAGCTCGGCGCAGAGGTCGAGCACCTCGACCTGGTGGGCGATGTCGAGGAAGGTGGTCGGCTCGTCGAGCAGGAGGATGGAGGTCTGCTGGGCCAGGACCATGGAGAGCCAGACCCGCTGCCGCTGGCCGCCGGAGAGGTCGTCCACGGGACGGTCGGCGAGCTCCAGGACGCCGGTCTGCCGCATCGCCTCGACCACGGCCGTCTCGTCCTCGGCGGACCACTGCTTGAGCAGCCGCTGGTGCGGGTACCGGCCGCGGGCCACGAGGTCGCCGACCGTGATGCCGCCGGGCGCGCTGGAGGACTGCGGGAGCAGGCCGAGCCGGCGGGCGACCTCGCGTGAGCGGTACGAGGCGATGGCGGCGCCGTCGAGGTAGACCTGGCCCGCCTTGGGCTTGAGCATCCGGGCGAGCGCGGTGAGCAGCGTCGACTTGCCGCAGGCGTTCGGCCCGAGGATGACCGTGAAGGAGTGGTCGGGGATGTCGACGCTCAGCTCCGTGGCGACGGTCCGCTGGTCGTAGGAGAGCGTGAGGTCCTCGGCGCGCAGCCGGGGGCCGGGGGCGGGGTTGTTCTTCGTTCCAGTCATGCGCGGCTCTTTCATGCGCGGCTCTTTCGCGACTCGGTGATCAGCAGCCAGATGAGGTAGGCGCCGCCGACGGCGCCGGTCGCCGTGCCGACGGGCAGCAGCGCGGGAGCGAACAGCCGTTGGACGACGAGGTCGCTCAGGGCGAGCAGGAAGGCGCCCATGAGGGCGGAGGACACCAGTACGGGTCCGGACGAGCGGGTGAGGGTGCGGACCACCTGGGGCGCGGCGAGCGCGATGAACGCGATGGGACCGGTGACGGCGGTCGCGAACGCGGCGAGGGCGACGCTGATGATGAAGAGGATCGTGCGCGTCCGGGTCACGTTGACGCCGAGGGCCGTCGCCGTGACGTCGCCCATCTCGACCATGGAGAGGCGGCGGGAGAGGAGCAGGGCGGGCGGCAGCAGGACCGCGAGGGCGATTCCGATGGTGTTGGCGTGCATCCACAGCCGGTTGCCGAGGCTGCCGATCAGCCACGCCTGCGCCTCCTGCGCCTCCTGGAAGGTCGCCCGGGTGATCAGGTACGAGTTGACCGCGAGCAGCAGGGCGCTGACGCCGATGCCGATGACGACGAGCCGGAAGCCCTGCAACCCCCGGCCGATCAGCAGCAGATGGACGACGAGGGCCGTGGCGAGGCCGCCGATGAGGGCGCCGATCGCGATCTGGGTCATGCTGCCGCGCAGCACGATGATCACGATGAGCGCGCCCACGGCCGAGCCGTTGGTGAAGCCGATGATGTCGGGGCTGCCGAGGGAGTTGCGGGTGAGGCTCTGCAGGATCGCGCCGCTCACGCCGAGGGCGGCGCCGACGAAGACCGCGGTCAGGATGCGCGGCATGCGCAGGGTGTTGACGACGAAGTCGGCGGCGCCGGAGCCGTTTCCGGTGAGGGCGCCGACGACCTCTCCGACGGTCAGCTTGAAGTCGCCGGTGGTCAGCGTGATGCCGATGACGACGACGAGCGCGAGGAACAGCAGGGCGGTCACCGCGACCGTACGGCTCTGGAAGCGCAGCGAGAGACCGCCCGTTCCGGCGCGGACGACCCGGCCGCTGATCACGCGGGGGGCGGTCTTGGGCTGCGGCGGGGTCTTGAGGGTGGAGGCTTTCGTCTCCCGTACGGCGCTCACAGCATGACCAGCTTTCGACGGCGGCACAGCGCGATGAACAGGGGCGCCCCGAGGAACGCGGTGACGATGCCGACCTGGACCTCGCCCGGCGCTCCGAGCACCCGGCCCAGCACGTCCGAGCCGATGAGCAGGACTGGTGCGAGCAGCGCCGAGTACGCGAACACCCAGCGCTGGTCGGCGCCGGCGAGGAACCGGGCGACGTGCGGAACGGCCAGGCCGACGAAGCCGATCGGTCCCGCCGCGGCGGTGGCCGCCCCGCAGAGCAGCATCACGGCGACGGCCGCGAGGACGCGGGTCCGGCCGACGTGGACGCCCAGGGCGCGCCCCATCTGGTCGCCCATGGCCAGGGCGTTGAGGGAGGGCGCGAGGAAGAAGGCGAGGACGAGGCCGACGACGACGAACGGCAGCATGAGCAGCACGATGTCGCCGTACCGGCCGGCTAGGGAGCCGACGGTCCAGTAGCGGAACTGGTCGAACGCCTCCGGGTCGAAGATCAGGACGCCCCAGTTGAAGGCGTACAGCACGGCGGTCACGGCCGCTCCGGCGACGACGAGCCGGTCGGGGGTGGCCAGTTTCCGCCCGGAGGAGCCGAGGAGGAAGACGCCGACCGACGCGGCGGCGGCGCCGGCGAGGGCGAACCAGACGTAGCCGAGCGGCGCGGCGACGCCGAGGAAGGCGATGGCGACGACGACGCCCGCGGAGGCACCCAGGTTCACGCCGAGCAGACCGGGGTCGGCGAGCGGGTTGCGGGTCAGGGCCTGCATCAGGGCGCCGGAGAGGCCGAGGGCGATCCCGACGAGGAGGCCGAGGACGGTGCGGGGGATCCGGTAGTCGTGCACGATGACGGAGGCTTCCGAGCCGTCGGGCGACCACAGCAGGTGCCAGACGGAGGTGAACGGAATGCCTCGCGTACCGACCCAGACGCTGACGAGCGAGACGAGGACCAGTGCGCCGACGGTCACGAGGAGGCCGAGGCTCCTGAGGGCCACCGCGGCCGGACGGGCCGTGGGCACGACGGGACCGGCAGGGCCACCGGTCTCGGTTCCGGGCGCCGCCCGGGTTTCGACGGACAACGACCACTCCCCTGGCGGCGGAATCGAGCGCCCCGCGAGCCGCGCGAAGCGTTGAACACGGGCGTGCGGCACGCGAGATGACACACCCTCGTATGGAACTTAGGTGAGGCTAACCGTACAGTCGGGGCGGGGTCAACGCGAGGGTACGTTCCCGACCGCCCCGCACGCTGCGAAGATGACCCCGGGGGTGCCACGCACCCTTGGCACCAGCCGTGTTTAAGGTAGCCTTACCTAACTATCACACCCCCTTTCTGTGGAGGATCCGCATGCCCGCTGGAGGACCAACGGGGGGCGCCGTCCTCCGCAGAGCGCTCGCCGATCAGCGCCGCCGCGTCAGCGTGGCCTCGTTCCTCGGCATGGCGCACCAGGCGTGCGAGGCCCTCGTCCCGGTCGTCATCGGTCTGGTCATCGACCAGGCGGTGGCGACCGGTTCATCGGGCGCGCTGCTGCGCTGGCTCCTGGTGCTCGCCGGTCTCTTCCTGATCCTGTCGACCTGCTACCGGAACTCCGCGCGGCTCGCCGAGGGCGCCGGCGAGGCCGCCGCGCACCGGATCCGGCTCGACCTCGGCGCCCGGGTCCTCGACCCGAGGGGCGGCGCCGACGCCGGCCGGCTGCCCGGCGCGCTGACCGCCGTCGCCACCGGCGACGCCCGGCGCGTCGGCTCGGTCGCGGCGGCGCTCCCGTACACGCTCTCCGCGATCGCCGGTCTGGCGGTCAGCGCGGTGGCCCTGCTCCGTATCTCCGTACCGCTCGGCCTCCTCGTCCTGCTCGGTGTCCCGCCGCTGCTGTGGCTCGGCCATGTCATCAGCCGCCCGCTGGAGCGGCGCAGCGAGGCGGAGCAGGAACACGCCGCCCACGCCTCGGGCGTCGCCGCCGACCTGGTCGGGGGCCTGCGGGTACTGAAGGGCATCGGCGCCGAGGCGGCGGCGGTCGACCGGTACCGGGAGACGAGCCGGAGCTCGCTTGCGGCCGCCCTTCGGGCCGCGACCAGCCGGGCCTGGCACGACGGCGCGATCCTCGCCCTGACGGGCATCTTCATCGCGGCCATCGGCCTCGTCGGCGCGCACCTCGCGATGAGCGGCAGCATCACCGTGGGTGAGCTGGTGGCGGCCGTCGGCCTCGCCCAGTACCTCCTCGGCCCCTTCCAGCTCCTCACCTACGTCAACGGCGAGTTCGCCCAGGGCCGTGCCTCGGCCGACCGGATCGCCGAGGTCCTCGCCTCGCCGCCGGCCGTCGCGGCCGGGACCGCCGAGCTGCCCGAGCGGGTCGCCGGACAGCTGCGGCTGCGCGGCGTGACCCAGGGCGCCCTGCGCGGTATCGACCTCGACATCGCCGCCGGCAGCCTCGTCGGTGTGGTCGCCCGCGACGCGGCCGCCGCCAACGACCTGCTGCTCTGCCTGGGCCGCGAACTCGACCCCGCCGAGGGGAGCGTCGAGCTGGACGGCGTACCGCTGACCGACCTCGGCCCGGCCGACGCGCGCCGCGCGATCCTGGTCGCCCACCACGACGCCGACCTGTTCGAGGACAGCCTCCTGGCCAACGTGCGGGCGGGCGCGCACAAGGAAGGGGTCGACGTGGGCCCGGCGCTCGCGGCCTCGGCGGCGGACGACGTCGCCCAGGCGCTGCCGGACGGCGTGGACACCGTCCTCACCGAGCGGGGCCGGTCGCTCTCCGGCGGCCAGCGCCAGCGCGTCGCGCTCGCCCGCGCCCTGGCGGCCGACCCGCCGGTGCTCGTGGTCCACGACCCGACGACGGCCGTCGACACCGTGACCGAGGCCCGCATCGCGGCCAAGCTGCGCGACCTCCGCAAGGGCCGCACGACGGTCCTCGTCACGACGAGTCCGGCGCTGCTGGCCGGCACGGACGTGGTCGTCATGCTGGACGACGGCCGGGTGGCCGCCGAGGGCAGCCACCCCGAGCTGGTCGCCGCCCACGAGTCGTACCGCACGGCGGTGCTGGCATGACGAGCACGCAGGACAGGGACCCGCAGGACACTGGCCCGCAGGACGTACAGGGCCAGGACAGCAGAGACATGAAGAAGGACGAAGGACGGACGATGAGCGGACCCGGCACGCCCGAACGCGAGCTCCTGCCCACCGCCACCGGCGCGCAGACCTTCTCCGTCGTCCGTGAACTCCTGCGCCACCACCGCGCCCTCGCGGTGACGGCGCTGACGGTCCTCGTCGTCGGCACGGGCATCGGCCTGCTGACCGCACCGCTGCTCGGCCGCATCGTGGACCTGGTCGTGGACAAGAGCGGCGCGGGCGCGCTGACCGTGCCGATGGTGCTCCTGCTCGCGGTCGCCGTCGCCCGGGGTATCGCGACGGCGATCGGCAAGTCGCTCGTGGCCCGGCTCGGCGAGACGATCCTCGCGGATCTGCGGGAACGGTTCATCGCGCGGGCGCTGCGGCTGCCGCTCGAACGGGTCGAGCAGGCCGGTTCCGGCGACCTGACCTCGCGCGTCACGGGTGACGTCACGCTGATCGCGAAGGCGGTACGGCAGGCGCTGCCCGAGTTCACCAGCGCCTTCCTCACGATCATCCTGACGCTGATCGGTCTCACGGTCCTCGACTGGCGCTTCCTGCTTGCGGTGCTCGTGGCCGTCCCCGTCCACGTCCTGACGGTCCGCTGGTACATCCCGCGCGCCGCGACGATCTACGCCGCGCACCGGGTCGCGACCGGCGCCCTGCAGCACCAGCTCCTCGACAGCGTCGGTGGCGTCCGTACGGTACGGGCGTTCCGGCTGAACGGCCGGCACGCCGACCTCCTGGAGCAGCGCTCGCAGGCGGCGGTCGGCCTGGCGGCACGCGGCATGCACCTCGTCTCGGGCTTCTTCTCCCGCCTGAACATCGCCGAGTTCATCGGCATGACGTCGATCCTGCTGACCGGGTTCTTCCTGGTCGACGCGGGCTCGGTGAGCATCGGTACGGCGACGGCGGCGGCGCTGTACTTCCACGGCCTGTTCAACCCGATCAACGCCGCGCTCTTCCTGATCGACGACGCGCAGTCCGCGGGCGCGAGCCTGGCCCGCCTCGTGGGCGTGTCGAGCCTCCCGGCGGAACGGGAGCCTGACGTCCGGGCCGCCGCACCGGTGGACGGCTCGGTGAAGGTCTCCGGCCTTGGCCACTCGTACGTCGACGGCCACCCGGTACTCACCGCGGTGGACCTGGAGGTCAGGGACGGCGAGCGCGTCGCCCTGGTCGGCGCGAGCGGCGCGGGCAAGACGACGCTGGCGAAGCTGATCGCGGGCGTCCACGACCCGGCGTCCGGCTCGATCTCCCTGGGCGGGGTGGACGCGCGGGAGCTGGGCCCGGCCGGGGTCCGGCGGGCGGTCACCCTGATCAGCCAGGAGGTCCACGTCTTCGCGGGCCCGCTCTCCGAGGACCTGCGGCTGGCCCGGCCGGGGGCGACCGACGAGGAGCTGCGCGCCGCGCTGACCCATGTCGACGCCCTGGAGTGGGTGGACGGACTGCCCGACGGTCTGGCCACGGTCGTCGGCGAGGGCGGCCACCGGCTCACGGTGACCCAGGCACAGCACCTGGCGCTGGCCCGGCTCGTCCTCACCGACCCGCCCATCGCGATCCTCGACGAGGCCACCGCCGACGCGGGCAGCGCGGGCGCCCGCGTCCTGGAGACGGCCGCCCTCCGCGCCCTGGAGGGCCGCACGGGCCTGATGGTCGCCCACCGCCTCCCCCAGGCGGCAACGGCCG
Organism: Streptomyces sp. NPDC058579; assembly: GCF_042718575.1. NCBI lineage: Bacteria > Bacillati > Actinomycetota > Actinomycetes > Kitasatosporales > Streptomycetaceae > Streptomyces > Streptomyces sp. NPDC058579. The sequence goes on from NZ_JBHXPI010000011.1 coordinate 130,243, forward strand.
ACCGCGTGGTCGTCCTGGACCAGGGCCGCGTCGTCGAAACAGGCACCCACGACGAACTGGTAGCGGCAGGCGGCCGCTACGCCGAACTCTGGTCGGCCTGGTCCGACAGCCGCCGAGAGCCGGCGGTACCGGCGTAACGCCAAGAGCCCCGAAGTCCCCGTCGCACCCTGCTGGGTGGGACGGGGACTTCGGCGTTTCCGCGCGGGGCGGCCGGCCGAGAACGGCGGGGGGGGCGGAGACGGGACTGTCAGGCGGCGGGACGGTCAGGTGTCGGCGGCTGCCAGGAATTGGGTGGTGGCCAGTTCGGCGTACAGGGGGTCCGTCGTGACCAGTTCGCTGTGGGTGCCCACTGCGCGTACGCGGCCCGTGTCCATGACGATGATGCGGTCGGCCATGGTGACCGTGGAGAGGCGGTGGGCGACCACCAGGACGGTCGTCGTGCGGGAGACGTCGGCGACGGTGTCGCGTAGTGCGGCCTCGTTGACGGCGTCGAGTTGGCTGGTGGCCTCGTCGAGGAGGAGCAGGCGGGGGCGGCGGAGCAGGGCGCGGGCGATGGCCACGCGTTGGCGTTCGCCGCCGGAGAGTTTCGTGCCGCGGTGGCCCACCAGGGTGTCCAGGCCCTTGGGGAGTCGCTCGACCAGGCCGTCGAGGCGGGTGGTGCCCAGGACGCGGTGCAGGTCCTCCTCGCGCGCATCCGGGTGGCCGAGGAGGAGGTTGTCGCGGAGGGTGCCCGAGAGGACGGGTGCGTCCTGCTCGACGTAACCGATGGACGAGCGGAGTTGGGGTATCTCCCACTCGGCCAGGTCGCGGGCGTCGAACGTGATCCGTCCCCCGTCCGGGTCGTAGAACCGCTCGATGAGGGAGAAGACCGTGGTCTTGCCCGCCCCGGACGGGCCGACGAAGGCGGTCATGCCGCGCGGCGGCACGGAGAAGCTCACCCCGTGGTGGATGTACGGCAGATCCTCCGCGTACCGGAACCGGACGTCCTCGAAGGCCAGCGCGGCCGGTTCGGCGCCGGGTTCGGGCAGCGGCGCCGGCTCGGCCGGTGGTTCGGCGGGCAGCCGCAGCGCCTCGCGGATCCGGGCGAGGGCCGCGGCGCCCGCCTGGTACTGGGTGACCGCGCCGACGACCTCCTGGATCGGGGACATCAGGTAGAAGACGTAGAGGAGGAAGGCGACCAGGGTTCCTACGTCGATCGCGTCCGTCGCCACCCGGGCGCCGCCCACCGCAAGGACGGTGATGAACGCGATCTGCATGGACAGGCCCGCCGTGTTCCCCGCCAGCGCCGACCACTTGGCGGCCCGTACGCTCTGCCGCCAGGACTCCTCGGCCGCCGCGTGCACGGCCTTCTCCTCGCGGTGCTCGGCGCCGGACGCCTTGATGGTGCGCAGGGCGCCGAGGGTGCGTTCCAGTGACGCGCCCATCGCCCCGACCGCGTCCTGTGCCTGCCGGGTCGCCTTGTTGATGTGGGGCACGATCACGCCGATCACCGTGCCCGCGGCAAGGACCACGCCCAGCGTGACCGCCAGCAGGACCGGGTCGACCAGGCCCATCATCACCAGCGTCGCGACGAGCGTCAGGCCACCGGTGCCGAGACCCACCAGCGAGTCGGTGGTGACCTCGCGCAGCAGGGTCGTGTCGGAGGTGACGCGGGCCATCAGGTCACCGGGTTCGGTGCGGTCCACGGCGGAGATGCGGAGCCTCAGCAGGTACGACGACAGGGTGCGCCGCGCGCCGAGGACGACCGACTCGGCGGTGCGCCGAAGCACGTACCCGCCGAGAGCGCCGATGCCCGCGTTCGCGACGACCAGGGCTGACATCAGCAGCAGGGCGCCCGTGATGGGACGGTCGTCCGAGAGCGCGTCGATGAGGTACTTGGCCACCAGGGGCAGCGCGAGCCCGGTGGCCCCGGTGACCAGCGACAGCACCGCCCCGCCGAGCAGCGTCCAGCGGTGCGGCCGGACGTAGCCGAGGAGCATGCGCCACGCGGGCGGGTCGGGTTCCGTGAGTGCGGTGGGCTCTGTCGTGGTGGCCACGCTTGCTCCCTCTGTTTCGGTGCGGCGTCCACATCAGGACGCGTCGGTGGGGTCGGGGGTTGAGGGAGGTCAGTTCACCTGGGCCTTCCACGCCCGCTCGAACAGGGTGGGCAGGGGAGCCGAGGGGACCGCGGCCAGGTGTGACGTCGACCGGTGCTCTCTGGCCAGCGGCAGCAGGCCGAGCTTCGCCGCCTCGATCGGGAGGCGCGGCGGCTTCCGCTCCTGCCAGGCGCCCGGCAGGAAGAGGGAGCGGCCCGCTCGTGGCCGGACGGCGCGCAGCACGCGGCCCGAGGTGCCCAGTTCGGCCTCGGCCGCCTTGAAGCGAGTGGGCTTCCAACCGGTCCACGCCTTGACGTTGCGGTCCGACGGGTCCGGCAGGGCGAGCAGCGTCAGGTAGAGCGCCGCGGCGTCCTCGCTCAGTCCGTACGTCTTCGCGCACTCCTCCACGAGCTGCGGTACGGAGCGTTCCGGGTTCTGCTCCCAGCCCGAGGGGCGCTCCCCGTCGGTGGTGAGGTGCTCCCCCAGCGCGGCGAAGTCGTCGCTCAGCAGCAGCCGCAGGTCCGCGAGGGCAGGCAGCCCGGACAGGGTGGGCAGCCACTGGGAGGGCAGTACGGAGTCGAGGTACGCGTCCAGCGTGTCCAGGAGGGGATCGTCGGCCCCCTTGAGCGCGGCCGGGTCCACCCGGATGTGGCGTACGTCGTACACCGGGTCGGCCTCCTCCGTGACCGCCGGATGCGCGGCGATCGCCTCGGTCGAAGGGGGCGCGCCCATCAGGTAGTTGCTCTGGAGGGAGAAGACTGTGAGCGGTTCCGTGGCCGACGCCGACACCTCGCGCAGTCGGGAGATCGCCGCGCCCACCGCGGGGCGCAGCGGATCGCCGGCCTGGGTGCGGTAGGCGATCCAGGCGGCCATCCTCGGGAGCGCCAGGACCTGGGGTTCGCCCAGCAGGGCCGACCGGTGGGGGTCGAGACAGTGCGCCCCGGCGGCGAGGCGGCCGAGCAGGGCGGGCAGCCGCAGGTGGGGCCACCAGGCCCAGGCGTCCCTGCTGTGCACGCGGTGGAGGGCCGGCTCGCCCCTGGGCAGGAGGGTCTCCTTGGCGGCGGGGCGCAGCAGTTCCGTGGGTACGGGCAGGGGTGCCCCCAGCTCGTGCTCCCACCACTGGGCGGCCCGGTCGACGTCGGGCCCGGTGGTCCACAGCTGCTCGGGGTCGTCGGGGAGGAGCCTGTCGTAGAGCGTCGTGACGGACCGGGGGGCGAGCGCGGACGTCAGTGCGCCGACCGCCTCGTCCGCTTCGTTCCGCCGGATGTTCCAGGGCTCCAGGTCGGCGCTGGAGTGACGGGAGACGTAGCCGTCCTCGTCCTCCAGTTGGTGCGGCGCGCAGGGGACGTGCGCCATCAGCAGCACGGTGGCCTCCGCCACGGTGAGGCCGAGCCGCTCGGCGAAGTCCTCCGCGAGCTCGGGTCGGGCGGGCGCCGGGCCGCGCTCGCGGTGCAGCTCGGCGAAGCGCGCGAACCAGGCGCCGGGGCGGACCGGCTCCAGCACATGGGCGCGCGTGAGCTTCAGGCCCGCGGGAGCCAGGGGTCCGTCCTCGGAGAAGGAGCCGTCGGGGGCGTACTCCCACAGCGTCCGGTGGGACTTGCCACCGCCCAGGACGACGGACGCGGACGTCGCCGTGCGGAAGGCCTTCCCGGGGAGGGGCAGCTGGACGTCCGCACCGTCCTCGGGCACCTCGCACCGGCCGAGCCGCCATCGGCCCGGTTCCCCGGCGAGGAGGGGGTGGGCGGCGTATGCCGACAGAGACCGGTCCGGCCGGCCGCCCGCCCTGAAGGAGACCGCGCTCAGGGCGAACGGCGCGGCGCAGGCGTGCGTGTGGCGGAAGCTGTTGTCACGGGGAAGGTTGTCGATCGTGGCGTCGGCCTGCGCGAGATCGCCTCCCCAGACCGTGGTGCCGTGCTCGGCGAGCCGCACCAGCCGACGGCTCATCCGAATGTCCGGATCGTCCGACTCCGTCTCGGGCGAGGGCGCGGACGAAGACGCGGACCCGGTCGCGGACCCGGTCGCGGACGTCGGACGGTCCTCGTCCGGGGTGAAGCGGCGGACCAGCCGCTCGAGCCCGTCACGGCAGTTGGCGGCCATGACCAGGGAGCGGGCGGCCAGGCTGTGGATCGGTTCGCCCAGCTGAGGCAGGGCTTCCAGGATCGGTCCCCGGTTGACTCCTCGTACGCCCTCGTCGTCGACGTGGTACGGCTCGAGCCTGCCCACCAGCTCCTCCGCCTGCTCACGTGTGACGGTGTCGGGCAGCTCGGCCATGAGCAGCGGCATGACGTCCACCGCCGCGAACTCCGCTGCGGCGTCCGCGTCCTTGAGGAGCAGGTCCGTCGCCACGCCCACGTGCGCGTAGCGGCCGAGCAGCAGGACCAGCTCGTCGAAGTCGACCCCGGCGCGCAGCCTCGCCCGCTCGCGCTCGGACCAGGCGCGGATCTCCTCGTGCCCGATCGGGTTGTCGAAGAGCGCGGGGATCCGCTCCCAGCCCTTGGTGGCCTGCGGCTGGTACCACCTGTTGGTCGCCTGGCTCTTGGTGGTCATCTCCAGGTCGGCCCGCACGCGTGCCCGCAGCTCACGGGCGAAACGCTCGTCGGCCCGCAGGTGCTCCAGCTTCGGCCTGCGGTCGAGCTGGAGGTGGTACAGCTCCGACGGGCCGAGGAGCGCCGGCGGGTCGGAGACCGGGGCGCCGTGCTCAAGGAGCACGTCGATGAGGTCGAGAGGAGTCCTCCTGTCGGTCCGACGGCCGAAGGTGTCGTACGGGAACTCCACGGGGACACCGTCGGCGGCCAGCCGCGGGGCGATCCTCTCGGCGATCTCGTACATGACCCGCCAGGGGCCCATCCGCCTGCTGTTCGACTCGACGCACTCGGACAGCCAGGCGGCGGCCTCGCCCGCCGGCAGCCCGCCGGCCTCGCCGGTGAGCAGGGCCAGCGCACCACTGCGTTCGAGCAGCTCCCGCCACAGCTTGGAGTTGCCGCTGAACCGCTCGGGCCGCAGCTTCAGCACCTGGCGCGCCGCCTCGGGGGCGTGAACGCCGAGGAGGTCCATGGCCGAGCCCTTGAAGCAGTCGGTCCAGAACTTGTCGTCGCTCAGCGAGACGGCGCCGACCGCGCACACCTCTCCGAGCAGCGTGGCCAGTTCCCGCTCGGCTTCGAGACCGGCGGCCCTGGCGATCTTGCGTACGTCGACGGCCAGCTGCGGGTACAACTCCCCCGAGGCCTGGACGCGGCGGATGACCACGTGCCGGAAACGGGCGAGGTCGGCCCCGGTCGCCGCGCCCTTGACGGCCAGGTCGCGGGCCCAGGCACGCAGGACCGTGGCGGAGAGGGCCTTGCCCTCGGCGTACGCGAGGTAGCGGCCCGCCAGCCACTCCCGGTCGACCTTGCGCGCCTGCGTGCGCTCAGCCGTGCGGGCGCGCCCGAACCAGGCGGTGGCCGTCGGCTGCTCGCCCTTCTCCAGGGCCAGGTCGGCCAACTCGTCGAGGAGGGTGATCATCAGCGCGGGAGCCGACTCTTCGAGCTCATGCAGGATCACGTCGACGTCATACTTGAAGAGGAACCTCCACCCGCTCGTGAGGTCCTGCAGGGAGATGAGCTTCTGGGCGGCCAGTTCCTCGAAGCCCGGGTGCGCGGCGATGACCCGCTCGGGGAACGGCAGTTCCCCGTCGGAGGGGTCCGGTACGCCGGTGGAGAAGCAGCTGTCCGGCTCCCAGCCCTCCTCGCGCATCAAGCGGTCGCGGTACGGGACGAGTTGTTCGGGAAGCAGGAGGGTCAGCGTGCGGCCGTCGAACCCGGTGTACGTACGCGCCCACAGGCCGCCCTCGCCCAGTTCGTCCTCGACGTCGACGGCCTCGGACTCCAGTGCCTCCTGCCAGAGCGGATCGGCGTCGGCCAGCGCGCGCGGGACACGCGCCCCGGCCTGCGCCCATGCCCGCGCCTGCTCCCGGCACGCCTCACGCTGCTTCTTCAGCCGCGTCCAGGTCTTGAGCAGCAGGCCGAGCCCGGGCGTTCCGGAGAGGGGTTCGGGGACGTTCTTCACCTTCCGCCCCTGCGGATTGCGGTAGACGACCTCCAGGTCGTCCGTCAGTTCCGCGGTGTAGCCGCTGCCCTCGACACGCGTGCCCATGCGCCGTTCTCCCCCGTGCTGTTGATCGACACCCCCAACGCTACGCGGCGTCACTGACATCGCCGCCCGCCCCTCCACCGCATCTCCCACGCCCTCCCCCGTACCCGCCCGGCGGGGAACTTCCCAGGTCGTTCGCACGTTCCGGAGGGCGATCAGATTGTTTGGTGTAGGTGACAACGGCGGCGCGGTCGTCGGGAGAAGTGAGCAACCGATGGCCATGGTGGGCCTGTTCTGGATCGCCGAAGGCGATGTGTACGTGGGCGCGAAGCCGGCCGGTCTGACTCCCGGGGTGCGTCTGACCCCCGAGGGCGTGCTGGCCCTCGGCGACGGGCAGTCCCGCCTCTACCTATGGGAGGACGTGCGGGCCCTGACGATGTCGGCCGTCCCCGTGAAGACCCTGAAGCGGCAGATCGGCGCGGTCACGGAGATGGCGCTCGACACGGTGGTGAACCTCGCGATGTCGGGCGGCAGCGGACCGACCGGCGGCGGCCCGGCGCTGATGACGCTGCGGGTGGAAGCACACGACGGTGACGAAGAGCTGTCGGTGTACGCGGCCGCCGCCGTCGGCTACTCCGCGGCGGAGGCCGACCTCTCCCAAGCGCTCCTGTCCCGCCTCACGGACGGCGCCGCGACGATGGCCACCACGCTGGCCGCGATGGCGGAGTGGGGCCGCGCGTGGGAGGAGGGGTCGTCGCCCCGGGCGGCTCAGCGGGAGGAGCTGCTGCGGAGCTGGGTGGGCTAGCGGCCCGTACGGACGACAGACGCCGCCGCCCGTGGAGTGGTGCTCCTAGGGCGGCGGCGTCCGCGTGTCCGGGGTCCGGTCAGCCCTGCTGCGCGGTGGCGAGGCTCGCCGGGCGCAGGTCCGTCCAGTTCTCCTCGACGTAAGCGAGGCACGCCTCCCGGGTGCCCTCACCGAAGACGGACCGCCAGCCGGCGGGGACCTCGGCGAACGAGGGCCAGATCGAGTGCTGGTTCTCGTCGTTGACCAGGACCAGGAAGCTGCCCTGCGGGTCCTCGAACGGGTTGGTGCTCATGCGTTGTCACTCCTTGTGGACATGGTGGTGAAAAGCTCCGAGAGCGGCTGTTCCGGGTCGGCGGCCACACTGCGCAGCAGCCTCTGCAGTTCGTCGGCGAGCTTCCGCGCCTTGGCGGTGCCGATCAGGTCGGTGGCGTGGATCAGGCCGCAGTGGACGGGCCCGTCGCCCTGCGGTTCGTAGAAGCTGAGGGTCAGATCGGCCCGGGTGGAGCCGGTCGGTACGGCGTCGAGGGAGCCGATGCCGCCCTCCAGCCGCTCCAGGTCCGCCTGCTCGTGGTGGATGACCATGACCTGCGGGCCCTTCGGCGGCAGTCCGGTCGCCCGGACGACCTCCTCGAACGGGACGTCCTGCCGGTCGAGGGCGCTCAGCGTCGTCTCCCGTACGCGGGACAGCAGCTCCGCGAAGGTCGGGTCGCCCCCGGTGTCCGTGCGCAGCACGACCGTGTTGAAGAAGCAGCCCACCAGGTCGGCCAGCTGGTCGTCCGTACGGCCCGCGACCATCGTACCGATGGGCAGGTCCGTGCCCGCGCCATGGGCGGTGAGGACCGCGGCGAGAGCGGAGTGCAGCACCATGAACATGCTGGTGCCGGTCGCCCGGGCCAGCTCGTCCACGCCCGCGTGCAGCTCCTCGTCGAGGACGAAGCCGACGTGGTCCGCGCCGGGCGCGCCCGCACCGCGGGGGCCGTCGGCCGGGAGGGCGATCCTGAGCGGGACGTCCTCCAGCGCCTTCGTCCAGTAGCCGAGTTGGCGGCCGCCCAGGCTCTCCGGGTCGCGCAGGTCGCCGAGTACCTCGCGGGCCCAGTGGGCGTAGTCGCGGTACGAGACCGGCAGCGGCTGCCACTCGGGGGCCCGGCCTTCCGTACGGGCCTGGTAGGCCGACGTCAGGTCGCGGAAGAGCGGTACGACCGACCATTCGTCGACGACCAGGTACTGCATGGTCAGGAGCAGGGCCTGCTCCCCCGTGCCGGCGGTCAGCAGGTGGGCGCCGAGCGGTGCCTCGCGGTCGGCCCGGGGCGCGCCGGCCGCCAGTTCGGCGAGGCGGGCCTCCAGGTCCTCGCACGTCTCGGTCCGCAGGGCCAGCGGCTTCGCCCGGAACTGGTACAGCGTGCCCTTGTCCTCGCGGTACCGCGTGCGCAGCGGTTCGTGGCGCTCGGCCACGTCGGCGAGCGCGGCGGACAGCGCGGCGGCGTCCAGGCCGCCGGGCGAACGCAGCACCAGCGCGTGGTCGAAGGCCGCCGAACGGTCAGGGCCGTAGTGGGCGTCCCACTGCCATCGCTGCACCGGCGCCGCCTCGGCGAGCCGCTCGGGGCGGTACGCCCCGGGCCGCAGCGCCGGGCGGGCCGTGGCCGCGCCCTTGAGCTTGGCCTCGATGCCGGCGACGGTCAGCGCGTCGAAGACGTCGCGGATACTCAGCTCCACGCCGAACTCGGCGCGGATCCGGCCCAGGAGCCGCATCGAGGCCATGGAGTGGCCGCCGAGCGCGAAGAAGTTGTCGTGGACGCCGACCTTCTCCAGCTTGAGGATCTCGCCGAACAGTTCGGCGAGTTGGGCCTGGGTCGCGTTGGCGGGCTGCGCGTCGCCGGTCATCGCCGCCCAGTCCGGTACGGGCAGCGCCTTGCGGTCCAGCTTGCCGTTGGGGGTCAGCGGCAGCGGCCCGTCGAGCGCGATCACGAGCGCCGGGACCATGTACTCGGGCAGTTGCCCGGCCACATGGGCGCGCAGCTCCTGCGGGTCCGCCTCGCCCGCTTCGGGCACCGCGTAGCCGATCAGGCGGACGATGTCGCCGTCGCGGTCGGGCACCACGGCGGCCTGGGCGACCGAGGGGTGTCCGGCGAGCGCGGCCTCGATCTCGCCGAGCTCGATGCGGAAGCCGCGGACCTTCACCTGGGTGTCGACGCGCCCGAGGAAGTCGAGGTTGCCGTCCGCGCGCCAGCGGGCGCGGTCACCGGTGCGGTACATGCGGCTGCCGGGGGCGCCGAACGGGTCGGCGACGAACCGCTCCGAGGTCAGCGGGGCCTTGCCGAGGTAGCCGCGGGCGAGGCCGCGGCCGGCCACGTACAGCTCGCCGACGACGCCGGGCGGGACGGGCCGCAGGTGGTCGTCGAGGACGTAAGCGCGGGTGTTGGGGTCGGGCCGGCCGATGGGCACCCGGCCGGACGGGCGGCCGCCGTGCTCACGCGAGGGCCACAGCGTGGAGTTGACCGTCGCCTCGGTGAGACCGTAGGCGCAGATCAGGTGGGCCGTGGCGCCGAACCGCTCGAACACGTCCGGCGGCACCGTCTCCGTACCGACCAGGACGGTCGATCCCTCGGGCAGGGCGCAGCCGGGCGGCAGCGCGGAGACCAGGGACGGCGGCAGGATCATGTGGCTGATCGCGTGCTCCGCCAGGAAGTCGGTGAGCGCCGGGCCAGCGACCCGTGCCTCGTCGGTGATGAGGACGAGCCGGCCGCCGTGGCAGAGCGCCATGGACAGTTCGAAGGCGAAGACGTCGAAGCCGATCGAGGCGAACTGCAGGACGTGGCTGTCGTGTTCCAGGCCCATGCGGTCGACCGCCGTGGCGACGAGGCTGGCGATGCCCTCGTGCGGGACGACGACGCCCTTGGGCCGGCCGGTGGAGCCGGAGGTGTAGATGACGTACGCGGCCTGGTCCAGGTGGACCGGCGCCGTGTCGAGCGCGCTCTCGGGCAGGGCCGCCAGTTCGGCGGCGACCGTCGGCTCGTCGAGCAGCACCACCGGTACGCCCGCCACCTGCGGGATCTTGCCCGCGACGGGCTCGGTGCCGACCACGAGCGCGGCCCGCGAGTCCTCGATCATGTACGTCAGCCGGTCGGCCGGGTGGACCAGGTCGAGCGGCAGGAACGCGGCGCCCAGCTTCAGCGCGGCGAGCACCGTGGCGACCATGTCGACCGAGCGGGGCACGGCGACACCGACCACGCTCTCGGCTCCGGCGCCGCGCTCCGCGAGCAGCCGGGCGAGCCGGTTGGCGCGGGCGTCGAGCTCCGCGTACGTGACGGTCCGGTCGCGGTCCACGACGGCGACCGCGTCGGGGCGCTCGGCGAGCCGCGCCGCGAACAGCGCCGGGAACGTTTCCTCGTCGACCTCGCGGGCGGCGCCGTTGAAGCCCTCCAGGACCAGGTGCCGTTCGCCGCCGGCCAGGATCTCGGCCCGCGAGACGGGCGCCTCGGGTGCGGCGACGAGGGCCGCGACGAGGGCCCGGAGGCGGGCGCCGAGGCGCTCGACGGTCTCGTGGTCGAACAGCTCGGTGGCGAACTCCAGGCGGCAGGCCAGGGAGCCGGCTCCGCCGTCGGCGGGGGTGTGCTCGGTGAAGCTGAACACCAGGTCGAACTTGGCGGACCGGATGCGGAACGGCACGTAGTCGGCGCTCAGGCCGGGCAGTTCGAAGCCGTCGCCGGTACGGGCGTGGTAGCCGACCATCACCTGGAACAGGGGGTTCCGGGAGAGCGAGCGGGTCGGGTTGAGCTTCTCCACGACCGACTCGAACGGCACGTCCGCGTGCGAGAACGCGGCGAGGTCGGTCTCCCTGACCCGGGCGAGCAGCTCGGTGAAGGACGGGTCGCCGCTCAGGTCGGTGCGGAGCACGAGGGTGTTGACGAAGAAGCCGACCAGGTCGTCGAGGGCCTCGTCGCCGCGCCCCGCGATGGGCGAGCCGAGCGGGATGTCCGTACCGGCGCCCATGCGGTGCAGCAGGGCGGCCACGGCGGCGTGGACGACCATGAACATGCTGGCGCCGGTCTCGCGGGCGAGCCGCTTCAGGCCCTCGTGGACGTCGGCGTCGAAGGCGATGTCCAGTTCGGCGCCGGAGAACGCCGGGCGGGCGGGCCGGGGCCGGTCCGTGGGCAGTTCCAGCTCCTCGGGGGCGCCGTCCAGGGTCGTACGCCAGTACTCCAGCTGGCGGGCGGCCAGGCTGTCGGCGTCCGCCGGGTCGCCGAGCAGGCGCTGCTGCCAGAGGGCGTAGTCGGCGTACTGGACGGGCAGCGGCTCCCAGACGGGTGCCGCGCCGGCGAGGCGGGCCGCGTAGGCGGTGGCCAGGTCGCGGAGGAACGGGCGGTCCGACCACTCGTCGGTGGTGATGTGGTGGAGCAGCAGGACGACGACGTGGTCCTCCGGCGCCAGGCCGATCACCGTGGTGCGCAGGGGCAGTTCGGTGGCGAGGTCGAACGGCCGGTTGACGAGCTTCTCCACGAGGTCGGGGACCCGGTCCTCGGTGACGTCGTGGATCCGCTCCACGGGCTGCCAGGCCCGGTCGGCGGGCAGCACCCGCTGGAACGCCTGGCCGTCGCGCTGCGCGAAGACCGTGCGCAGGGCCTCGTGCCGGGCGGTCACATCGCCGACCGCGCTGGCCCACGCGTCGGCGTCGAAGGCTCCGCGCAGGCGCATGACCAGCGGGAAGTTGTACGCGGCCGAGGTGCACTCGATCTGCTGGATGACCCAGAGCCGCTGCTGGGCGTGGGAGAGCGGCAGTTCGTCGGGCCGCTCCCCTGCGGTCAGGGCCGGCCGGGAGGCGCTGCCGGCGCGGTCCGCCCGCTCGACGAGCTCCGCGACGGTCGGTGCCTCGAACAGGTCGCGGATGGCGAGTTCGGTGTCGAGGGCGGTACGGGCGCGGCTGACGAGCCGGGTGGCGAGCAGCGAGTGGCCGCCGAGCTCGAAGAAGTCGCTGTCGATGCCGACGCTGCCCTCGGGCAGGCCGAGGACCTCGGCGAAGAGGGCGCAGAGCGTCTCCTCGCGCGGGGTGCGCGGGGCGCGGCTGGTGCCCGAGCCCGCGAAGTCCGGGGCGGGCAGGGCCCGTACGTCGAGCTTGCCGTTGACGGTGAGCGGCAGCGTCTCCACCGGGACGAGTGCGGAGGGGACCATGTAGTCGGGCAGCCCGGCCTTCAGGTGCTCGCGCAGGCGCTGGATCAGCTCCTCGCCGGGCTCCGTGCCGGCCTCCGGCGCGAAGTAGCCGACGAGGCGCTTGGTGCCGGTGCTCTCGTTGACGACGACGGCCGCGTGCGCGACCTCGGGGTGCGAGGACAGGGCCGTGGAGATCTCGCCGAGCTCGATGCGGTAGCCGCGGATCTTGACCTGGTCGTCGGTGCGGCCGAGGAAGTCGAGGAGGCCGTCGTACCGCTCCCGTACGAGGTCGCCGGTGCGGTACATCCGCTCCCCGGGCTCGCCGAACGGGTCGGCGACGAACCGTTCGGCGGTCAGGCCGGGGCGGTCGTGGTAGCCGCGGGCCAGGCCGGTGCCGGCGATGTACAGCTCGCCGGGGCAGCCGGGCGGGACCGGGCGCAGCATCGCGTCGAGGACGTAGGCGCGGGTGTTGCGGATGGGCCTGCCGACCGTGGGCGTACGGCTGTCGGTCGTCGAGCCGCCGAGCGTGTTGATGGTGTACTCGGTCGGCCCGTACAGGTTGTAGCCGTACGTGTCAGGGGTGCGGGCCAGCGTCGACCACACGGTGTCGGAGACGGCCTCGCCGCCGAGCAGGACGAGCGCGGGGCGGTGGTGTCCGGGGCCCGACTCCTCGTCCTGGAGGAGGCCTTCCTCGATGAGCAGCTGGGCGTACGTCGGGGTCACGTTGACGACGTCGATCTTGTACTGGTCGCAGTAGGCGACCAGCGCCTCGGCGTCGCGGCGCAGCTCCTCGTCGCAGACGTGGACCTCGTGGCCCTCGACCAGCCAGAGCAGCTCCTCCCACGACATGTCGAAGGCGAAGGAGACGGTGTGGGCGATGCGCAGGCGGCGCCCGCCGGCCGAGGCGATGGCCGGGTCGAAGATCTCCTTCTGGTGGTTGAGCTGCATGTTCGTCAGACCCCGGTAGGGGGTGACGACGCCCTTGGGCCGGCCGGTGGAGCCGGAGGTGTAGATGACGTACGCCGGGTGTTCGAGCCGGTCGGCGATGTCGTGGGCGAAGGCGGGCCGCTCGGCGTCGGTGATCTCGCCGCCGGGCAGGGCGGCCAGCTCGGCGGCCACGGCCGCGTCGTCCAGGAGGAGTTCGGGCGCTCCGCCGGGTCCCCGCAGGGTCGGGGCGACGGCCTCGGTGGAGACCACGCACAGCGGCCTCGTGTCCTCGATCATCAGCCGCAGCCGGTCGGCCGGGTGGTCCAGGTCGAGCGGCAGGTACGCGGCGCCGGTCCGCAGGACCGCGAAGAGGGCGGCGACCATGTCGATGGACCGGGGCAGCGCGAGCGCCACGGCCCTCTCCGGGCCCGCGCCCCGGGCGAGGAGCAGGCGGGCGATCCGGTTGATGTGCGCGTCGAGTTCGGCGTACGTGAGGGAGCGCTCGCCGAAGACCAGGGCCACCGCGTTCGGGGTGCGGGCGACCTGGGCCGTCAGCATGTCGGCGATGGTCTCGTTGGGGACGGGCTCCCGGCTGCCGGCCCACTCGGCCGTCAGCGTGGCGCGCTCCTTCGGCAGGAGCAGGTCCACGGCGACCGTACGGGCGGTGCCGGCGTCCGGGGCGGCGAGCAGCTCGCCGATCCGCTCCAGGACGGCCGTGAACCGGCCCAGGATCGTGGCGGACTCCTCCACGTCGAACAGGTCGGGCCGGGCGGCGAGGGTGACCCGGAGCCGGGTCTCGGGGGTGACGATCAGGGTGAGCGGGAAGTGGGTGCCGTCGACGTTCGACACGTCGGTGATGCCGTGGCGCTGGCGGAGCGCGGCGGCCCGGTCCTCGCCGTCGGCGGAGCGGAGCACGAAGAGGGTGTCGAAGAGACGGCGGTGCCCGGTCTCCTGCTGGAGGGTGCCGAGGCCGACGTACTCGTACGGCATGACGGCGGCGCGCTCGGACTGCATGCGGCGCAGCAGGTCGAGCAGCGGCTCGTCCGGGGCGAACGCGACCCGGGCGGGGATCGTGTTGAGGAACATGCCGATGATGCCGGCGACCTCGGGCACCTCCGCGGGCCGTCCCGCGACCGCGGTGCCGAAGGCGACGTCCGAGCGGCCGGTCATGGCCGAGAGGACCAGGCCCCAGGCGGCGTTGAGGACCGTGTTGAGGGTGAGTCCGTGCTGCCGCGCGAGGGTGCGCAGCCGGTCGCTCGTCTCCCGGGACAGGACGGCGTCGAGGTCGGCCGGGAGGACGGGACCCGCGTCGCGGCCGGTCGGGGCGACCAGCGTCGGCTCGTCGAAGCCGGCGAGCGCGTCGTGCCAGGCGCCGAGGGCCCGGGTGGTGTCCTGCTGGTCCAGCCAGGCCAGGTAGTCGCGGTACGAGCCGGGGGCGGGCAGTCCCGCGGTGTCGCCGGCCCGCTCGTAGAGCGTGAACAGCTCCTCCAGGAACAGCCACGCGGACCAGCCGTCCCAGAGGATGAGGTGGTGGGTGACGACGAGCCGGTCGTGGCCGTCGCCGAGCCGTATGAGGTGGAGGCGGCAGAGCGGCGGCGCCGACAGGTCGAAGCGCTGCCGGCGGTCGGCGGCGAGCAGCTCGTCCATCCGGACGGTCCGCTGCTGGGGAGTCAGTCCGCTGAGGTCGGTCACCGTCAGCGGGATCTCGGCGCCGTCGGCGATGAACTGCACGGGCCGGGGCAGGCCGTCGCTGGTGAAGCCGGCGCGCAGGCTCGCGTTGCGCTCCAGGAGCGCCCGGCCTGCGGCGCGCAGCCGGTCGGCGTCCAGCGCGGTGTCGAAGTCCAGGGTCTCCTGCGAGAGGTAGACGTCGAGGGCGTCACCGGTGTCGTAGGTGGCGTGGAAGTACATGCCCTCCTGGAGCGGGGAGAGCGGCCAGACGTCGGCGACCGGGAGCCCGGCCACGGCCTCGACGCGGGCGGTCTCCTCCTCGGTCAGCTCGAGGCCGCCGAGCGGGGCGGGGGCCTCGGGCTCCGCCGGGGCACCGGCGGTCAGCTGGTCGAGCAGCGCCTTCAGGGCCGGGTCGACGGCGGCGCCGGACTGGGCCTGGGCGGCGAGCATCGCCTGCAGGGCGGCTGCGGCCTGCCCGGCGTCGGCGGCGGACACGGTCACCGCGGCCGCGGGCGCCTCGGGGGCGGTCTCGGCGGCGGGCTCGTCCGGCACCTGCGCGGCCGTCGCGGCGAGCGCGGCGGGCGTACGGTGCTCGAACACATCGCGCGGGCTGATGGTCAGTCCCCTTTCACGGGCCCGGGTGGCGACGGAGATGGAGCTGAGGCTGTCGCCGCCGAGCATGAAGAAGTCGTCGTCGGCACCGATCCCCGGCAGGCCGAGGACGTCGGTGAAGATCTCGCACAGGGCGCTCTCCCGCTCGTCGCGGGGCGCGCGGCCGCCGGCCCGGGGGGCGACGGACGGCGAGGGCAGGGCGTTCTGGTCGAGCTTGCCGCTGGGCGAGAGCGGCAGCTCGTCGAGGGTGGTGACGGCCGTCGGGACCATCGCCGCGGGCAGCGCGTCGGCGAGCGCCCGCTGGAGCGCCTCGGCGTCCGGGGCGGCGGCGCCGGGAGCCGGCACCGCGTAGCCGAGGAGGGCGCCGTCGCGGACGATCACGGCGGCGCGGGCGACGCCCGGGAGGGCGGCCAACGCGGCCTCGATCTCGCCCAGTTCGATCCGGTTGCCGCGCACCTTGACCTGGCGGTCGGTCCGTCCGAGGTACTCGACGGCGCCGTCGGCGCGCCGGCTGACCAGGTCGCCGGTGCGGTACATCCGGGCGCCGGGCTCGCCGAACGGGTCGGCGACGAACCGCTCGGCGGTCAGGCCGTGCCGGTCGTGGTAGCCGCGGGCCAGCTGGACGCCGGCGAGGTACAGCTCGCCGGGGACGCCGTCCGGGACGGGGCGCAGGAAGGAGTCGAGGACGTACAGGCGGGTGTTCCAGACGGGCCGGCCGATCGGTACGGCCGGCTCGGTGCCGCCCTCGTACGGGAAGTACGTGACGTCGACGGCCGCCTCGGTGGGTCCGTACAGGTTGTGCAGCGGCACGGGGCCCGTGCCGCGCCGCGCGGTCAGCTCCGACCAGCGGCGGGCGTCGGGTCCGGTGAGGGCCTCGCCGCTGCAGAACACCCGGCGCAGGCGCGCGGCCCACTCGGGCGCGCCGGGGGCGCCCTCCATGACCTGGACGTACGCGGCCAGCATCGACGGGACGAAGTGCAGGGTGGTGATGCGCTCGGTACGGATCAGTTCGGCGAGGTACGCCGGGTCGCGGTGGCCGTCGGGCCGGGCGAGGACCACGGTCGCGCCCTCGATCAGCGCCCAGAAGAACTCCCAGACGGAGACGTCGAAGCTGGACGGGGTCTTCTGAAGCACCCGGTCGTCCGCGTCGAGCCCGTACGCGTCCTGCATCCAGGCGAGCCGGTTGACGATCGCCCGGTGGGTGACCGCGACGCCCTTGGGACGCCCGGTGGAGCCGGAGGTGTAGATCAGGTACGCCGGGTGATCGGGCCGGGCCTGGACGGTCTGGGTCGCGGGGACTTCGGCGTCCGAGCCCTCCTCGACCCCGTCGACCAGGACGTGTTCCAGGTCCGCGGCGCCGGGCAGCCGGCCGGCCGCGTCGGCGGTGGTGAGGACCGTACGGGCGCCGGAGTCGGCGAGCATGAACGCGACCCGGTCGGCGGGGTAGTCGAGGTCGACGGGCAGGTAGGCGGCGCCCGCCTTGTGCACGGCGAGCAGCGCGACCATCAGCTCCGCGGAGCGGGGCACGGCGACGGCGACGAACCGCTCGGGGCCCGCGCCGCGCGCCCGCAGCCGCTGGGCCAGGGCCTCGGCGCGCCGGTCGAGTTCGGCGTACGACAGGGTCGTGCCCTCGAAGACGACGGCGGGCGCGGCGGGCGTCCTGGCCGCCTGCGCGGCGAAGAGGGAGGCGAGGGTGGCGTCCGCGTCCGGCAGCGGGCGCGTGGTGGCGTTGAGCGCGGCGAGGCGCTCGGCCTCGCGCTCGGAGAGCAGCCCGACGCGGGCGACCGGGCGGGCGGGCTCGGCCACGAGGGTCCGGAGGAGCGCCTCGAAGCGGTGGGCGATCACGGCCACGGCGAGCTGGTCGAGCCGGGCGGCGTCGTACTTGAAGCGCAGCGCGAGCCCGTCGCCGCCCTGCTCGACGATGAGCGCGAGCGGGTAGTGCACGGCGTCGAAGACCTCGGCGCCTGCGAGGCGGAGCGCCTCCGGGTCGGCGTCGGTGGCCAGGTCGCCGGTCGGGTAGTTCTCGAACACGACGAGGGTGTCGAAGAGTTCGCCGCCGCCGGCGCCGCCCGCGATCCGCTGGATCTCGGCGAGGCCGAGGTGCTGGTGGTCCAGGAGGCCGGCGTGCTCGTCCTGGACGCGCAGCAGCAGTTCGGCGAGCGACTCGCCGGCGCGCAGGGTGACCCGGGCCGGCACGGTGTTGATGAACAGGCCGACGGCCGAGTCCAGGCCCTCGACCTCGGTGGTGCGGCCGGAGACGGTGGTGCCGAAGACGACGTCCTGGCTGCCGGTGAGACCGCCGAGGAGCAGTGCCCAGGTCCCGTTGACGACGGTCGACAGGGTCAGTCCGTGGCTGCGGGCGCGGGCCGTGAGGTCGGCGCTGAGCGACTCGGGGAGCCGGACGTCGACGTGCTCGGGCAGCGCGACGGGCGCGCTGGACGTGCCGGAGTGGTCGGCCGAGGCGAGGGCGGGCAGCCGGGTCGCGCCGTCGAGGCCGGCCAGGGCCTGCCGCCAGGCCTCGCGGGCGGCGTCGAGGTCCCGGCCCGCGAGCCAGGCCAGGTACGGCTGCGGCGCGGGCGGCTCGGGCAGGGTCTCGCCCCGGTAGGCGAGGTCGAGTTCGCGGAGCAGGACGGAGACCGACCAGCCGTCGGCGATGATGTGGTGCAGGGTGAGCAGCAGCCGGTGGCGCTGACCGTCCCTGATCAGGGTGGCCCGCATCAGCGGCGGCCGGGCGAGGTCGAAGCCCTCGGCGCGGTCCTGCCTCAGCACCTCCGCGAGCGCGGTGCGCGCGGTGTCGGCCTCGCTCCACGGCAGTTCGGCGTGGTCGGCGAGGCGCTGGACGACCTGGCCGCCGGGAAGCTGGCGGAACGCGGCGCGCAGCAGCGGGTGCCGGTCGAGGAGCAGCTGGAGCGCGTCCTTGAGCCGGGCCGGGTCGACGGTGCCGCCGAGGTCGAGGAGCTCCTGGACGACGTAGAGGTCGGCGGCGTCCCGGTCGAACTCCGCGTGGAAGAAGAAACCTTCCTGGAGCGGGGAGACCGGTAGCGCGTCCTCGTCGAGGACGACGTCGAGGGACGGGGCCGAGGCGGCCGCGGCCGAGTCGGCGGTCCGGGCGAGCGCCGACACGGTCCGCTGGCGGAAGATGTCGCGCGGGGTGATCGCGAGCCCGGCCTCGCGGGCGCGGTTGACCAGCTGGATGGCGACGATGCTGTCGCCGCCCAGCTCGAAGAAGCTGTCGTGGACGCCGACCGCGGGCAGCCGCAGCACCTCGGCGAAGAGCGCGGCGAGCGCGGTCTCGCCAGGCGTCGTGGGCGCGTCGCCGCCGGCCGTCGCGGTCCACCGGGGTTCGGGCAGGGCCCGGCCGTCCAGCTTGCCGTTGGGCGTCAGGGGCAGCGGTCCGTCGAGGCGTACCACGGCGGAGGGGACCATGTAGTCGGGCAGCGCTTCGGCGATCCGTGTGCGCGCTGCGGCGACGGCCGCCTCGGGGTCCGTACCGGCCTCGGCGACCAGGTAGGCGACGAGCCGCTTGGCGTTGCGGTGGTCCTCGCGGACCAGGACGGCGGCCTGGGCGATGCCCTCGCAGGCCATGAAGGCGCTCTCGATCTCGCCGGGCTCGATGCGGTGGCCGCGGATCTTGATCTGGCCGTCGGAGCGGCCCAGGAACTCCAGGTTGCCGTCGGCGCCCCAGCGGACGCGGTCGCCCGTGCGGTACATCCGCGCGCCGGGCTCGTCGGCGTAGGGGTCGGCGACGAAGCGCTCGGAGGTGAGGCCGGGCCGGCCGAGGTAGCCGCGGGCGAGGCCGCGACCGGCGACGTACAGCTCGCCCTCGGCGCCGACCGGAACCACCCGGAGCGCGGAGTCGAGGACGTACGCGCGGGTGTTGGGGTCGGGCTCGCCGATGGGCGCGGGTCCCGGCCGGTCCGGGGTGGCGACCCAGAGCGTGGAGTTGACGGTGGCCTCGGTGAGACCGTACGCGACGACGACCCGGAGCCGTCCGTTCCAGCGGGCGATCAGCTCGCTGGGCACCGCTTCCGTGCCGACGATCAGGACGGCGCCGTCGGGCAGCTCGCACTCCTGCGGCAGGGCCGAGACGAGGGACGGCGGGAGGATCATGTGGGTGGCGCGGTGCCGGCCGATGTACTCGGTGAGGGCGGGGCCCGCGACGCGGCGCTCGGTGGGGACGACGATGATCCGGCCGCCCACGCACAGCGACATGATGAGGTCCCAGACCGTCACGTCGAAGCCGACGGAGGCGAACTGGACGACGCGGCTCTCGGCGGTGATGCCGATGCGTTCGGTGGCGGTGGCGACGAGGCTTCCGACGCCGTCGTGGGAGACGACGACGCCCTTGGGCCTGCCGGTGGAGCCCGAGGTGTAGATGACGTACGCGGCCTGGTCGAGCGCGATCGCCAGGTTCAGGTCCGAGGCGTCGAGGGCGGCGCACTCGGCGGCGACCGACGGCTCGTCGAGCAGCAGGTGGGTGACGCCCGGGGCGTCCGGCAGGGCGGCGGACAGCTCGTGGGTGGTGAGGACCGTACGGGCGCCCGCGTCGGCGAGCATGTACGCGATCCGGTCCTGCGGGTGGTCGGCGTCCAGCGGCAGGTAGGCGGCGCCCGTCTTCATCACGGCGAGCAGGGAGACGACGAGTTCGGCGGAGCGCGGGACGGCGACGGCGACGACGTCCTCGGCGACGACGCCCCGGGCGAGCAGGAGCCGGGCCAGCCGGTTGGCCCGCGCGTCGAGTTCGGCGTACGTCAGCTCGACGTCCTCGCAGACGAGGGCGACGGCGTCGGGGGTGCGGCGGACCTGCCGCTCGAAGGCCTCGGGCCAGGTCAGCTCGGGCGACTCGCACGGGGCGACGCCGAACTCGCCGAGGAGCCGGGACCGTTCGGCGGGCGAGGTCAGTTCGATGTGGCCGACCGGCCGGTCGAGGTCCTCGGTGAAGGCGTCGAGGAGGGCGAGGAGGCGGGTCTCGTGGCCCCGGAGGGTCTCCTCGTCGCAGACGGCGGCGTCGGCGTCGAGGTGGACGCGGAGGCCGCGCCCGCCGTCGCACTCGGCGAAGCTGAGGGCTAGGTCGCTGACCGGGCCGAGCCAGACCGGTTCGAGTTCGGTCGCGTGGTCGCCGAAGCGGAGGTCCTCGGGGCGGGGCAGGACGTTGACGGTGGGGCCGACGAGCTCGTTCACGCCGTCGGGGAGTCCCAGCTCCCTGGCCAGGTCCTCGGCGCGGTAGCGGCCGTGGGCGACCGCCTCGCCGACCGTCTGCCGTACGGCGGTGAGGAGTTCGGCGCCGGTCGTGCCGGGGTGGACGGCCAGGCGGAGCGGCACGATGTTGGACACCATGCCGGGGACCTCGACGGACGCGGCGTCCTGGCGGGCCGCGATCGGCAGGCCGAGGACGAGGTCCTGCTCGCCGCTGACCCGGTGCAGGTAGGCGGCCACGGCCGCGACCAGGACCCGGGAGACGCGGGTGCCGGCGCGCTCGGCGGCGGCGTTCAGGCGGCCGGTCCGCTCGGCCGACAGCTCCGACGTACGGCGCAGCCGCCGGGTCATGGGCAGCGGGGCGCGCTCGACGAGGCGGACGGGCTCGGCGCGGCCGGCCATCCGGTCCAGCCAGTAGGCGCGGTCGGCCTGATGGGCGGCGGAGGCGCGGTAGGCGCGGTCGGCGTCGACGAGGCGGGCGAGCGCCCAGTCGCGGGGCGCGGGGGCCTGGTCGCCGGCGGTGTAGAGCTCGCCTGCGCGGCGGGTGACGAGGGCGACGCCCATGCCGTCGGTGACGATGTGGTGGTACCGCTGGTACCAGAGGACGTGGTCGTCGGCGAGGCGCAGCAGGGCGTGCCCGAAGAGGGGGCCGCCGGCCAGGTCCACCGGGCGCTCGCGGTCGGCGGCCATCCAGCCGTCGGCCTCGCGCGCGGGGTCCGCGGCGCCGCGCAGGTCGACGACGGGGACGTCGAAGGGGGCGGGGGCGGGCGTCTGGCGGGGTACGCCGTCCTCGGTCGTGACGCGCACGTGCAGGTTCTCGGCCTCGCCGACGGACTGCCGCACGGCGGCGGCGAGGCGGTCGAGGTCGACGTCGCCGCGCAGGTCCAGGGCGAACACGATGTTGTAGGCGGAGCTGTCCGGGTCGATCTGCTGGGCCAGCCAGATGCCGGATTGCCCGCCCGTGACGGGTGTTCCGGAAGCGGACGTCCGGTCCGACGCGACGTCAAACATCGTTCGAGTGGGCCTTTCCCTGGTGGTACGTCAGTGAGGCCCGCCCGTCCGCGAGAGCTCGGCGGACGGGCGGGATGCCGGTGTGACGGCTCTTACTTGATGGCCGCGATCAGCGGCTCGACCTGGTCGATGGCGTACGGGATCGACAGGACGGTGTTGAAGGAGAACGCCGCGCCGATGTCCGGGTCCTGGTACGGCACGAACAGGTCGCGCTTCTCCTGGTTGACCTTGAGCTTCTTGTAGAGCGGCTCGGCCTTGATGCGCTCGTTGGCCTCGGTGCTGGAGGTGACCCAGACCACGCGGTCGACGTCGAGCACGTTCAGCTTCTCGGCGCTCAGCTCGGCGACGTTCCAGCCCGGCTTGGCCAGGGTGTCGATCTCGGGCTTCAGCTTGAAGCCGAGCTCGTTGAAGAAGATCGCCTTCGGGTCGGTCTTCGTGAAGGCCGAGTACTTGCCGGCCTCGAAGCTGTCGGCGACGGCGATGGTCTTCGTCGCGAACTCGGGGTGCTTGTCACGGACGGCCTTGAAGCGGGCGTCGATGTCGGTGATCAGCTTCTCGGCCTCGGCGGACTTGCCGAGGGACTTGCCGATCTGCCGCGTCATGACCTGCCAGGACGCTCCGTAGTCGGGGAGGTCCTTGGGCTGCGCGACGACCTTGGTGAACTTGGAGAGCGTGTCGAACTGCTCCTTCTTCATGCCCGAGTACTGGGCGATCACCAGGTCGGGCTTGAGCGCCGCGATCTTCTCGATGTTGTACTCGTCACGCTCGCCGACGATCTGCGGCTTCGTGGTCCCCCACTTGTCCTTCGCCCACGGCCACTTGCCGTACGGGGTCTCCTTGAACCAGTCCACGGCCCCGACCGGCTGGATCCCGAGCGCCAGAACCGCGTCCTGGTCCGACAGGCCCAGGGTGACGACCTTCTTCGGCGCCGCGTCGATCGTCGTGCTGCCGTACTTGTGCTCCACGGTCACCGGGAAGACGGCGGCAGCGGAGGCCTTCGGCTCGCCGGAAGGCTTGGACTCCGCCTTCTCGCTGCCGCCCCCACAGGCGGAGAGCGCGAGCGCGGCGACGGTGGCGACGGCCACCCTGGGGACGTATCTGACGAAGCGCGTCAGAGAGGGGCGCGTACCTGTGGACACGGATGTTCCTTTCACGGGGATGACACAGTGCGTGCCTCGCCCGCCGCGTACGACGACGCGGGCGGCGGGTGGGGCGAGTGGGGGCTTGGGTGGTGCTTGGGTGGGGCCGTTGGCCGTGGAAGGGCCCTTGGGGAGGAGGGTTTCCTCGGCCGGCCGCGCGGGAAGGACCGGCGGACCGACTGACCGGACGTCAGCGGCCGTCAGCGGCCGCGTGGTGTCAGCGGACCGAGCCGATGCCGTCGGCGACCTGGCGGGGAACGCCCGGCGCGGGTTCCGGCTTCCGGCCCAGGATCGAGTCGAGGATCTCGCCGACCCGGATCGCGGTGTTGGAGAGCAGCGACGACGTGATGCCGTGGGTGTGCTCCGTGCCGCCCTGCAGGTAGATGCCGCAGCGCAGTTCGGGGTCGGTCGCGATGCGGTAGTCCCGCTCGACCCGGACCCGGCCCTGCTCGTCGCGGTGGCAGCGCCCGGCGACGTCGCCGAGGAGGCCGAGCGGCTCGGCCTGGCTGTAGCCGGTGGCGAGGACGACCACGTCGGCGTCGATGACGTTCTCCTCGCCGGTGACGAGGGAGGTGACGGTGGCGCGGACGGTGTCCCCGGCCTCCTCGACGCCCGTCAGGCGCGAGATGTTGAGGAAGCGCAGCCGCTCGGTGCCGAGCACCTTCTCCTGGTACGCCTGCCGGTACAGGTCGTCGATCAGGTCGATGTCCACGACCGAGTAGTTGGTGTTCCCGTGATAGTCCATCAGCCTGCGCTTGATGTCGTCGGGAGCCGTGTAGTACTCGTCGACGGCGGCCGGGTCGAAGATCCCGTTCGCGAAGCTGCTGTCGTCCGCCGGGCTGTAGCCGTAGCGGGAGAAGACCGCGCAGATCTCGGCCTGCGGGAAGCGGCGGTGCAGGTAGGCCACGTTCTCGGCGGCGCTCTGGCCGGCGCCGACCACGATGAAGCGCTTGGGGTCGGTGCCCTCGATCCCGTCGACCTTGGCGAGCAGGTCGGAGTTGTGCCAGACGCGGTCGGTCCGCTCGACGCCCTCCGGCATCAGCGGGCGAAGTCCCGTGCCGATGACGAGGTTCCGGGCCCGGTGGACCACGGTCTCCGCGCCGGAGCGGGCGGTGACTTCGAGGTACTCGATCACGCCGTCGCGCGTCACGGGCTCGACCGAGATGACCTCGTGGCCGTAGGAGACCATGTCGTCGACCTTCGCCGCGGCCCACTCGAAGTAGTCGTGGAACTCCACGCGGAGCGGGAAGAGGTTCTTGTGGTTGACGAAGTCGATCAGCCGGCCCTTGCTCTGCAGATAGCGCAGGAAGGTGTACTCGCTCGACGGGTTGCGGAGCGTCACCAGGTCCTTGAGGAAGGAGACCTGCATGGTGGCGTCGTCGATCAGCATGCCGCGGTGCCAGCCGAAGCTCGCCTGGCGCTCGAAGAAGTGAGCAGTGACCGCCTCCTGCCTCCCGACGCGAGCGTTGTGCTCGCTCAGCGCGATCGCCATGGCCACGTTGGACGGCCCGAAGCCGATACCTATGAGGTCGTGGACCAGAGGGGTGTCGCCAGGAAGAACCTGTGACATGTCACTCCCATCGTGCGGGACAGCCGCCAGTGAGGCGTGGGTGAAAAGAGCGGGTGCCGACCTCGCCGTGGACCCGGCCAGCCGAACTTAGGTAAAGCTAACCTGACCTGACTTGAACTGTCGACTGGGCAAAACGGACAAGCGAGAGATCACGGCGATGAACGGGCGTGAAATGAGGGGTCGTTGCATCCTTAGGTAAGGCTTGCTTTACTTGGCGGGGTCATTCGCTCTTCTGAGGAGGAACCCCATGCGGGTCGTCATGTTCGGTTACCAGACCTGGGGGCACCGCACCCTGCAAGCTCTCCTGGACTCCGAGCACGACGTGGTCATGGTCGTGACGCACCCCAAGAGCGAGCACGCGTACGAGAAGATCTGGAGCGACTCGGTCGCCGACCTGGCCGAGGAGCACGGCGTTCCGGTCGTCATCCGCAACAGGCCCGACGACGAGGAGCTGTTCCAGCGGCTGAAGGACGCCGATCCGGACATCATCGTGGCCAACAACTGGCGGACCTGGATCCCGCCGCGGATCTACACGCTGCCCCGGCACGGCACGCTGAACATCCACGACTCCCTCCTGCCCAAGTACGCCGGCTTCTCCCCCATCATCTGGGCGATGATCAACGGCGAGTCGGAGGTCGGCGTCACGGCGCACATGATGGACGAGGTGCTCGACGCGGGCGACATCGTCGACCAGCGCGCGGTGGCCATCGGCCCCACGGACACCGCCACCGATCTGTTCCACAAGACGGTCGACCTCATCGCGCCCGTCACGGTCGGCGCCCTTGACCTGATCGCCTCCGGGCAGACCGAGTTCACCAAGCAGGACCGCTCGCAGGCCAGCTTCTTCCACAAGCGGGCCGAAGAGGACATCCGGATCAACTGGGACTGGCCCGCCGAGGTCCTGGGTCGCCTGGTCCGCGCCCAGTCGGCCCCCTACCCGGCCGCCTTCACCTTCCACAAGGGCAAGCGCCTCGAAGTCCTCTCGGCCGTGGTCTCCGAGGGCCGTTACGGCGGCACCCCCGGCCGGATCTTCTACCGCGAGGGCGAGGGCGTCGTGGTCGTCGCCGGCGCCGACGCGCGCACCGGCCGCAACCACGGCCTGGCGATCACCCGCGTACGGACCGAGGACGGCCGGGAGCTGCCCGCGACGGAGTACTTCACCTCGATGGGCGGCTACCTCACCAGCCGTCCCTGACCTCCCGAACTCCGGCGCCCCCAGACGGTCCTGGGGGCGCCGGTTCCACGCAGGATGACTGGGTTGGGTTCACCTAACTCGTACGGGGAACAGGTAGAGATCCATGGAACACCGGGTGACCTCCGGCACCGCTCACGACGCGAACGGCACCAGGTTCGCCGTCGTCGGCATATCGAACATCCCGACGGACTGGGCGCAGGTCTTCAGCTCGCTCGCCCACACCGATCTGACCATCGACCCCGCTCCGGGCGGCTTCACCGCCCTGCTGGCCGCACCGTCCCCCACAGGAACCACGGGAACCACGGGACCCGAGCGGCCCGATCGACTCGCGGAACTCCCCGCCCCGGCCGGCCCCTTGGGCCCGCGCTCCCTGAGCACGACGCCGCCCAGCGTGCTGAACCTCCACGCCTATCTGCTGTACGCGCTCGGCAAGGCCGCGCGCCGCAGGCTCGCCGAGAAGCTGTCCGCGCACGGGCTTCGTCTGTGGCACCTGACCGTGATGGCGATGGTCGCCGACCTGGGTCCGCAGATGAAGACGGTGCTCGCGGCCCGTCTAGACAT
Source organism: Streptomyces sp. NPDC058579 (assembly GCF_042718575.1). Classification (NCBI taxonomy): domain Bacteria; kingdom Bacillati; phylum Actinomycetota; class Actinomycetes; order Kitasatosporales; family Streptomycetaceae; genus Streptomyces; species Streptomyces sp. NPDC058579. The sequence goes on from NZ_JBHXPI010000011.1 coordinate 156,215, forward strand.
GAACGCCAGCGACCTGGTGAAGATCGTCAACGATCTGGTGAAGACGGGTCATGTCGACTGCGGCCGGGATCCGGCGGACCGGCGCCGCGTCGTCGTACGGCTGACGCCCGAGGGCAGGTCCTTCCTGGCGGCGCTCAACGCGGAGATCGCCTCGACGGACGACGACATCCTGGCGCCGCTGAACGCGGAGGAACGCGAGGTGCTCGGCTCCCTGCTCCGCCGCGTCCACCGGCATCTCGAACCCGCTCCGGCCGGCGTGGTCCACGAGCACCCGCGGTTCGAGACGCCCGCCCGCGCGGACTCCGTCGAGGACGGCAGGATCGACTGGACGCGCCCTGCCTCGGAGATCGCCCGGCTCGTCGAGGACCGGCGCCACCTCTTCCCGACGGCCTACACGCACCACGACGGCCGGCGGCTCGAACTCCTCACGGCACGGGTCTCCGACGGCGCGTACTCCGGCGACCCCGGCCAGGTGGTCCACCGAGAGGGCGAGGGCGTCGTGATCGTCACGGGGCCGAAGGCGGCCGCCACAGGGGCCGAACCCGGCCTGGTCCTGAGCCGGTTACGCACCGAGGCGGGCCGGGAGGTCTCGGCGGAGGAGTACTTCCCCTCCGCCGGCGCGCTCCTCGCCGACCGGCCCTGACGCACCGGACCGACGGCCGGGCCGCCCGGGGTCGCTCACTCCCAGTCGTCCCAGGGCGGCTCCTCCTCCGGGTCGAAGGGCGGCGGCTCCTCGTCGAACGCCGCCCGTGGTGCCGAAGGCTGCTCCACCGCAGCCTTCGGTACCGAAGGCTCTGGTACCGCAGCCGGTGTCTCCGGGGCGGCAGCCGCCCCCGAGGCGCGGCTCTCCCCCAGCGTTTCCAGGACGCCTTCGGCGTACTTGGCGAGCTTGGCCTCGCCCACGCCGCCGACGGTGCCCAACTCCTGGACGGTCGTGGGGAACAGCGTCGCGATCTCCCGCAGCGTCGCGTCGTGGAAGACGACGTACGCCGGAACGCCCTGCTCGCGCGCCGTCGCGGCCCGCCAGGCGCGGAGCGCCTCGAAGACCGGAACGGCCTCCGCCGCCAGGTCGACCGGCACGCGGGCGCCCTTGCCGGAACGCGACCCGGACTCCTTCTTGCGGGAGCCCGCGGCGGGAGCCTTCTCCTTCCGCATCAGGACCTCGCGGCGGCCGCCCAGCACCTCGCCACTCGCCTCGGTCAGCACGAGCGTGCCGTAGTCGCCCTCCACCGCGAGGAGCCCCTGCGCGAGGAGCTGGCGGACGACGCCGCGCCACTCGGCGGTCGACAGGTCGGCGCCGATGCCGAAGACCGAGAGGCCGTCGTGGTCGAACTGGATGACCTTGGCCGTCTTCTTGCCCTGCAGGATGTCGATGATCTGGCCGGCGCCGAACTTCTGGCGCCGCTCCTTCGCCAGCCGCCAGACCGTGGACAGCAGCTTCTGCGCCGGGACCGTGCCGTCCCAGGACTCGGCCGGTGTCAGGCAGGTGTCGCAGTTGCCGCACGGCTCGCCCTGCTGCCCGAAGTACGCGAGCAGCCGCACCCGGCGGCAGTCGACCGTCTCGCACAGCGCGAGCATCGCGTCCAGGTGCGTGGCCAGGGACCGGCGGTGCGTCTCGTCGCCCTCGGAGCCCTCGATGAGCTTGCGCTGCTGGACGACGTCCTGCAGTCCGTACGCCAGCCAGGCCGTGGCCGGCTCGCCGTCGCGGCCGGCCCGGCCGGTCTCCTGGTAGTAGCCCTCGACCGACTTCGGCAGGTCGAGGTGGGCCACGAACCGCACGTCCGGCTTGTCGATGCCCATGCCGAAGGCGATCGTCGCGACGATCACGACACCGTCCTCGCGCAGGAAGCGGGACTGGTTCGCCGCGCGCGTCCGGGCGTCCATGCCGGCGTGGTACGGCAGGGCGTCGACGCCCTGCTCCACCAGGAAGGCGGCGGTCTTCTCCACGGAGGAGCGCGAGAGGCAGTAGACGACGCCGGCGTCCCCGTCGTGCTCGGCGCGGATCAGTTCGAGGACCTGCTTGAGCGGGTTGTTCTTCGGGACGATGCGGTACTGGATGTTCGGCCGGTCGAAGCTCGCGACGAAGTGCCGGGCGTCCTGGAGGCCGAGCCGCGTCGCGATCTCGGTGTGGGTGGCCTCCGTGGCCGTCGCGGTCAGCGCGATCCTCGGCACCTTCGGCCAGCGCTCGTGCAGCATGGAGAGCGCGAGGTAGTCGGGCCGGAAGTCGTGACCCCACTGGGCGACACAGTGCGCCTCGTCGATCGCGAAGAGCGACACCGTGCCCCGGTCGAGCAGCCGCTGCGTCCCCTCCGTACGCAGCCGCTCGGGAGCCAGGTAGAGCAGGTCGAGCTCGCCGGAGACGAAGGCCTGCTCGACCGTCTGCCGTTCGTACGGGTCCTGGGTCGAGTTCAGGAAGCCGGCCCGCACGCCGAGGGCGGTGAGCGCGTCCACCTGGTCCTGCATCAGCGCGATGAGCGGCGAGATCACGACGCCCGTGCCCTGTCTGACGAGCGCCGGGATCTGGTAGCAGAGCGACTTGCCGCCGCCGGTGGGCATCAGGACGAGGGCGTCGCCGCCCCCGACGACCTGCTCGACGATCTCCTGCTGAGCGCCGCGGAAGGAGCTGTAGCCGAAGACGCGGTGCAGCACCTCCGATGCCTCGGAGGGGGTCGCGGGGGAAGCTTCCGGAAGGACCATTCCAGAAGCCTAACGGCGTCGGCCGACACTCCCGTCCCGGTCCGGTGAACCTGTGGACAACCACCGCACGGGCTCACCTGTGGACAACGCTCAGCCCGCGGTCCTGGCCATCCACGCCTCGACCTCGTCCGCCGTGCGCGGCAGGCCCGCCGACAGGTTCTCGTGTCCGTCGGCGGTCACGACCAGGTCGTCCTCGATCCGGACGCCGATGCCCCGCCACTCCTCGGGCACGGTGAGGTCGTCCGGCTGGAAGTACAGGCCGGGCTCGACTGTGAGCACCATGCCGGGTTCGAGGACCCCGTCGACGTACTCCTCGTTCCGGGCCTGCGCGCAGTCGTGGACGTCCAGACCGAGCATGTGGCCGGTCCCGGCCATGGTGAAGCGGCGCTGCAGACCGAGTGCGTACGCCCGCTCGGCGGGCCCCTCGATGAAGCCCCACTCGACCAGCCGGGCCGCGAGGTGCCGCTGGGACGCCTCGTGGAAGTCGCGGTACGCGGCGCCCGGCTTCACGGCGGCGAAGGCCGCCTCCTGGGCCTCGTACACGGCGTCGTAGACCTTGCGCTGCACGGGAGAGAAGGTGCCGCTGATCGGGAGCGTGCGCGTGACGTCGGCGGTGTAGAGGGTGCGGGTCTCCACGCCGGCGTCGAACAGGAGCAGCTCCCCCGGGCGCACCGGGCCGTCGTTGTCCGTCCAGTGCATGATCGTGGCGTGGTCGCCCGCGGCGCAGATCGATCCGTAGCCGACGGAGTTGCCCTCCAGGCGGGCGCGGCGGAAGAAGGTGCCCTCGATCCAGCGCTCGGACGAGGCGACCGCGCGGGACAGCTCGCCGATGGCGTCGGTGAAGCCGCGCACGGTGGAGTCCACGGCCTTGCGCATCTCGGCCAGCTCCCACGCGTCCTTGACGAGCCGGAGGTCGCCGAGCGCCTCCTCCAGTTCCTCGTCGCGCTCCGCGTCGGTGGTGACGGCGGCCTCCAGGGCCGGGTCGACGCCGCGGACGATCCGGGTCGGGACGGTGGAGGCGGCGGCGAGGTCGCGGGCCGCCGTACGGACGTCACGGCAGGCCAGGCCGAGGACGCGCTCCGACTCGGCGAGGGACCGGCGCCGCCCCATCCACAGCTCGGCCGTGGGGCCCGTCCAGAACTCGTCGTTGTCCCGGCCGTCCCGGGGCAGCTGGTAGCAGTACGCGTCGTGGCCGCCGTCCGCGCGGGGTTCGAGGACGAGCGCTCCGTCCCGAGCCTGGTCGCCGGTCATGTGGACATAGCCGGTGTACGGGCGGAAGGGGTAGGTGTCGTCGTTCGAGCGGACCTTGAGGTTGCCCGAGGGGATGACCAGGCGCTCGCCGGGGAAGCGCGCGGAGAGCGCGGCGCGGCGGCGGGCCGCGTACGGTGCCTGCTCGTCGAGCTCCAGGTCGTGCCGTTCGGTGTCCGCCCACCCCGTGCGCATGAGCGCCGACAGTTCGGCGGAGAGTTCCGTGTACAGACCGTTCTTCCGACCCTTGGCCACGTCGTGTCCCTTCGTCCATCGCGTCCGGAATCGCGTCCGGGCGGTGCCTTCGCCGACGGACAGTAGCCCTCGAAGCGGGCCTCGGGTGCCCAGGAGTGCCACTGGCACTGATCGGCCACGGCGGGCGTCGATAATGCGAGGCATGACGAACGCGAAACTCGGCGAGGCCCTCCGCCTCCTCGGCGTCGGCGAGCCCGCCGTGCGGGTCTATCTGGCGCTCCTGGACCAGGCTCCGGCTCCGCTGGACGCGATCGGGACGGAGACCGGTCTGGGCGGCGCGGAGCTCGCGGCGGCCTATGGGGAGCTGGCCGACGCCGGTCTGGCGAGCGCGGCCGACGAGGGTGCGGACGCGGTGGCTCCGGTGCCGCCGGCGGCCGGTCTGGAGATCCTGGCCCGGCACCGGGCGGCCGAGCTGGAGGAGTCGCGGCTCGCGGTCGGCGGCGCGTTCGAGTCGTTCCGGCGCCGGCGCCTCGCGGCGTACGACGCCCCGCTCGTGGAGGTCGTCACGGGGGAGGCGGTCGGTTCCCGGATGCGGCAGGCGTGGGCGAGCGCCCGCGAGCAGATCCGGCAGTTCGAGTCCCCTCCGTACTTCCCCCACCCGGGCGCGACGGACGACGCGCTGGCCACGCTGGCGCGCGGGGTGAACCAGCGTGTCATCTACTCCCGCGAGTCGCTGGAGTACCCGGGCCGTCTGGCGGAGGCCATCGAACCGGCCGTCGAGGCCGGCGAGCAGGCCCGGGTGCTGCCGTCCGTGCCGGTCAAACTGGTGATCATCGACGAGGCGTACGCACTGGTGTCGCTGTCGATCCGGGAGGCCGACGTGCACAACTCGATGCTGGTGGTGCAGCCGTGCGGGCTGCTCTCGGCGCTCGTGGCCCTGTTCGAGCAGTCCTGGCAGAACGCGCTGCCGTTCCACGGCCGCACCACCCGCCCCGGCGGCCTGCCGCCCGCCGACCGGCGTCTGCTGTGGCTCCTCGCGGGCGGTGCGAGCGACGAGGTCGTCGCCCGCGAGCTCGGGATCAGCCGCCGCACGCTGTTCCGCCGCCTCCAGATCCTGATGGCCCGTCTGGGCGCGGCGAACCGCTTCCAGCTGGCGCTCCAGGCCCAGCGCGCGGGCTGGCTCTGACAGCGACCGGCGAGACAGCGACCGGCGAGACAGCGGCTGGGCGCTAGGCGTTCATGAACGCGCCGACCGGCAGGGCGCGTCCGGCGACCCGTACGTCGCCGATCCAGCCCCGGAAGAGCTGGTCGAGGCCGCCGCCGTACTCGTATCCGCCGAGCAGCCAGGAGAGCCCGAGCGTGGTCAGGCCGTTGGCGGGGGTGGCCGGGTTGCGGGCGACCGGGCAGCCGTCGACGTACAGGGTGGTGTGCCGGCCGTCGTTGACGACGGCGGCGTGCCACCAGGTGTCGAGCGGGAGTTCGTGGCTCCAGTTGCTGACGAGCCGGTTCTGGCTCAGGGGCGCCGCGGCCCACTGGAGGGCGTGGCCGTCGGAGAGCGAGAGGGTGGCGACGGGCTCGTCCTGGTCGCCCTCCTTCCCGGCGGCGGCCAGGGTGCCCTGGCGGCTGAGGATCGCGGACCAGGCGTTGCGGGAGCTCGTCCAGTCGGCGGGCAGCTTGAAGAACGCCTCGACGGTGAAGCCGGCCCGGAAGGTCGCGGTGTCCAGCGGCGCGCCCTTGGCCGTACGCAGGAAGGCGCCGCGCAGCGGAGGCCGGCCGCCGTCGAAGTGGAGGCTGCCGTGTCCGGGCTGGTCGGGGTGGTGCTCGGCGGACCAGCGCAGGGCGTCGGCGGGGCTGCCGGGGACGGTCGTACGGATCAGGTCGTTGCCGTGCCCGGAGAGGTCGGGGACGCGCAGCGTCTCGTCGGCCGGGGAGCCGTCCTCGCGGCCGGTGTCGAAGCGCCAGTACGCGAGCGTGCCGGGGACCAGCATCCGGGCGGCGGGGCGGGGGCGGCGCGGGGCGACGGGGGCGAAGCCGGCGAAGCGCTTCTCGAAGTCGATCGGGACGGAGAAGGAGTTGTCCGGGTCGGTGAGTTCGAGCTCGTGCCGCTCCAGGGAGTTGAGGCGGCCCTCCGCCTCCTTGGCGAGCAGCCACGGGGAGAAGGTGGAGACGTCGACGGTGTTCCTGGCGAGGTCGAAGCGGTAGAGCCGGATCATCGCGCTGCCGCCGAAGTACCGGTCCTGGTAGTTGGTGAGGTGCAGGTGGACGTCGTTGCCGGCCGCGTTCTTCCGCGCGGTGCGCCCGGCCGGCCAGTAGTGGCCGTTGAGGGTGAGGAAGATCTGGTCGTTGTCCTCGATCAGCTCGTCCCACAGGTGCTGTCCGTGCGCGGAGAGCTCCGCCGTGCCGTCCCCGGCGTCGGCGTGCACGAGGTCGTGGGTGGTGAGGACGACCGGGGTGTTCGGGTGCTGGGCGATGACGCCGCGCGCCCAGGCGAGGCCGGCGGCCGAGGGCCGCCAGTCGAGGGCGAGGACCAGCCACTGGCGGCCCGCCGCGCGGAGCAGGTGGAAGGTGTTGTACCCGTCCGGGGAGGCACCGCCGAAGGTGCGCAGGGGGCGCAGGCGCTTGGGGCCGAAGGCGTCGAGGTAGGCGCTGCGGCCGCGCTGGTCGTCGGTGCGCGCGTCGATGTCGTGGTTCCCCGCGAGGACGCTGTACCCGGCGCCGCGCCGGTCGAGGAGCCGGAACACCTCGCCGAGCGGCGCGAATTCCTCGGGGCGGCCGTTCTCGGTGAGGTCGCCCAGGTGGGACAGGAAGACGATGTTCTCGTCGTGGGCCTGGTCGAGGAGGTGGCGCAGGGCGGCCTCGACGGGCTCCTTGTGGATGCTCGCGCCGTCGAAGAGGTACTGGGTGTCGGGCATGACGGCGAGTGTGAAGCGCGGGCTCTCCGCGTCGGGCCCGGGGCGCCGGCGCGTTCCGGCAACGTTGTCGGCGGCGGTCGCGGAGGCGCTCGTGCCGCCCGCGATGCCCACGGTCGCGGAGGCCGCGGCGGCGACCCCGGCCGCCCGAAGAACCGCCCGGCGGCCCGTACCTGTGGAACTGGACATGCGTGCTCCCCACCCCTCGTTCGACGTGACGCCCGCACGCTAGGGCCGCCTCACGCGCCCCGGGCCCCGCATCGGCGACGCCGGGAAGAAGAGTGAGTGAACGGGCCGCCGGTCACATGGACGCGGCGGCCCTCACGGCTCACCCGTGTGTCTGCCCGTGGATCAGCGGTTCTCGGGCAGGTCCTGCTCGGCCGGGAGCGCCGTCGGCGTCTGCGCGTCGAGCGCCGCGCGGGACGAGGACTTCGCCGCCGGGGCCGGCTTCTTGCCGCAGAACGCGGCCTCCAGCGTGCCGCCGAGCGCGGTGTTGGCCTCGCCGCGGTTGGACGTGTTCGCCATCGCGGCGAGGCTGCGGCGGCCGTCGCGGGTCGCGAAGGTGTACGTGTAGAAGCCCTGCACGGTCCCGGTGTGGCCGAACACCTGCGTCCCGCAGGACAGGTCGTAGCGGCGCAGGCCGAGGCCGTAGTGCCGGGTGTTGGTGGCGTCCGTCGGGGTGACCGTGGTCATCGCCTCGAGCATGCGCGGCGACAGCAGGCGGCCCCGCATCAGCGCGGTGGTGAAGGTGTTCAGGTCCGCCGGGTTGGAGATGACCGCACCGGCCGACTGCGCCCAGGACACGGTCTGTTCCGTGGAGTCCACGAGCGCGCCGCCGGCCTCGTCGGGGTGCAGGTAGCCACGCACCTGGAGCCCGGCGATCTTGGTGTCGGGGTGGACGTACGAGGTGTTCCGGAGCCCGAGCCGCTTGAAGATGCGACGCTCGTACTCCTGGCCCACCGGCTTGCCGGTGAGCTTCTCGATGAGCATGCCGACGACGACGAAGTTGGCGTTCGAGTACTTGTACGACACGCCGGGCTCCGTGGTGCGCGGCTCGCTCAGGGAGAGGTCGACCAGTTCCTGGTAGCTGAAGACCCGGTTCCGTACGGCCTCGAAGCCGGGCACCGTCTGGTTGAACATGGCGTTGGTGTAGTCGGCCAACCCGCTGCGGTGGGTGAGCAGGTGACGCACCGTGATCCTGTCGTCGGGCAGCAGCCCGGGCAGGTAGTGGTTGACCGGCTGGTCGAGCTCGACCTTGCCCTCGTCCACCAGCTGGAGCAGCACGACGGAGGAGAAGGTCTTGCTGACGCTGCCGATCCGGAAGCGCGCCTGGGTGTCCATGGCGGCGCCCGAGACCCGGTCGCGGACGCCGAGGGCGCGCGTCTTGGTGCCAGTGGGGCCGGTGTAGCGGGCCATGGCGCCCGGAGCGCCCTGGTCCATGGCGGCCTTCAGCGCTCCGGCGACGCCCTCCATGTCGGGGAATTGACCGGGGCCGGGGCGGCCGGCGTCGGCCGCGACGAGCGCGTCGGTGGCGGTGGGTGCGGCGGCGGGGGCGGGGGCGGCGACCGCGCTGGTGGCGGGCGCGACACCGGCGGCGAGTGCGGCGACCAGGGTGGCGCTGACGGCAAGGCGTCTTTTCGGCGACAGGTGCACGTGGATTCCCTCGGCTCGTTCGACGCGGCACCCAGTCGGCGGTGTGCCGCGGGGTTCCGGCCGAACCGGGCGCGGTGCGCGCGGTCTCCGGAACCCATGGATCATGAGTGCCAACGTCCGTAAACGGTTCCTGACACGGGCCACGGGTTCCGGAGCACGTCCTTCCGTCCTATCTGGTGGCGGAGTGCCTCAGGCGCGGCAGCGCAGCATCACCAGCGGCGGGCTCGTGTAGAGGTCGGCCCAGAACTCCTCGCCGTACTCGCGGACACCCTCGTCGGACACCTGAAGCGGAACCCACTCCAGCTCGCTGAACCCGGCCGCCCGCAGGCTCTCCTCGTAGACCTCGCGGCGCGGGCACGAGGCGACGATGCTGATCGGCTGCGGGTCGAGGAGCGCCGTGACCCGCACGCGCGGACCCGTCTCGCTCTCCTCGCCGGTCGGCTCGCAGCGGAAGCCGTACGCGTCCAGGGAGGCGCAGTCGAAGGTGTAGTCGGGCCGCTGGGCGAGCACGAAGAACTCACCGCCCGGGACCAGGCTGCTGTGGATGCCGCGGCACATCCGCTCCATCGCCGCGATGTCCTCGGCGTAGTTGAGACACTGCACGGCGAGGGCGATGTCGAAGCGCTGGTCGAGCGCCCGCAGTTCGCTGACGTCACCGACCTCGTAGCGCACGCCCAGCGGGTCGCGCCGCTCGATGTCCCGCGCGGCGGCGATCATCTCGGTGGAGATGTCGACGCCGAAGACGTCTGAGGCGCCGCGGCGCTTGAACTCCCTGCTGTAGAAGCCGGTGCCGCAGGCGAGGTCGAGCACCGACCTGCCGCTCACGTCGCCGACCAGTCCCAGGAAGCTCGGCACCTCCCCGTAGCGGATCAACGGCAGGGACTTGAATCCCTCGAACGCCTCACCGATCTTGTCGTACTGATGCACGGTCACGTGCTCCCCCTCTTCTTCATCCCCGCTTCATCCGGCCGTTGGCGGCCGTGGCGACGAGTCTCCTCCGCCCTCGGGCGGCGGCCGTACTGGCGGATGGCACGAAAAGCGGGCGGGGCGACCTGCCCATCGCCCAACACGACCGCGCGCGGTCGTGCGCGGACGCGCGGGGCTCCGATGAGTTCCGGAGCTGTGGGCGGTCCACCCTTCAGCACTGCCGGCCACCGGCTGCCCGGCCGCGGCGCGCCGTCGTCGTGCGCGACCGACGGCCCGGTGCGAGGCTGGCGACAAAGCACCCCAGAAGGGAAATCTCATGATCACCACCGACCCCGTACCCGGCACCCCCTGCTGGATCGACCTCGGGGCACCCGACGTACCGGCCGCGGCGGCCTTCTACGGCACCGTGCTCGGCTGGGAGTACGAGGCCATGGAGGGCGGTGAGGGTGGCGACGGCGGCAGCGGCGAGGACATGGAAGGCGGGATGTTCCGCAAGGACGGCAAGATCGTCGCGGGGCTCGGCAAGCTCACCGAGACGGGGGCGCGCTCGGCCTGGATGATCTACTACAGCGTCGAGGACGCGGACGCCACGACCCGGGCGGTCGAGCAGGCGGGCGGCACGGTCCGGGTCGCCCCGATGGACCTCGGCGAGTGGGGCCGGATGGCGCAGTACAGCGACCCGCTGGGCGGCCAGTTCGCCGTCTGGCAGCCCGGCAAGGACAGCGGTGTAGAGCTCGTCGACGCGCCGGGCTCGCTCTCCTGGACGGAGCTGTACACGAGCGACGCGGCGGCCGCGAAGCGGTTCTACGGCGATGTACTCGGCTGGTGGTACAGCGACATGGAGCTGCCGGGCGGCGGCGGTACGTACTCCCTGGTCACCCCGGCCGGCCTGTCCGAGGACCGGATGCAGGGCGGCATCATGGGCATGCGCGCGGAGGACCTGACGCTGACGAACGGCCGGCCGTACTGGCACCCGGTCTTCGACGTCGAGGACTGCGACGCGGCGGTCGCCCGGGTGACGGCGAACGGCGGCAGTGTCCAGATGGGCCCGGACGACGCGGAGGGGGTCGGACGCCTTGCGGTGTGCGTGGACCCGTCGAACGCGGACTTCGTGCTCCTGACTCCGGAAAAGCCCTGACGAGCCTCGCCCATATGATCAACTGATCAACATGAAGGCGGCAACGCGACACCACGACCACAGAGGCCCGACGATCGATGGCGAACCAGCGCGTGTACCTCGTGACCGGCGGCGGAACGGGCATCGGGGCGGCGACGGCCCGGCTGCTGTGCGCGGCGGGTCACCACGTGGTGATCTCGGGGCGCCGCCCCGAGCCCCTGCACCTCGTCGCCGAGGAGACCGGCGCGCTGGCCGTCCCGTCCGACATCGACGACCCCGACGCGGTACGCGCGCTCGTCGACGCGGCGGTCACCGCCCACGGCCGCCTCGACGGGGTGGTCCTCAACGCCGGTATCGGGCGCGGCGGGGGCGTCGGCGAGGTGACCCTCGACGACTGGGACGCGGTGATGCGGACGAACCTCACCGGCCCGTTCCACCTGCTGCGCGCCGCGCTCCCGCATCTGCTGGAGGCGCGGGGCGCGGTGGTCGCCGTGGCCTCGGTCTCCGCCCTGCGCAACGGCGTCGGCAACGCGGCGTACGCGACCTCCAAGGCGGCGCTCCTCCAGCTCTGCCGCTCGCTCGCCGTCGACTACGGGGCGGCCGGGCTGCGCGCCAATACGGTGTGCCCGAGCTGGGTGCGCACGGACATGGCGGACCGCCGCATGAGCCGCTTCGCGGACGAGGAGGGCCTCGACGACATCGACGCGGCGTACCGCGAGGTGACCCGCGTCCTCCCGACCGGCCGCCCGGGCGAGCCCCGCGAGGTCGCGGAAGCCGTCGCGTGGCTCCTGTCCCCGGCCGCGTCCTTCGTCAACGGAGCGGTCCTGACAGTCGACGGCGGCGCCACAGCCCTGGACCCCGGCACCCTCGCCTTCGACTTCCACCTCACGCCTCGCACTCCGGACGCCTGAGGCCCGAGGCCTGAAGCTCTGAGGACCGACGCGGCTGTTCGTCCCACTCGGCCCACCCGCGCCACCCGTTCACGCGGCTGGATTTGCACCCTTGTGGGCGGACCTGCCCTTCCGTCACCTTCGGCAGCGACACCCGTGTCGATCACGAGGGGGACCTGTTGGCCCACCCGACCGCATCCGAAACCCGACCCTTGACCCTGTGGACCGGCCGCGCGCTTCTGCGCTGGGCGCGCCTCCTCCAACGTACGGTCGCGTCCCGTGACCGTCGTCGCGCCCACGTGGCCCGGCGGAACGCCGCCATGCGCGCCGCGTGCGAGCGTGGTGTCGACCGGGAGACGATCGCCCGAACGATCGGACTGAGCCAGGCCCATGTGAGTCAGGCACTGCGAGGAGAGCCCACCACCGAGTAGTTCCGCCGGCCGCGGCAGTCGGCGGCGGCCCGCCCGAGGTGGCCGGTTCGTGCCCCCGTTCCGCGCTCGGAACGGGGGCACGTCCGCAAGGGCGTCACCCGACGCGGCGGAGGGCCTCCGGGGTCAGGTCTGTGAGGGTGGGGTAGCCGTCTACGGCCATCAGGAGGTCGGCTTCCGCGAGGAGGGAGCGGAGGACGTGGATCAGGCCGTCGACGCCGCCGAGGGCGAGGCCGTAGGCGTAGGGGCGGCCCACGGCGACCGCGGTGGCGCCGAGGGCTAGGGCCTTGATGATGTCCGTACCGCTGCGTACGCCCGAGTCGAAGATCACGGGAAGGCCGTCGGCGGCCTCGACGACCTCGGGCAGGGCGTCGAGCGCGGCGAGGCCGCCGTTGGCCTGGCGGCCGCCGTGGTTGGAGCAGTAGACGCCGTCCACTCCCCCGTCCTTGGCACGGCGTACGTCCTCGGGGTGGCAGAGGCCCTTCACGATCAGCGGGAGCGAGGTCAGGGAGCGTAGCCACGGGAGGTCTTCCCAGGTCAGCGGGTTGCCGAAGACGCCCGCCCAGTGCAGCACCGCCGCGCCGGCGTTCTCCTCCGGGGGCTGGGCGAGCGCCGCGCGGAAGACCGGGTCGCTGGTGTAGTTCGCCAGGCAGTGGCCCCTCAGCTGGGGGAAGTTGCTCGTCGCCAGGTCCCTCGGGCGCCATCCGGTCACCCATGTGTCGAGCGTGACCACGATGCCCCGGAACCCGGCCTTCTCGGCGCGCTCCACCAGGCTCGCGGCAAGATCCCGGTCCGTGGGCGTGTAGAGCTGGAAGAACCCCGGAGTCGAGCCGAACTCGGCCGCGACCTCCTCCAGCGGGTCCACCGACAGCGTCGAGGCGATCATCGGCACCCCGGTGGCAGCCGCGGCGCGCGGCGGCCAGGTCGCCGTGCCCGTCCTGCGCGCACAGGCCCAGCACCCCGATCGGCGCCATCATGAGCGGCGAGGGCAGAGACAGCCCGAACATGGACACCGACATGTCCCGTTCCTTGGCGCCCACGAACATCCGGGGGATCACCCCGTGACGGGCGAAGGCGGCGACGTTCGCCCGCTGCGTGTGCTCGTCACCGGCCCCGCCCGCCACGTACGACCACACCGACGGCGACAGCGCCGCGCGCGCCTTCTCCTCCCAGCCCTCGTACGACATCGGGAATCGCGGCAGAACCCCGCCCAGCCCGTTGAGGTAGATCTCGTTCTGATACTCGCCGAACGCGCCCACTGTGCTCCCCACTCCCTCGACAGCTTGTGGGGGTGATTCAAGCCGTCAGGTCCGCCAGCAGTCCACGGACGCGCGCCTCGATCTCGTCCCGGATCGGCCGGACCGCGTCCACGCCCTGGCCGGCCGGGTCGTCGAGGGTCCAGTCGAGGTACCGCTTGCCGGGGAAGACGGGGCAGGCGTCACCGCAGCCCATGGTGATCACGACGTCGGACGCCTGGACGGCCTCGACGGTGAGCACCTTCGGCGTCTCGGCGGCGATGTCGATTCCGACCTCGGCCATCGCCGCTACCACGGCCGGGTTCACGGCGTCGGCCGGCGCCGAGCCCGCCGAGCGGACCTCGACCCGGCCTTCGCCGAGGTGCGTGAGGAAGGCGGCGGCCATCTGCGAACGACCGGCGTTGTGGACACAGACGAACAGCACGGACGGGCGCGACGGAGACGGCGACGGGGACGGGTGCATGGGAGGTCTCTCCGGGAGGTTCAGCGGGTGGCGGGGACGGCAGGAAGCGCGGCGGTCGAGCGCTCGCCGAAGACCAGGGCCGCCAGGCCCAGGCCGACGGCGGCGCCCACGAGTTGCGCGATGACGAACGCGGGGACGGAGGCCGGGGCGATCCCGGCGAAGGAGTCGGTGAAGGCCCGGCCGATCGTCACGGCCGGGTTCGCGAAGGAGGTGGAGGAGGTGAACCAGTAGGCCGCCCCGATGAACCCGGCCACCGCGACCGGCGCGAGGTTCGCTCGGCCGACGCGGGGCAGGCCGAAGACCACCAGGAGCAGCCCTGCGGTCGCCACCACCTCGCCCAGCCAGAGGTGGGGCGAGGAACGGTCATGACTGGACAAGGCCGCCAGCCGGGCGCCGAACATCGCGTTCGCCAGTACCGCTCCGGTGATCGCGCCCACGATCTGGGCGGGCACGTACGCCCCCACCTCCCGCGCCGAGGGACCGGCGCCCGAGCGGCGGCCGGCGGCCCAGGCCGCGAGCGTGACCGCCGGGTTGAAGTGGGCGCCCGAGACCGGTCCGAACAGCACGATCAACACCCCGAGCCCGAACACGGTCGCCAGGCAATTCGCCAACAACTGGATGCCGACGTCGTCCGACAGCTCGGTGGCCTGGATGCCGGAGCCGACCACGACCGCCACCAGAGCCGCCGTGCCGACGGCTTCGGCGGCCACCCGGCGGCCCAGCGGAACAGGCGCCTCCCTCACGCCGTCGCTCCGGCCGGCAGCGGGGCCTTCAGGACCGTCGCGAGCCGCTCCAGCGTCGCGGGCAGAACCCAGTAGTAGACCCAGGTCCCGCGCCGCTCGCAGTCGACGAGGCCGGCCTGGCGCAGCAGCTTGAGGTGGTGGGAGATCGTGGGCTGGGACAGTTCGAAGGCCGGTGTCAGCTCACAGACACAGACCTCGCCCCCGTCCCGGGAGGCGATCATCGACAGCAGCCGCAGCCGGACCGGATCCCCCAGGGCCTTGAAGACCCTCGCGAGGTCCTGCACCTCCGCCTCGTCCAGCGGCGCGGACGCCAACCCCGCACAGCAGGCGTCGTCGGCGCTCTCTTGATTCGACATGCGTCTATGTTGACGTTCTTCGATCCAGAGCACAAGCTTGTATCGAAGCTCATCGATACAGCCATCATCGCCGTCGTCGTCGGGAGCCGTCGCCATGAACCAGCAGTCCACCGACCTGCGCGAGACCGTACGCCGCCGCTACGCCGCGGCCGCCCTCCAGGTCATCGAGGGCGGCACCGCCTGTTGCGGCCCCCAGGCCGTCGAAGTGGACGAGAACTTCGGCGGAGCGCTCTACGCCGACGACGAGCGCGGCGGACTGCCCGCCGAGGCCGTCGCCGCCTCCCTCGGCTGCGGCAACCCCACGGCCGTCGCCGAGCTGAACGAGGGCGAGCGCGTCCTCGACCTCGGGTCGGGCGGCGGCATCGACGTCCTCCTCTCCGCCCGCCGGGTCGGCCCGACGGGCAGGGCGTACGGCCTGGACATGACCGACGAGATGCTCACCCTGGCCCTGGCCAACGCGGCGAAGGCGGGCGCGACGAACGTGGAGTTCCTCAAGGGGACCATCGAGGCGATCCCGCTGCCCGCCGCCACGATCGACGTCGTCATCTCCAACTGCGTGATCAACCTGTCCACCGACAAGCAGGCCGTGTTCGCCGAGACGTTCCGCGTCCTAGCGCCGGGCGGTCGCCTCGGCGTCTCCGACGTCGTCGCCGACGACGCCCTCACCACCGAGCAGCGGGCCGAACGCGGGGACTATGTCAGCTGCGTCGCGGGCGCGCTGACCTTCGCCGAGTACCGCCACGGCCTCGAAGCCGCCGGGTTCACCGACATCGACATCACCACGACCCACACGGTCGCCGACGGCATGCACGCGGCCATCGTCCGGGCGGTCAAGCCCGGCGACTGACGCCACGTCCTGACCATCAGCGCGCGCCGAACACCTGGGTCCAGTAGGGGCCGCCCTGGTCATGGATGCCGATCCCGATCTCCTTGAAGTCGCAGTTGAGGATGTTCGCCCGGTGGCCGGGGCTGTTCATCCAGGACTCCATCACCTGCTCCGGGCTGCTCTGCCCCATGGCGATGTTCTCGCCGTACGTCGACCAGGGGTAGCCGGTGGCCGTGACGCGCTCGCCCGGACCGTTCCCGTCGGGGTTGGTGTGGTCGAAGTAGTCCCTGGCGGCCATGTCCTGGGAGTGGCCCTGCGCCGCCCTCGTCAGCTGCGAGTTCGCCGTCAGGGGGCTGCAACCGGCCTTCGCCCGCTCGGCGTTGACCAGACTGATCACCTGGTCGGCCGTGGAGTCCGAGCCCGTGGGGGCCGTCGTCGCCGTGACCTTCGGCTTCGGCTTCGGCTTGGGCTTGGCCGCGGGCGACGAGGTCCGGGGAGCCGCCGTCTTCGACGGCGTGGCCTTCGCGGTGCGGCTCGGACGGGCGGACGGTGTCGCCGTCGCACTGGCCGACGCCGACGCCGAGGCGGAGGCCGAGGTCGAGGGGGTCTCCAGGAGCGTGGTCGGGTCCTGCCCGAAGGCCAGATCCGGGCCGGGAGCCGCGGCGCGGTTCGCGTCCACGGTCTCCCCGTCCCCATCGGGTCCGGCGTTCAGGTAGAAGGCGCCGCCGGTGACCGCCACGACCGCCATGCCCGCGGCGACGACGGCCCTGCGCCGACCACGCCGCTGCTCCTGCGCCCTCCGCCGCCGCGCTGCCCGCGAGCTGCGGGGACCGGCGAGGTGTGTTGCGGGTACGGGACTGATGGTGGTGGTGGCGCTCTGGGGCTCGTACGGCGCCATCGGCTCGTACTGTGCCGTCGGCTCGTACTGTGCCGTCGGCTCGTACTGTGCCGTCGGCTCGTACGGCTCGTACGCGGGCTCCCCGTACTGCGCCGGTATCTCGTACGCCTCGTACGCCTGCGTCCCGTACGCCCCGTTTGTGTCGTACGCCCCCGGCGTCCCGTACTGGTACCCCGTACTCGCCGCCGCCGCCGTCAGTCCGAAGCCCGCGCTCTCCCGTACCGAGGCGAGCAGCCACGCCGACGGCGGGACCAGGAGCAGCCCCGCCAGGAGCCCCTCGGCCGGGACGAGGTTGCTCCAGAGGCCGGCGCAGTGCGCGCAGCCGCGCGCGTGGCGGGCTATGCGCTTGCGCCAGAGGGCGGAGGGGCGGCCGTCCCAGGTGCCGAGCTCGGAGCGGAGGGCGGGGCACGGCGGGTTCTCCGTCAGGGCCCGGACGACGACGCGGGCGGTGTCGAGCTGCGCCTTCATCCGCTGCACCCGCACCGCGGTGTGCTCCGTGGACAGGCCGAGGGCCGCCGCCACCTCGTAGCGGGTCAGTTCCCCGGCGCACTCCAGCCACCAGAGCGACAGCAGCGCGCTGTCGTCCGGCTCCAGCCAGCGCGTGGCCTCGGCGGTCTCGCGGCGCTGGCCGGACAGGTGGAGGCTGACCAGGGTCAGGTCCACGAAGTCGGCACCGGGGTGCGCGAGGTCACGGGCGTCGTCGAGGACGCCCATGTGGAGGCGGGACTGCTGCTTGTGCCAGTGGCCGCGGATCCCGTTCATGGCGATGGCCACGAGCCAGGACCGGAAGCTGTCCGGGGCACGGAGGGAGCCGAGGCCGTCGAGCGCCCGCAGCATCGTCTCCTGCACCACGTCGTCGACGTCGTGGTGGCCGTTCAGGGCCCGGCCCACGATGTTGTAGACGAGGGGCAGGTAGGCGGCGATGAGCTGGTCCTGTGCCCACAGGTCCCCGCTCTGCGCCGCCCTCACGAGCTCCGTGCCGTGCTGCGTGCCGTACTGCGTTCCCATGCCCTGGTTCACTCTGCCTGTCCCGCCTGTTGTCGATGCCGGCAGTTGGGAGACCCCGGGGTATCCCGCTGATAACAGAAATCGGCGAAAGTTTTGCGGCAGAGTAGTACACAGGAGCGAACACGAGCGGTCGCCCCTGCCTTCACGCTGGTCAGAGACCCCTCAGACGCGTAGCCACACCGCCGTGTCCTGAGGCAGCCGCCCCTCGGCGTCGAGCGGTCCGCCGGCGAGCAGGATCCGCTCGTGCGGCGGCAGCGCGGCGGGCGTCGGCGCGAGGTTCACGACGCACACCAGGCCCTCCGGGCGGGCCAGCGCGAGTACGCCCTCCTCGGCCGGCAGCCAGGTCATGGGCCCGTCGCCGAAGCCCGCCTCGGCCCGGCGCAGCGCGAGGGCCGTCCGGTACAGCGCGAGCATCGACTCCGGGTCGGTGCGCTGGCGGTCCACCGCGTACCGCGCCCAGTCCCTGGGCTGGGGCAGCCACGGTTCGGACTCCGAGCCGAAGCCGTACCAGGGCGCTTCGGCGGCCCAGGGCAGCGGGACGCGGCAGCCGTCGCGGCCGGGGTCGACGCCCTCGGAGCGGGCGTGCATGGGGTCCTCGATGCGGTCGCGCGGGATGTCGGCCTCGGGGAGTCCGAGCTCCTCGCCCTGGTACACGTACACCGATCCGGGCAGCGCGAGGGTGAGCAGCGCGGCGGCCCGGGCCCGGCGGGTGCCGAGGCCGAGGTCGGTGGGGGTGCCGAAGGCCTTCTTCGCGAAGTCGAAGCCGGTGTCGGCGCGCCCGTAGCGGGTGACGGTCCGGGTGACGTCGTGGTTGCAGAGGACCCACGTCGCGGGGGCTCCGACGGGCGCGTGCTCGGCGAGGGTGTCGTCGATGGTGCGGCGCAGCCGGTCCGCCTCCCAGGGGCAGGAGAGGAAGGAGAAGTTGAAGGCGGTGTGCAGCTCGTCGGGGCGGAGGTAGCGGGCGAACCGTTCGGAGTCCGGCAGCCAGACCTCGCCGACGAAGACGCCCTGGTAGGTGTCGGCGATCGCGCGCCAGGAGCGGTAGATGTCATGGAGTTCGTCCTGGTCGATGTACGGGTGGGGGTCGACGCCCTCGACGAAGTCGGCGAGGGCCGGGTCCTTGGCAAGCAGCGCGGCGGAGTCGATACGCACGCCGGCGACGCCGCGCTCGAACCAGAAGCGCAGGACGTCCTCGTGCTCGCGGCGGACCTCCGGGTGGGCCCAGTTGAGGTCGGGCTGCTCGGGGGTGAAGAGATGGAGGTACCACTCGCCGTCCTCGACCCTGGTCCAGGTCGCGCCGGAGAACTGCGAGGGCCAGTCGTTGGGCGGGAGTTCGCCGCGCTCGCCGCGGCCGGGGCGGAAGTGGAACCGCTCGCGCTCGGGGCTGCCGGGTCCGGCGGCCAGGGCCGCGCGGAACCAGGCGTGCTGGTCGGAGACGTGGTTGGGGACGATGTCGACGATCACGCGGATGGAGAGCTCGCGGGCTTCGGCGATGAGCTTCTCGGCCTCGGCGAGGGTGCCGAAGGCGGGGTCGATGGTGCGGTAGTCGGCGACGTCGTAGCCGCCGTCCACGAGCGGGGAGAGGTACCAGGGGGTGAACCAGACGGCGTCGACGCCCAGTTCGGCGAGGTAGGGCAGTCTCGCCCGGACGCCCGCGAGGTCCCCGGTGCCGTCGCCGTCTCCGTCGGCGAAGCTGCGTGGGTACACCTGGTAGATGACGGCGTCGCGCCACCAGTCGTCGGTGCGGTGCGAGTTCGGGGCTGCCACGTGACGGTCCTTTCGGGCAGGTCGGGGTTCTTCGCCGCCGGCCCGGTTGCTGCGGGGCGTGTCGGACGGGCCGGCGACGAAGGTCTGGGGGTGCGGAGGCGGGGCAGGGCGGCGCTGTCAGCCCTTGAGTCCGCCCGCGGTGAGGCCGCTCATGATGTTGCGCTGGAAGACCAGGAAGATGAGCAGGGTCGGCACGGAGGCGATGGTGAGCGCGGCGATGAGCACGTTCACGGGTACGCCGTTGGAGAGCGAGTAGATGCCGACGTTGAGGGTCTGCGTCGCCGGGTCGGGGAGGGTGAGCATCGGCCAGAGGAAGTCCTTCCAGACCCCCACCACGGCGAAGATCGACACCACGCCCAGGATCGGCCGTGAGATGGGCAGCACGATCGACCACAGGATGCGCGTGGGCGAGGCGCCGTCCATGGAGGCCGCGTCGAGGAGTTCCCTCGGGATCGAGTCGAAGAACCGCTTGAGCAGGAAGATGTTGAAGGCGTTGGTCACGGACGGGAGCCAGATCGCCCAGGGCGTGTTCAGCAGGTTGCGCTCGATGACGGGCACGTCCAGGACGGTGAGGTACTGCGGTACGACGAGGACGGTCGCCGGGATCATCAGGGTCGCCAGCATCAGGCCGAGGATCGCCTTGCCGAGGACGGGCCGCAGTTTGGAGAGCGAGTAGGCGGCCGCCACGTCGAGGACGAGTTGGAAGGCGAGCGCGCCGAACGCGTAGTAGAGGGTGTTGAAGAGCAGGGTGGCGAGGTCCATGACCTCCCAGGCGCGGGTGTAGTTCGCCGGCTCGAAGGTGCCGGGCACCAGGGTCGGCGGTGTCTGGATCACCTCCTGGGCGTCCTTGAAGCCGCTCGTCACCAGCCAGTACAGGGGGCCGAGGAACGCCAGGGTGAAGCCGCCGACGACCACGGCGAAGACGGTCCAGTAGATGACCCTGGCGCGGGGGCGGGCGAGCTGCGCCGGCGAGATGAGGGTACGTGTCGACATGCTGGTTCTCCCCCGGTCCTACTCGTCCTCGGCGCGGCTGAGCTTCACGTACGCGGCCGAGAAGCCGGCCAGGAGTACGAGGAGGAGCAGGCCGAGCGCCGCCGCGGCACCGTAGTTGTTGAAGTTGAAGGCGTATTGGTAGATGAGGTAGACGACGGTCGTGGTGGAGCCTTCGGGTCCCGCGCCGCCGGTCAGCAGGAAGGGTTCGACGAAGACCTGCATGGTCGCGATGATCTGCATGAGCAGCATCAGCGAGAGGATGAGCCGGGTCTGCGGGATGGTGACGTGCCAGATCTTGCGGAAGAGCCCGGCGCCGTCCAGTTCGGCCGCCTCGTACAGCTCGCCGGGGATGGACTGGAGCGCGGCCAGGTAGATGAGGGCCGCGCCGCCCATGTTCATCCAGGTCGAGGCGATGACGACGGAGAGCATCGAGAGGTCGGGGTCCTGGAGCCACTGCTGCTCGGGCAGGTGGAGGGACCGGAAGAGCTCGTTGAGCAGGCCGTAGCCGGGGTCGTACAGGTACTTGAAGAGGAGGACGGAGGCGACCGGCGGGAGCATCACGGGGAGGTAGACGAGCAGCCGGAGGTAGCCCTGTCCGTGGTGGAACTCGTTGATGACGATCGCCACGACGAACGGCACGGCGAAGCCGAAGACGAGCGCGAGCACGGTGAACAGGAGCGTGTTGCGCCAGGCCTGCCAGAAGGCCGGGTCGTTGAAGACGGTGACGAGGTTGTCGAATCCGACCCAGGTGGTCTGGCCGCTCTCGGTCTTCTGGAAGGCCAGGAAGAACTCCCTGACCATCGGGTACCAGGAGAAGACCGCGAAGCAGAGGACCGCGCCGATGAGGAACCCGTGGGCGGTGAGGTTGCGCCGCAGGCTCTTCGCGAACCGCCCGCCGGGGGGCGCGTGGTCCGCCTCGTGCGGCGGTGAGGGGCGGGGGGAACCCGCCTTGCTCGGGGTCAGGCTGGGGGCCGACATCGTCGCTCGCTCCTTGATGCTGGGCTGCCCGGTGATCTGCCGGGTGGTCTTCCGATGGATGGTCGGGGCCCGGGCGGGGCGGCGCGTCGGTCCGCCCCTGCCCGGGATCCGGTCATCCGGTCACCCGGTGGCGAGGACCTGGTTGACCTGCGTCTCGGCGGTGGCGAGCAGCTTGTCGACGTCGGCGTCCTTGTTGGTGAGGATGCCGGACATCACGTTGTCGAGGACCTTGTAGATCTCCTGGGCCTTCGGCGGCTCCGCCTTGCCCGCGACCGGGTTGTCCATGAAGGCCTTGAAGTTGGCGACCGGCATGGTGGCGTGCTCCACGCGGGCGGCGTCGTCCTTGCCCTTGGAGTCGTTCAGCCAGAAGTTGGGCTGCGGGACGCCGACCGGCAGGCCGTCCTGCTTGGTGCGTGCCCAGTCGAACTGGCCCTTGCCGACGCTGAGGTTCTTGAAGTTGAGCCAGGCGACCGCGGCCTTGATCTTGTCGCCGGAGATCCCCTTCTTGACCATGTAGTTGTTGCCGCCGGCCAGGGTGGCCTTCTCGCCGGGGATCGGCCCCATGCCGAAGTTCTCGTACTTCGCGCCGAGTTGCTGGACCATGTACGCGATGTCGTCGGGCGCCGCGAGGAACATGCCGAGCTTGTCGGTCGCGATCTGCTTCTGCAGGTCGCCCCACTTGAGCAGCTGGGTCTTGCCCATGCTGTCGTCCTCCCAGCGCATGGCGTGGAGGTTCTTCACGACCTGCTTGCCCAGCTCGTTGTTGAAGGCGGCCTTCTTGCCGCTCGCGTCGACGACGTCTCCGCCCAGGCTGTACAGCTGCGCGGTGAAGTGCCAGCCGCCCGTGTTGCCCGCGCTGTACTCGCCGAAGCCGGCTGTGCCGTTGCCGAGTGCGGCGATCTTCTTGGCGGCGGCGCGGACCTCCTCCCAGGTGCGCGGCGGGGCGTCGGGGTCGAGGCCGGCCTGCTGGAAGAGCTTGCGGTTGATGAGCAGGCCCATCGTGTAGTTGCTGGTGGGCAGGCCGTAGAGCTTGCCGTCCTGCTTGAGGGAGGCGAGGACGTTCGGGTCGATGTCCTTCAGGAGCGGGACGCTCTTGTCGTTGACGTACGCGGTGATGTCGGCGGCGCCGTCGTTGTCCAGGACCTGCTGCAGGTCGGTGAAGTACGTGTAGAAGACGTCCGGCTGGGACTTGGCCTTGAGCATCGCGGTGAAGCGGGGCGGTTCGAGGCACTGGCCGGCGGTGGAGCGGCCCTCGATCGTGACGTTCGGGTACGTCTTGTTGAAGGTGGCGACGTCCTCCTTCCACTCCTTGAGCTCGGCCGCCTTCGCCGCCGGGGGCATGCAGTCGATGGTGAGCGTCACCTTGGTCTTCGGGTCCAACGGGGCGGTGGGGTCGGACGATCCGCCGCCCTCGGAACCACCGCCGCCGTTGTTGTCGCTGCTGCTCGTGCCGCAGGCGGCGAGCACGGTCAGCGTGAGCGCGGAGACGAGGGTGACCGCGCTGGCGCGGCGCGTACGGCGGAACCGGGCACTTCTCATGGGTGGTCCCCTTCGGGCATGAACGTGGAGGTCGCCCCACCGCCGGTGCGTTCTGTGGGGCGCGCCACACTCAACCACCCCCAACATGTGAACGCAAGATATCGCGCCGATTTCGTAATTGCCTGACAGAAACGAGAAGAAGGCCGGTGCAAGCAGCCGCAAGCCGCCTGCACCGGCCTCACCGGGCCCGTGTCCCGCCCGGGGTGTCGCCGGACCCGCTAGGGGTTGACGTTGATCTTGAAGGTGGACGTGGTGTTACGGATGTCCACCGCGTTGCCGCTCAGCTCGAGGCCGTTGAAGGTCACCTCCCCCACGGCCGGCCCCTGACCGGACTCCGGCAGCTCGTTGGCCCACAGACCGAAGCCCGACTTCGCGTCGTACGCGTCGCCGCTCCTGCGCGCGCCCGTGATCGAGATGTCCGTGAACACGGTGTCCTTGATGGGGAACTGCGGCTGCCCGCCGACGTAGTTCGTCTGGAACATCACGCCGCTGTACGTCGGGTCGACGATGTCGACATGGCTGACCCTGATCCCCTGGAAGACCTTGGAGGCGGAGAACACCCAGATGCCCGGGAAGGTCTGCGCGCCCCAGAAGTGCCCGCCGGCCCGGACGATCGAGATGTTCTCGAAGGTCGTGGGATCGGTGCCGAAGCCGTTCATCGGATAGCCGAAGTCCAGCGAGGAGATGGTGATCCCGGAGTAGACGAGGGTGTCGGCGATGTGGATGTTGCGGAAGGTGTTGTTGTAGCCGCCGTAGACGGCGACTCCCGCGGCCCGCCAGGTCAGCGTCGACGTCAGGTTCTCGTAGACGTTGTTCTTCATGTCCGCGCCGCCCGCGTCGATCGCGGAGAAGAGCGCGAAGCTGTCGTCACCGGTGGCCCGCGCGTCGTTGTTGGTCACGAGGTTGTCGGTGGAGCCGTTGGTCATGTTGATGCCGTCCGCGAACATGTTCCGGATCCGCGAGTTGCGAATCGTGATCCGGTCCGTGTTCGCGCCCCAGTACAGGCACACCATGTGCTCGTTCCAGATGTCGTCGATGACGATGTCCGTGACGTTCGCGAAGTCGAAGACCTTGCCGGGGCCGTCGATCCGCGAGGTGTAGTTGCCGAAGTAGGCGAAGCCCTTGAAGAGCGAGCCCTTGGCCGCCGCCTCTGCCCGGAAGCCGACGTCGGTGTTGTCCTGCGCGGCGGGCGCGTGGAACTTCGCGTACCAGGGGCCGGCGCCGACGACCTTCACGGGCTTGCCGTACACCTGGAACTTGCTCGACGTCTGGTAGTCGCCCGGCGGCAGGTAGACCCCGACGAGGGTGCCCGTCGTGTCCATACGTACCCGGTCGAGCGCGTTCTGGACGTCCTGGTGGCCGAAGCCCGCCGGGACCGTGTACGTGGCCGGGTCGGGGTTCGCGACCGGCGCGACCTGCTCCAGGTTGACGAAGTCGACCGCGTAGTACGACTGGTTGTTCGCGGCGTCCTTCTGCAGCCGGATCCTGCTGCCCGCCCGCACGGTCTCGCCGAGCATGATGTTCGCCTCGTCGTAGATGTGCCGCGGGGCGCCCGAGCCCGGGGAGTTGCCGGGCGCGGCCTCGGCGCCGTACAGCCAGGAGTACTTCGAGGTCACCGGGAGCGCCTTCTTGAACACCCCGTCGACGTAGACGTTGATCGTGGAGTCCACGCCACCGCCACCCGGGGCGTCGGGCAGCGAGACCCGGGCGACCAGGGTGTTGGTGTCGGCGCGGGTGGTGAACTCGACGTACTCGCCCGTCGCGTCCAGGTTCACGGCCTTGCGGCCCGAGGCCTCGCCCGCGATGTCGCCGACTGTCCGGTTAGGCCCGACGACCTGCGCGCCTCCCCCGGCGGTGCCGTCCTCCGCCTCGTACATGTCGTACGGCATGTTGGCGCCGCGGCCGACGAAGAGCGGCTGGGTGGACGTGTTGTTGGCGCGCTTGACCGGCAGCTCGTTGGCGTCGTCGGCGAGGACGACCTTCACGGTGTACGAGCCGTTGGCCGCGGTCCAGGGGCCGAGGCCCACCTCGGCCGCGGCCCCGGCCGCGAGGGCTCCGCTGTGCGCCCCGGTCAGCGTCCTGACCGTGGCGCCCGTGGAGTCGAGCAGGGTGAGGGTGACGCCGTGGCTGCCCGGGGCGCTCGCCACGGTGCCCTGGTTCTTCACGGCCACCTTGAAGGTCACCGCCTGACCGGCGGCCGGGCTGGACGGCGAGGTGGTCACGGAGGCCGCGACCAGGTCCGAACTGGAGACCGGCCTGACCACCAAGGCGGTGGGGCTGGTGAACGTGTTGTTGGACTCGTTCTGCTCGATGACCGCGCCCGCCTCGTCGGCGACCGCGCTCAGCTCGTACGAACCGGCGTCCCGTGCGCCGATGGAGGCGCCGACCGTGGTCTGGGCGCCTGCGGCCAGGACCCCGACCTGGGCAATGGCGACCTTGGTGCCGCCCAGGCGCAGCGCCACGGCGCTCGCGGGCGCGGCGGCCGGGCCGCTGTTGCGGACGGTCGCGCTCACCGTGATCGGGTCCGACTCGACCGGTGAGGTGGGCGAGGCGGTCAGGCCGGTGACCTCCAGGTCCGGGTTGGGCGCCGGGACGCCGATGACCTGGAGCTCGGCGAGCTGGCCGGCCGAGGCGCCGGAGTTGGCGGTGAACTTCAGCTGGACGTCGGCGACCCGGGCGGAGACCGGGATCGTGACGGTGTTGCCGCTCGCCGGGTCGAAGGTGTAGCTCTTCGCCGCGACGAGGCCGGTCTGGCCGGAGGCGCTCTGCTCGCGGCCGAGGACCTCGATCGTCTGGCTCCGGGTGGCCCAGGCTCCGTCCGGGTTGAGCTTGAGGACGAGCCGGTCGAGGTCGGCGTTGGAGCCCAGCTTCACGGTGAGGGTCTGGGGGTAGCTGCCGCCCGCGCCCTCCCAGTACGTCGCCACGTTGTTGTCGTTGGCGTTCACGGCGGCGTAGGTGTGCACCATGGAGGAGGCGGCGATCTCCTTGCCGACCGCCAGGTCGGAGCCCGTGCCGCCGGTGCCGTCGCGGGTCACGGCGTTACTGTTGGCCGACTGGTTGCCGGCCCCGTCCTTGGCGCGGACGTGGTACGTGACGGTGGCGGAGGCCGGCTGGGTGTCGGTGTACGTGGTGACGTTGCCGGCCACGCTGCCTCGGAGCGTGTTGTTGGCGTAGACGTCGTAGCCGGTGACGCCCACGTTGTCCGACGAGGCGTTCCAGGCCAGCCGGATCTGCCCGGCCGCGGGCGCGGTGAGCTGGAGGTTCGCGGGCGCCGTGGGTGCCTGGGTGTCCCCGGTGTCGCCGGTGCGGGTCACGGTGTTGCTGTCGGCCGACTGGTTGCCCGCCGCGTCCCTGGCGCGGACGAGGTAGGTCACCGTCTGGTTCGCCGGCCGGGTGTCGGTGAACGTGGTGACTCCCCCGGCGACGCTGCTGAGCAGGGCGCCGTTGGCGTAGATGTCGTAGCCCGTCACGCCGACGTTGTCGGTGGCCGCGTTCCAGGTGAGCCGGATCTGGTCGGTGGCGGGCTGGGTGAGGGCGAGGCTCGCGGGCGCGGAAGGTGCCTGCGTGTCGCCGGTCTCCGGGCCGTAGACCTCCAGCTCGGAGAGCTGTCCGGCGGGCTGCACGCTGTTCGCGGTGACGAGGACGCGGAGGTGGCGGGTGGTGGCGGCGTCGAAGGTGATCGTCGCGGTGTGTCCGCCGGCGGCGTCGAAGGTGTACGCCTGGGAGGCGGTCAGGTCGGTGAAGTCGGTGCCGTTGGTGCTGCCCTGGATCTTGAGGGTCTGGCTGCGCGTCTCCCAGCCGGACGGCAGCCGCAGGACGACCCGGTCGATGCGGACGGCGGAGCCGAGGTCCGCCTGGATCCACTGCGGGAGGGCGTTGTTGGCGCTCTCCCAGTAGGTGGCCCGGTTGCCGTCGTTGGCGTTGCCCGCCCCGTACACCTGGGTGTGGCTGCTCGCGGTCAGGGTGCGGCCGGCCGCGAGGTTGACGGAGGAGGCGTCGGCGGCGTGCACCTCCAGCTCGGAGAGCTGGGCGGCCTGCCAGCCGGTGTTGGCGGTGACGGCGATCCGGACGAACCGCGTCTGGGTCGCGGGGAACGTGACCGTGACGGTGTTGGCCGTACCGGGGCTGAAGGTGTAGGTGGCGGAGTTCTTGAGGGTGGCGAAGCTCGTGCCGTCGGCGCTGCCCTGGACGGAGAGCGTCTGGTTACGGCTCTCCCAGCCGGCGGGCAGCTTCAGGACCACCTCGTCCACGCGGGTCGTGGCGCCGAGGTCGGCCTGGACCCACTGGGGCAGGCCGCTGCCGGCGCTCTGCCAGTACGAGCCCTGGTTGCCGTCGGTGATGTTCGCGGCGCCGTACTCGGCCAGGGCACTGCTGCCCGCCGCGGCGTCGCCCAGGGCGATGTTGGGGCCGCCCGCGGCCTGCGCGGGCGCGCTCATCAGCGGACCGCCCAGTGCCAGGAGACTGGTCGCGACCACGGCGCTCAGGAACCGCGGTCTCCATGCGGAGATGCTCATCTGTCCTCTCAGTCCTCTCAGGTCCTCGATCTCGGCCTCGCGCCCGACCGGCGGCGAGGCACGGCTCAGTGGCGGGGGCGCCCCCGCGCACGGGGCGCCCCCCCGGGGCGTGTTGGTCGGGGGGGGGGGGGGGGGGGACAAGGAAGG